>NZ_JBJDNC010000042.1:21949-22252 GCF_044900265.1 Pseudomonas sp. NPDC089406 | reverse complement strand
CATGAAGCGTGTCTTCGATGACGGCAAGTGGACCCTGTTCTCGCCAAGCGAAGTGCCAGACCTTCACGACCTGACCGGCAAGGCCTTCGAAGAGCGCTACGAGTACTACGAAGCCCTGACCGAGTACAACAAGATCAAGGTGTTCAAGACCATCCAGGCCAAAGACCTGTGGCGCAAGATGCTGTCGATGCTGTTCGAGACCGGCCACCCGTGGCTGACCTTCAAGGACCCGTGCAACCTGCGCAGCCCGCAGCAGCACGTGGGCGTGGTCCACAGCTCGAACCTGTGCACCGAGATCACCCT
>NZ_JBJDNC010000042.1:0-21939 GCF_044900265.1 Pseudomonas sp. NPDC089406 | reverse complement strand
TGCAACCTGGGCTCGATCAACCTGCCGAACCACATTGTCGATGGCAAGCTGGACACCGCCAAGCTGCAACGCACCGTGAACACCGCCGTGCGCATGCTCGACAACGTGATCGACATCAACTACTACTCGGTGCCGCAAGCGCGTAACTCGAACTTCAAGCACCGCCCTGTGGGCCTGGGCATCATGGGCTTCCAGGACGCGCTGTACCTGCAGCACATCCCGTATGGTTCGGACGCTGCGGTGGAGTTCGCCGACAAGTCGATGGAAGCGGTCAGCTACTTCGCCATCCAGGCTTCGTGTGACCTGGCCGACGAGCGCGGCGCTTACGAGAGCTTCCAGGGTTCGCTGTGGTCCAAGGGCATCCTGCCGCTGGATTCGCAACAGATCCTGATCGAGGCCCGTGGCCAGAAGTACATCGACGTCGACCTGACCGAGAGCCTGGACTGGGCCCCGGTGCGCGAGCGTGTACAAAAAGGTATTCGTAACTCGAACATCATGGCCATCGCGCCGACCGCGACCATCGCCAACATCACCGGCGTGTCGCAGTCCATCGAGCCGACCTACCAGAACCTGTACGTGAAATCGAACCTGTCGGGCGAATTCACCGTGATCAACCCGTACCTGGTGCGCGACCTGAAAGCCCGCGGCCTGTGGGACTCGGTGATGATCAACGACCTGAAGTACTACGACGGTTCCGTGCAGCAGATCGAGCGTATTCCGCAAGAGCTCAAGGACCTGTACGCCACCGCGTTCGAAGTCGAGACCAAGTGGATCGTCGATGCAGCCTCCCGTCGCCAGAAGTGGATCGACCAGGCCCAATCGCTGAACCTGTACATCGCCGGCGCTTCGGGCAAGAAGCTGGACGTCACCTACCGCATGGCCTGGTACCGTGGTCTGAAAACCACCTACTACCTCCGTGCCCTGGCTGCCACCAGCACCGAGAAGTCGACCATCAACACCGGCAAGCTCAACGCCGTGTCGAGCGGCGGCGACAGCGCCCCGGTTCAGGCCGCGGGCCCTGCTCCGGTACCGAAGGCTTGCGCCATCGACGAGCCGGATTGCGAAGCCTGCCAGTAAGGCTTGGCTGAGGCTTCCCCCGGGAAGCCTCTTTTCTGTGCCCAGGCACAGACCCCTGTAGGAGCGGGCTTGCCCGCGATGAGGCCGGCCCTGCCATCGCCTCCCTGCAGCCAGACATAAAAAAGCCGGGGCCCACTGCCCCGGCCAGCCTTGCAAAGGGCATTTCAGATTTGCGTGCACCGCAGTCCCCCTTTCCCAAGGGGCCCAAGCACCGCAACCAAGATCCACCGGCCATACTCAAGATGGCCCTCAAGCAGGAGAACTCACCATGCTGAGCTGGGACGAATTCGATAAAGAAGACGGCGAAGTAGCCGCCAAGGGCAACACCCCCGCACAGGCCGCAGCCGCCACCCTGGACAAACTCGACAGCGCCGGCGGTGCCGCCGCGCTGGAAGCCCGCGCCGCCACCGCTGCCGACTCGGACGCGGTCAAGCGCGCCAAGGCTGCCCTGGACGCCCTGGACATCGCCGAAGGCCTTGCCGAGCTGGAAGGCTCCTCGGCCCGCGTTGCGGTCGATGAAAAGCGCATGATCAACTGCCGCGCCGACCTGAACCAGCTGGTACCGTTCAAGTACGACTGGGCCTGGCAGAAGTACCTGGACGGCTGCGCCAACCACTGGATGCCGCAAGAGGTCAACATGACCGCCGACATCGCCCTGTGGAAGAGCATGGACGGCCTGACCGAAGACGAGCGCCGCATCGTGATGCGCAACCTCGGCTTCTTCTCCACCGCCGACTCGCTGGTTGCCAACAACCTGGCCCTGGCCGTGTACCGCCTGATCACCAACCCGGAGTGCCGCCAGTACATCCTGCGCGAGGCCTTCGAAGAGGAGATCCACACCCACGCCTACCAGTACTGCATCGAGTCGCTGGGCATGGATGAAGGCGAGATCTTCAACATGTACCACGAGATCCCATCGGTCGCGAAAAAAGCCGCCTGGGGCCTGAAGTACACCCGCGCCATCTCGGACCCGGAGTTCAACACCGGCACCGTCGAAACCGACAAAGAGCTGCTGCGCAACCTGATCGCCTACTACTGCGTACTGGAAGGCATCTTCTTCTACTGCGGCTTCACCCAGATCCTGTCCATGGGCCGCCGCAACAAGATGACCGGCGTTGCCGAGCAGTTCCAGTACATCCTGCGTGACGAGTCCATGCACCTGAACTTCGGCATCGACGTGATCAACCAGATCAAGATCGAGAACCCGCACCTGTGGGATGCCGCGATGAAGGAAGAGGCTACCCAGATGATTCTGCAGGGTACCCAGCTTGAGATCGAATACGCTCGCGACACCATGCCACGCGGCGTGCTGGGCATGAATGCGGCGATGATGGAGGATTACCTCAAGTTCATTGCCAACCGTCGTTTGACTCAGATTGGGTTGAAGGAAGAGTACCCGGGGACTACTAACCCGTTCCCATGGATGAGCGAGATCATGGACTTGAAGAAAGAGAAGAACTTCTTTGAGACTCGGGTGATTGAGTATCAGACGGGTGGGGCTTTGAGCTGGGATTGACACACAAAGGGCTGCCACTAGGCAGCCTTTTTTTTCACAAGGAGTTCACAGGTGGCGAAAAGGGATCTAATCACAGAAATCCAAGAGAAAAACTCTCGAACGGAGCCAAGTTATTTTCGTGGATCCAGTGAACTTTATTCACTTGAAACTAGCTTTAGATTTTTGACCGATAGCGACGCAACACTTATATCTCTGCACATAGTGGGAATTTGTGCCTGCCTAGAGTCTGGAGTAAGGTACAGCATAAAAAGACTTATAGATTCCGGCACACCATATATAGAGCGCGCCGAGCATTTCAAAGACCATATAAAATTTGACTTCCAGCTTACTAAAGCACTAAGCGAAAACCAGATAACCTTTGGAGACCTAATCTCACACTCCATACCAGTAAGCAAAATTGAGCACATTGCCTCTCACTTCGAAAATCTTTTTCGAGAGGCAAGCAAAAATATAAAATTTTCACAAATAGTCTCGAACACCAAGCAATACGTTGAGCCCGACGACGAAGAAATTTTTGGCGGCCTTAAACCCGGAACTGCCCAAGAAAATGCACCATATCTTGTCGAAGACCCAGACACTCTGATTAACAACATCTCGAAAATTTTTGAAATTCGACATTTAGTAGCCCACGAAGCGAGCTTCAACGCCGTCTCACTTCCACAACTCTCAATATATTTAAATAGTGCGCGTCTTTTTTGTGACTTCCTATACGAAACAGTTAATCAGTCCCTATACCCCGGTGCGTCGCGAAACGGTGTTGGTATGTCGATACAGTATTTGAGCAAAGCAGGAGCAATCAGATGTGAAGCTGATGAAGTTCAGTCTGATTTATCTCAACAACTGGACAACATGAAATCATCCAATCACGAATTAGCTGAAAAATTTGAAGACACCTGCAAAGCATTCGAAAACCTCTATGACGCAGAGGTCCAATTCAGACTTACGCTTCACGGCTTGTGTACCGGAAACGCGATGAGAAACATTGAAGCTCGCGTAACAGAAAGCCTATACAGCCAAAGACTCAAGCACCTAACAGAGCTTAAGGATGACATAGAAATTTATCGATAAAAACAAACACCAACCCAACCCTTTAAACTTTGGGAAATTTCCTACGCAAATAATAATTGCACCGAACAACTCTATGTCTTATTTTCTCATAGCGCCTAAGAAACGCCTTACACAGCGGCCATCCGCTCCCGATAGATGCGGTATTTTTATGCCTGTGGTTTACTACTGCGTGCATGAAACACTCTGTTACGTCGGGAGTGGGCTAATACAATACCCGCGAGGGAAATACGCCCGGCCTTCTGTGTAAGGTTTCTTAGCTCCTGACACCCAGCCCTAAGAAAGCTGTTCACAGACAGAGGTAATGGATATGCCGATTAAGTCTCGCGTTCGCATGCCTTTAGCACATGCGTTCCTCCTGCTCCAATCCCTTAGCACCATGGAGGCCAACCATGACTGACCTTCACGACCCTACCCTCTTCACCCGCCACAACCGCCACCTCCACACCCTCTGGCTGGAATCCCAAGCCTGGTTCTGCGCCCTCGAGCTCGGCCGAATGACCGGGCGCTTCTTCGACGAACACTGCATCCGCAAGCTCGACCCGGACCAGCATCGCAGCGTGCGGCTGCTGCGCTATGGCCAGTACCAGGACACCACCATGGTCAGCGAGTCCGGGGCCTATACCCTGCTGGCTCATCACCATATCCCTGAAAACCGCCACCTGCGGCACTGGCTGACCCATGAGGTGGTGGCGGTGCTGCGGGATGGGCAAGGCTCGATGGCGGATGACCTGCCGCGGCTGGGCAGGATGTGCTGGCCGGGTGGGCATACGGCGAGTTTGCTGTATTGGCAGAGCGAGGCTTGGGTACGAATGCGGGATATGCCGGTGGTGATGGCGGCGGAAGTGCCGGCGGTGCTGCCTAGGCGGCGCAGGTTGAGCTGGAAGGAATGTGCGCAGCGGGCGTTGCGGTTGCATGGGGTTGGGGATTGAGTCCGTGCTTGGACTGGGGCCGCTTTGCGGCCCATCGCGGGGCAAGCCCGCTCCTACAGAGTTTGAATGTTTCGAGGCCCTGTGAGAATGGGTTTACCGGAGTCCCGGACCACCGCGAACACCGGCGCCGCCGGCTTCGCGGGCAAGCCCGCTCCCACAGGGTATGCGGGTGCCGTTCTAGCCAGGCAAACTCATGTGTAGCAAGGGGAACGGCCTGCCCTCACCATCCAGCGGCGAACGGCCGATCTGGACGAAGCCGTAATGCAGGTAGAAGCCTACCGCCTCGGGGTTCTGCTCGTTGACGTCGACGCTCAGCGTATCGCGCGAGCTGCGCGCGTGGTCGAGCAGGGCCCGGCCGATACCCTGGCCGCGCAGGTCGGGGTCGATGAAGAGCATTTCCACGTGGTGTTCGTTGAGGCCGATGAAGCCCAGCGGGGTGTCTTCGGCGTCTACCGCTACCCACAGCTCGACGGCTGGCAGGTAGACGTCGCGCAGTTGTGGCAGCAGTGCGTCGATGTCGGACGCTTGCAGGAAATGGTGGGTGGCGCGCACGGAGCGTTGCCAGATGTCGAGCAGCAGGGGGTGATCGGCCGCAATGGCCTGACGAATGATCATGCAGTCATCCTTTTACACTTGATAACGAAATAGCAGCACGCTGCGGGACAGCGGCCATTTAAGTGTCGGCGCCTGTATGACCGCTTCGCGAGTTAACGCCTGGGCGGTGCACGGCAGGGGTGGCCGGGATGGAAGGAGGCTGGAAAGTACTGGCTTGCCCGGCCTGAGTCAATAACGGTGGATGGGGCGGTGGCTGGCGATGAGCGCTTTCAGGGCCATGCCCTGAAAGGGCAAACAGACCTGCAAGCCTCCCCTGCTGGTTATTGCGGCAACGAAATGTCGCAAACCCGTGGAGTGCCGAAGCAGCCCTTAATGGCGCCATGGCAATGCCTAGATTTCTTGCCTTAAACGGCAAATAGCACGGGTAGCGCCTAGAAAAGTTGGCTTTGACTACCTATCGACTTTCACTTTCAGGAATGGCTGGCAACGCCTAGAATTCTAGCCAAAGTCGGCAAAAAACGCCCAGTAAGCACAGGATTCCAAGCGTTATGAAAACCACTTCAATGAACGACGACGCCATCGCCAACGAGATTGGCCAACGCATTGAGGCGATCCGCCTGAAGCGTAATATTGGCCAGGACATCGTCGCCCATGAAGCCGGCATTTCCCGGGAAACCTACCGCAAGCTCACCACTGGCAAGGCTACCCTGGTGAACCTGATTGCAGTATTGCGGGTGCTGGGTGAGCTCGAGCGGCTGGCATCGCTTGTCGAGGAGGTTCGGGCAAGCCCGGTGCAACTGGCAAAAATGCAGGGCAAGCAAAGAATGCGCGCGACGGTTACACGGGCAGCCCTGGCTACGCCGGAGCAAGGCGTACGTACAGCCATCGGCAAGCCCACGCTCATTGGTGGCCCAAAACCCGACAAGGATGACAGCTGGTGATTGCACGGATCTATCTCTGGGATGTGTACGTAGGCGCACTCAACTGGAACCCCCAAACCCAGACCGGCGAATTCGAATACACCCCCGAATTCGTCAGGACCGGCCTTGAGATTTCGCCCATCCATATGCCGTTGCGCGCGGATTACACCTACGTATTCCAGGGGCTGGAGCGTGACACGTTCAAAGGCCTGCCCGCGGTACTCGCCGACTCGCTGCCCGATGACTTCGGTAACGCGCTGATCGACGCCTGGCTGGCCCAGCACGGACGTGACAAGGCCACCTTCACGCCAGTCGAGCGCTTGCTGTACCAGGGCCGCCGCGGCATGGGCGCGCTGGAATACCGCCCGGCGATGGCCACTGAGCGGGACAAGGTGGAAAGCATCCATATCGATGCCTTGGTGCGCCTGGCCAGCGAGGTGTTGTCCGAGCGCGAATCGATCGCCGAACGCCTGGAAGCCCAAGACCCTTCGGTGGACGAAATCGCCTTGCAGCACCTCATCCAGGTCGGCACCAGTGCAGGCGGTGCGCGGGCAAAGGCGGTGATCGCCCTGAATGCTGACGGCGAAATCCGCTCGGGCCAGGTGACCGCGCCAGCGGGTTTCGAGTACTGGCTGCTGAAGTTCGACGTGGCCAAGGACTCGGCCGTGCTGGCGGACTCGCAGGGCTACGGGCGCATCGAGTACGCCTACCACCTGATGGCCGAGGCCGCCGGTATCAGCATGACCGAGTGCCGGTTGCTGGAGGAAGGTGGACGCGCGCACTTCATGACCAAACGTTTTGACCGCACCGCGGACGGTGAAAAGATCCACGTGGCGACCTTGTGCGCCCTGGACCATGCCGACTTTCGCAAGCCTGGCCAGTACTCCTATGCCGAGGCATTCGCGGTGATGCGCGCACTGCGGATTTCCCGCGACGGGGCCGAGCAGTTCTACCGCCGCATGGTGTTCAACCTGGTGGCGCGCAATCAGGACGACCACACCAAGAACACCGCCTTCATGATGGATACCGACGGCAGTTGGTACCTCACGCCGGCCTATGACGTTTCCTACTCCTACTTGCCTGGCAGCTTCTGGGTCGATAGCCATCAGATGACCGTGAACGGCAAGCGCGATGACTTCACCCTCGAGGATTTGCTGAGCGTTGCCCGGCAGGTGCGGGGGATGGATGCACGGCAGATCATCAGGGAGGTGTGTGCAGCGGTTGCGCAGTGGCCGCGCTTTGCCGCGATGGCCGGGGTGCCGGCTGGTGCGAGTGATCGGATTGGGGGCGTGCATCGCCTGTACCTTGGCGAGGGGCTTTGAACGGTCACTGAGGCAGGTTTCGAAATGTGCCTGCCTGCAATGGCGCTATCGCGGGGCAAGCCCGCTCCCACGGATGTGCTGAAAAGCCAGTGATGTGAGGGATGGCACCGGCGTTGCCGGTTTCGCGGGTGAACCCGCTCCCACAGCTACGGCGTTTGCTTCAGGCCTGTGCCGTACCTGTAGGAGCCAGCTTGCCGGGGATGAGGCCGGTTCAGGCAGCACAAGACAGTTGCTCCCACAGGTTGCCGGGCATGGCAGATGCCAGCACAAGGCATGCTTGCGCCCAGACAGGAAAATAGCTGGAAAGAAGAGATGGGCTCGCCCCTGCCGACAAAGGCATCGAGTGCCGAAGCAGGAAGATCCTGCTGAAGGTGGTCAGGGGCGAGACCGTTGGCGAGTATAGCGGAAGAATGGAAGAGCTTGTTGGCTAAGCGGTGAATGCGTTTTCTGCCGGGCGGGCCTCATCGCGGGGCAAGCCCGCTCCCACGTTGCAATGCATGGCGTTGCGCAATGCGATTGCGGCGGCAAGCCTCAGCGCAGGTGCTCGTGGCTGCGCAGATGCTCGGCGAGCATGTCGATGAAGGTGCGCACCTTGGTCGAGCCGTATTTGCTCTCGCGGTGCAGGATGTGGATCGGCCAGGGGGCTTCTTCGTACTCGGCCAGAATCACCTGCAGGCTGCCGGCGGCGAGTTCGTCGGCCACCTGGTAGGACAGCAACCGGGCGATGCCAAGGCCGGCGCAGGCAGCGGCGATGGCCGCGTCGTTGCTGGTGACGGTGAGGCGCGGCTTCATGCGGATCAGGGTGGGGTCGTCGATGGCGCCGAAGCGCCAGTCGGTGCGCGGCGATAGCGTGCCGGCGGCGATCACGGTGTGGCCCTGCAGCTCGCTTGGGTGGCGCGGGGTGCCGTGGCGCGCCAGGTAGTCGGGGGCGGCGCACAGCAGCCGGCGCATCTTGCCCACGCGCAGCGCCTTGAGGCCCGAGTCGGGGAGCTGGCCGATGCGCACGGCGACGTCCATGCCCTCCTCCACCAGGTTGACCACGCGGTCGAGGAAGAACGCCGAAATGTCCACTTCGGGGTACTGCTGCAGGTAGCGCACGATGCACGGCATGACGAACTTCTTGCCGAACAGGATCGGCGCGGTCACGGCCAGGTCGCCTTTGGGTGCGGCGTTGATGCCAGCGGCGGCTTCGTTGGCCTCAAGGATGCTGGCGAGGATGTGGCGGGTGTCTTCGAGGTAGCGGCTGCCGGCTTCGGTCAGGCGTACGCTGCGGGTGGTGCGCTGCAGCAGTTTGACCCCGAGCTGTTCTTCCAGTGCGGTGATGGCGCGGGTGACGGCTGCAGGCGAAATGGCCAGGCGGCGGGCAGCGGCGGCGAAGCTTTCCAGTTCGCCGACGGCGACGAACACCTTCATCAGGTGGATCTGGTCCATGGGGGGGCCTGGGGTTGGGAGATGGACGGATTATGTGGCATGCCGATGGATTTGTGCCGGGCGCGGTGATCAATCGCAAGCAAAACGTCGGAGCGGGCTTGTCGGGATGCCGAACCACCGGCGAAGCCGGTGCCATCTACCACGTCGCCTGCTTCGCGGCTAAAGCCGCTCCCACAGGAATCGCGTGTGCTTCAAGACCATCAGCAACACTGTGGTTTCCCTACCGCTCTCAAGCCTCCAGCACCAGCGCCTGAATGCCCTCCTCCGCCTGGGCCGGCACGGCGCAGCAGATCAGCACGGTGCCGTCTTCGGGCATTTCGGCCGGCGGGTTGGGGTAATGCACCTGGCCGCTGACCAGCTTGGTCTTGCAGGTGCCGCACGAGCCGCCGCGGCAGCTGAACTCCGGCGTCAGGCCGCGGCTTTCGGCCAGTTCCAGCAGCGTGCCGCTACCAGGCGCCCAGCGGGCTTCCTTGGCGGAGCTGGCGAAGTACACGGGTACTGGCTCGGTGGCGGCCGGGGGCTGCGGTACCACGGGCTGGCTGCTGTCGCCGTGGCGGCGCAGGGTCGAGGGGCCGAAGGCTTCGGCGTGGATGCGTGCGTCGGGCACGTTGATACCGCGCAGGCCTTCGTAGAGGTCCTGGGTGAAGCTGGCCGGGCCGCACAGGTAGAAGTCGTAGTCGTCCAGCGCCAGCATGGCCTTCACCTGCGCGATGCCCAGGCGGCTGGCGAACTGATAGTCGCGGCCTTGCACGGCGTTGGCTTCGGGCTGGCTCAGGGCACGGTGGATGTGTAGAAGGCCGGCGGCTTGCTGTTGCAGCGCATCGAGCTCCTGGCGGAACGGCAACTCGGCCAGCGAGCGGCCACCGTGGAACAAGTGGATTGGGCGGCCTTGGTTCAGGCTCAATTGCTCGCGCAGCATGGCGATCAGCGGGGTGATGCCCACGCCTGCGCCTATCAGCACGATCGGCCGCTGGCTGTCTGGCGCCAGAGTGAAACTGCCCATCGGCGGGCGCACCTGCAAAATGTCGCCGGGATGCAACTGCGCATGCAAGTAGTGCGACGCCGGGCCCTGGGCCTTGACGCTGATGCGCAGGTGGCCGTCAGAGGGGGCGCTGGACAGGCTGTAGGTGCGAATCAGCGGCTTGTCCCCCGGCAGTTGCAGGCGTACCGGGAGGTGCTGGCCGGGGTCAAACGTCACCGGCTGGCCGTCTTCGGGTTGCAGGTAGAACGAGCGGATATCCAGGCTCTCCTGCTCGACGCGCAGTACGCGCCAGCTCTGCCACTGGCGCTGGCGTTCGCGTTGCTGGGTGCGTTGCTCGGCTTCGGCCCAGATGCCGGTGCTCAGGCTGGTGGGGGCGTATTCACGAAAGGCCCAGCGCAGCGATACCGCTGCCGGGCGCAGCACTACATGCTCGACCTGCAGCGTCCACAGGCGCTCGGCGCCTTCGAAATCCTGGATCAACGGGCTGTCGAGCAGCACCTGGGCATGGCCGCTCAGTTGCAGCACGTTGCCGCTGGTGAAGTCGACGAACAACAGGCCGGCCTGGGGGTTTACCAACAGGTTGCCGAGGGTGTTGAAATGCAGGTTGCCAGCGTAGTCGGGGATGGTCAGGCGGTTGCCCTCGACCTTGACGAAACCGGGGCGCCCGCCGCGGTGGGAGACGTCCACCGAATGCTGGCCATCCTCTTGCGCCACGTAGCTGGCGACGAAGAAAGTGTCGGCGTTTTCGATCATGGCGATGGCCGCAGCGCTCAGCTCGCTGGCGTCGATACGCTCACCGGCCGGCTCATCGACCCGGGTGTATTCGCGCAGCTGGATGTACTGCGGGCAATTGCCGAACGAGTGCTGCACCTCTACCTGCAACCGGCCGGCGCTGGCCGCACGGATGTGGCCGTTGAGGCGGTTGCGCCGACGGGTGTGCAGCTCGATGCCGAGCAGGCCGATGGCGCCACCCGCCACCAGGCCGGTGCTGGCCGGGTCGGTGGCGGGCAGCGTGGCGTCGATCAGCAGTTGCTTGGGGTCGGGCGAGCTGACGAAGCCTTGCGGGCCTTCGAGCAGGGTCGCCCAGGGTTTGCCGTCGGAGTCCACCGCGCCTGCCACCATGAACGGCAGCTGCTGGAAGAAGGTGCGGTGCTGGTCGGGCATGTAGTCGCGAATGACCTTTTGCCCGTGCACTTCCATGCGCTCGGCTACACCGGCTTGGGCTTGCAGACGCTTTTCACCTTCGTGCCAGGGAGAACGCATGGCGGCATTCCTCGTGCGGGTTACGGCGTTACAGGGTGGTTTGCAGGCCGACCAAGGTGCGCGGCATCGGCACGAAGCCCGGCAGCGCTTCGATGCGGGCCAGCCAGGCGCGCACGTTGGGGTATGGCTGCAGCGACACGTTGCCTTCTGGGGCGTGGGCGATGTACGAGTAGTTGGCGACATCGGCGATGGTGGCGTGATCGCCCACCAGGAACGGGCGCTGGGCAAGTTCGGCGTCGATCACCTTGAGCAGGGTATGGGCGCGGCCGATCACTTCATCGGTGTTGAACGAGGCGCCGAACACGGTCACCAGGCGCGCGGCGGCAGGGCCAAAGGCCAGGGGGCCGGCGGCCACCGACAGCCAGCGCTGCACGCGGGCGGCGCCGAGCGGGTCCTGGGGCAGCCACTGCTCACCGCCGTAGGCCTTGGCCAGGTAGACCAGGATGGCGTTGGAGTCGGCGAGGACGGTGCCGTTGTCGTCGATCACCGGCACCTGCCCGAAAGGGTTGAGGGCGAGGAAGGCGGGTTGCTTGTGCTCGCCTTTGGCCAGGTCGACGAAGACCAGCTCGGTGGGCAGGGTCAGCAGCGAGAGCATCAGCTCGATGCGGTGGGCGTGGCCGGATTTGGGGAAGTTGTAGAGCTTGATCGGGGTGGTCATGACGGTGGCTCCGGGGGTTGGTTGTGTGAGGGCTATGCTGCGCTGATTCGCCGGGCAACAGAATCAGGGCGCAGAGCAATCCATAATTTCGCCAGGTGGAATAATTGGCGAAGTCCGATGGTTTATCGCCTGTAGGAGCGGCCTTGTGTCGCGAAAGGGCTGCGCGAGCAGCCCCAGGGTTTGCGCCCCCCTGCAACATTGTCGGGGGCTGCTGGCGCAGCCCTTTCGCGACACAAGGCCGCTCCTACAGAGACTGTGCCAGAAGAGCAATTGCCCGAAACCTGCCTGGCCATCTAGAATGCAACCCATTCTCAATAGCTGTCATTGCCCCCATGCCCCCACCAGCGCATCGTGCCCCTGTCCAGCAGCTCTACCGCAGCCATCACACCTGGCTGCAGGGGTGGCTGTACCGGCGCGTGAACGACCGCTGCGATGCCGCCGACCTGAGCCAGGACACCTTCGTGCGCCTGCTCACCCACTCCCCGCCCGCCGAACTGCACGAACCGCGTGCGTACCTGGCCACCATCGCCCGCCGGCTGCTGCTGAACCTGTACCGGCGCCGTTCGCTGGAACGCGCCTACCTGGAGGCCCTGGCCACCCTGCCCGAGGATGAAGCGCCCAGTGCCGAACACCAGGCGGCTTTGCTGGAGGCGCTGACGGCGGTGGACCGGGTGCTGGCGCGCCTGCCGGGCAAGGCGCGGCGGGCGTTCCTGCTATCGCAGTTGGAGGGCTGGGGGCAGGAGCAGATTGCCGTGGAGATGGGCGTGAACGTGCGCACGGTGCAGCGCTGGCTGGTCAAGGCCTATGAGGAATGCATCGTGCTGGGTGCGGAGGGCTGGCTGTGAGCACGCAACCGATCTCGCGCCCGGTCGCCCAGCAGGCGGCCCGTTGGCTGTTGCATCTGCAGCAGGACAGCTCGCCACAAGCCTTGCAGGGCTGCGCCGATTGGCGCGCCGCCCACGCCGACCACGAACGCGCCTGGCAACTGGCGGCGCGCTTCAGCGCCCAGGTGCAGGCAATACCACCGCAGCTTGCGCATACAGCGTTGCAGCGCCCGGCGGCGCTGGGTAGGCGGGCAACGCTCAAGGCGCTGACTTCGCTGGTGGTGCTGGGTTCGCTGGGCGTGACCTTGCAGCGCACGGGCAGCCTGGACGGGCTGATGGCGGATATCAGCACCGGTGTGGGCGAGCGTCGCCGGCTGACCCTGGACGATGGCAGCGAACTGCACCTGAACACCGACAGCGCCGTGGATATTCGCTACAGCGCCAGCGAGCGCCTGCTGGTGCTGCGCAGGGGCGAGCTGTACCTGCGCACGGGGGCGGACCCACGGCCGTTGCGGGTGCAATCGACCTGGGGCGCGTTCCAGCCGTTGGGGACGCGCTTTGCTGTGCGCCAGTTCGATGGGCATGACCGCTTGCAGGTGTTCGAGGGGGCGGTGGCGGCAACGCCTTTGCAGGGTGAGACTGTGCGCATCGAGGCGGGTGGGCAGGCTTTGCTCGGCGCCGACGGGGTACGCCGATTGAGTGCGGTGGCTGGCAGCGCAGGCTGGATTGATGGCGTGCTGCGGGTTGAGCGCATGCCACTGGGGGAGTTCGTCGCCGAGCTGGGGCGCTATCGAACGGGCTGGACGCGCTGTGCGCCTGAGGTTGCGGGGGTGCTGGTGTCGGGGACGTTCCAGTTGAACGATACCGAGGCGGCGCTGGCGGCGTTGGCGATGGCGTTCCCGGTGCGGGTCCAGTCTGTGACGCGGTATTGGGTGACGGTGGTGGCGGCTTGAGATGGGTGTCGTGGCCATCGCGGGGCAAGCCCGCTCCCACGTTGCCCGGCACAGTGGCAGATAGCGTGGGAGCGTGCTTGCCCCGCGATGAGGCCTCTGCCTGAACCCATGAAAAACCTGATGTCGTGTTTTGCGCACCTCGCGTGTCCTCTTCCTGAACCCACCTGTAACCGCTGTCAGGAAGCCCACATGCGCACACCCGCCCCGTTCCGCCTCGCCCTGCTCGCCAGCTTCATCACCGCGCCCCTGGCCTGGGCCGAGGACGACCGGCACTACAATATTCCGGCCGGCCCGCTGAGCCAGGCGCTGGCCGAGTTCGCCGCCCAGGCCGGGGTCACTCTGCCGCTGGACCCGGGTATGGTCGGCGGCCTGCACAGCCCGGGCATGCAAGGCGATGTGGGCACTGCCCAGGGCTTTGAACTGCTGCTGCGCGGCACCACCCTGGAGGCCGTGCCGCAAGCCGGCAACACCTACACCTTGCGGCCGAAACCCAGCTCCCCTGCCCTGCACCTGGACTCGACCAACATCAACGGCCTGCACGACGTGCGCCAGTCGGCCATCGGCCCGCTGTACGGCTACAAGGCCTCCCGCAGCAGCGTCGGCACCAAGACCGATGCGCTACTGCGCGATATCCCGCAGTCGATCCAGGTGGTGCCGCGCCAGGTGCTGGAGGACCAGCAGGCCACCAGCATGGCCGACGCCCTGAGCAACGTCAGCAGTATCCAGCGCGGCAACACCCATGGCGGTAGTGTCGAGAGCTTTATCGTGCGGGGCTTTCAGGGCACCACCTACGCCATCGACGGGGTGCTGACCAACTCGCTGACGGTGCGCCCGGAAATTCTCACCGACCTTGCCGGCGTCGAGCGCATCGAGGTGCTCAAGGGGCCGGCCTCGGTGCTGTACGGGCGCGGCAACCCGGGCGGGCTGATCAACGTGGTCACCCGCCGGCCGAGCCTGGTACCGGAGGCGCAGGTGAAGCTGCAGGGCGGCTCGTTCGATATGCAGCGCGGCCAGGCCTGGGTTGGCGGGCCGCTGTCGGCCGAGCACGGGTTGGCCGGCAGCCTGGCCATGGCCTACCAGACCGAAGGCAGCTACCGCGACCTGTACCGCGACAGCCACCGCCGCCACTTCGCCCCGTCGCTGTCGTGGCTGCCCAACGACAGCACGCGCCTGGACATGGGCCTGGAATACACCGAAACCGACGCCCAGTACGACCGCGGGCTGCAGGTGATCGGTGACCGGGTGGACGCACGGCACAAGGTGTTTCTGGAAGAGCCCTGGTCCCACAGCAGCAGCGACAAGACCGCGGCCTGGTTCAAGCTGGAACACGACCTCAACGACTGGCTGACCCTGCGCCAGGTGACGCGCTGGGACCACTCCACCAAGAGCATGCTGAATGTCAGCCAGCGCACCTTGCAGGCCGATGGCCGCACCCTGGTGCGCCGAGCCACCGACTTCGACGAGGAACAACGCTCGCTGAGCGCTCAGTTCGAGGCCATCGCGCGCTTTGCCACCGGCGGCTTGAACCATCAGTTGCTGGCCGGGGTGGAGACGGTCAAGGGCAAGCGTAGCGTGACCATGCTGCGGGCCAACCTGGCGCCGCTGGATATCTGGAACCCGGTGCATGGTGCCCAGCCTGGGCCGTTTGGCTTTGGCGAGGATTCGCGGTTCGACCAGGAAAGCTACGGCCTGTACCTGCAAGACCAAATCGACCTGAGCGAGCAGTGGAAACTGCTGCTGGGGGTGCGTTGGGACCAGGTTTCGCAGCGCAACCGCAACTACGATCGCAATGGCGTGCCCAGCGATATCGACATCAACCCTTCCGATACCTCGCCCCGCGCCGGCCTGGTCTACCAGCCCACCGAGCGACTGGCGCTGTATGCGAGCTACAGCACCTCGTTCGCGCCGCAGAACAAGCTGACCCGCGATGGCAGCGTGCTAGACCCGGAGACCGGCACGCAGTACGAGGTGGGCGCCAAGTACGACATCATTCCCGAACGCTTGAGCGCCACCTTGTCGGCCTTCGAGATTCGCCGTAAAAACCTCGCCGCTACCGACCCGCTGGACAGCAGCTACTCGATACAGACTGGCGAACAGCGGGTGCGCGGGGTTGAGCTGGATGTGAGCGGCGAGATCCAGGATGGCTGGAACGTGATCGGCAACATCGCCGTACTCGACGCCAAGCTGGTGAAGGATACGCGCCTGGAGGAAGGCAACCGGCTGGAGGGCGTGCCGGTGGTCAGTGGCTCGCTGTGGTCGACCTACCAGCTGCAGGACGGTGCATTGCAGGGCCTGGGTTTTGGTGCCGGGGTGTTCTTTGCCGGCAAGCGCTACGGCGACCTGGCCAACAGCTACAGCGCCCCGGGCTACGGGCGGCTGGACATGAGTGTGTTCTACGACATCGACGAGCACGTGCGGGTGTCGCTGAACGCCCGCAACGTGCTGGACAAGGACTACATCGAAACCATCGCCAGTGCCGGCAACTATGCCGGCGAGCCAGCGTCGCTGGTGGCCACCATCAGCGCGGGGTTCTGAGGGTCAGTGGCGCTGCTTTTGATAGCGGTACAAGCCGCGGGCGGCTTCGACCACCAACGGTACGCAAGCCTGCTGCTCGTCGAAGCTCATTGAGTCGAGCAGCTCGAAGTTGTCTTCCAGGCCGTGCAGCGAGATGGCCTTGAGCAGGTGGTCCTGCTCGGGGGGCAGGTCGCTCCACTGCGCGACCTGGGTGCCGCGCATGTAGCCGAAGCACCATTCCTCGAGAATGATCGTCGGGCCGTTCTCGCCTTCGCCTTCCTCGAACAGCGGCTCGAAGTGCTCCAGATCCTGCTCGAGGCTTTCGCCGACCTGGCTGGCGTAGCGCAGCATCAGCGCTACGTAGGCTTCTTCGTGGGCGGGCTTCTTGAACTTCGGCACCTTGCCGCCGGCCACGGTGGGCAGCCACTGCTCCGGGGTGACGGTTTTGGGCGAGCTGGCCAGGGCGGTGAAGAAACCATCGAGCTCGGCCAGGTTGAGCACCGAGTAGTCGTTGCCGTAGGTGATCAACAGGTCTTCGAGGCGGTCGAGTTCTTTTTCGCTGAGCGCGGGGAGCATGGGCGGGGTGTCCTGGTTAAATATGGGTGCACCCTAGCACAGGCGCATGTGAAACGTGCCCGCTGATACGGGCACTTAGGCTTAGTGGTTCAGCCAGTCGTCCAGCTGTGGCAGGGCCGAGTTGCCCAGCAGCAGCCACAGCAGGATGCGGCACTTGCGCGGGCACAGCGTGCCGGCCATGTGCATGCCCTTGGCTTGCAGGTCGATTTCGCCACCGGCAAAGCCATAGGTGGCGCGGGCCGTGGCGCCGCTGCCGGTGCGCGAGGCGACGATGACCGGCATGTGTTCGGCAACCGCTGCCATCGCCTCGGCCCAGGTGGCTGATACATGGCCGGCGCCGAACCCGGCGACCACCAGGGCGTTGTAGCCTAGCCCGGGCAGTGCCTGCAGTAGCGCCGTGTCGGCGTCGAGGCATGCTTCAAGCAGGGCGACACGCTGGGCCCTGTGCTGCGGCACTGGCAGTACCCGGCGCGGTGCAGGGGCATGCTGATAACGTGCCTGGCCTTCCACTACCTGTGCTACTGGGCCGCTGCCGGGGGACTCGAACGCGCCCATGACCAGGCTGGCGGTTTTGCGCACCCGCCTGGCGTGGTGGACCTGGTCGTTGATCACCACCAACACGCCACGCCCACGGCTGCCGCCTGCCAGCGCGACCTGCACTGCAGCCAACAGGTTGGCCGGGCCATCGGCACCCGGGTGGCTGGCTGCGCGCATGGCGCCGGTGAGTACCAGCGGTGCGTCGTGGGGCCAGAGCAGGTCGAGAAAGTACGCGGCCTCCTCGAGGGTGTCGGTGCCCTGGGTCAGCACCACGCCCTGCGCACCCTGCTGCACTTGCCGGGCGGCCCAGGCCAGTGCGTCCAGTAACGCCTGGAAGCCGAGCGAGGGGCTTGGCAGCAGGCACAGGGTGGCGGTGTCGACCTGTGCCAGCGCTGCAAGCTGCGGCAATGAGGCCTGCAGGGCGTCGCTGCCAAGCTTCGGGGTGACGCCCTGCCCTGGCCCGCCGGCCTGCATGCTGACGGTGCCGCCCAGGCTGGCGATGGCGATGCGCGGCGGTGTGGTTTGCGGGCTCATGCTGCAGCTCCCGGCAGTAGCCCGACCACAGGCACGATCACCAGGGTGCCGATGGCCATGGCCAGGACATTGCCGATGTAGGGGTGCATGTGGCCCGGCAGGCGCTGGCTGATAGCCACGGCCAGGGGTGGTGCAACGACTGCGCCGAGCACGGCGCTTGCAACTATCACCTGCCAGTTGCCGCCCAATGTGAGCACCGCGGCCGGCACGATCGAGACGATGGGGATATAGGTGGGGTACCAGCCCCGGGCCATCCATTGGCGGCGCCACAGCAGTACACCGATCAACGACGCCAGCGCCTGCCCCGTCACCAGATGCAGCACCAGTTGCGAGCCGTAGGCTGGGGCGCCGGGAGCCAGCACATAAGCCAGCAGCACGCCCAGCAGCAGCCCGAGGCTGGCCAGCTCGTTGCCGAAGAACGGCGCTTCGCTGAAGTCTGCCAGTACCCGGCGCAGGGTCCAGGCCACACCATAGTGCGGCTTGCTGGCAGTTGCAGGCGTGGTTGGCCGCAGGCCGTCGCGCACCAGCGCCGGGTAACGTCTGCACAGCAGGAAGGCTATTGCGCTACCCAGTGCCATGCCACTGACGTTGCCTACCACCACCGGTAAACCCAGCGGGTAGCACAGGTAGTTGACCATCAGCAGGCATGCGGGCGTCACCAGCACGGCGCCAAGCAGCGCGCCGTTGATCGCCACCCGCCAACCACCACCGAACAACAGCACCATGGCCGCCGGCAGCGACACGAAGGCGACGAAGGTCGGCTGCCAGGTGCCGCTGGCGAGAGTCCAGCCCCACAATGCGTGGCTGAGCAGCAGGCCCAGCAGCGAGCTGGTGAACAGCCAGGGCCAAAGGCCGGTGCCGTAGCTGATGGCAAAACCTTGCCAGCGGTAGCCCTTTACCTGGGCCCAGTGAGCCAGGCTCGCGCCCAGCAGCAGGCCCAGTGCAGGCAGTTCGTGCTTGTAGAAGGCGACTTCGCTGATATCGCCGACGATCCAGCGCAACCGGCTCAGAGGCAGGTCCTGGGTTGCGGCGAGGTGGGCGTAGTCCGGCCATGGTCCCAGCGCCATGGCGGCGAGCAGCATGGCCGCGATGCCGGCAATTATGAGCAGCGGCGTGGATTGCCGCGTGGAGGTGAGCACCTGTTGCATGGGGCCTCCTCAGCGCGGCATCGGCGCATGCAGCCGATAGCCGAGGGTGGCGTCGTAGAGGTCGGTGCGCCGATCGCGGGGCAGGTCGTTGAGGCTGTTCCAGATGGGCGCGGAGCGCGCGGCGCTGAGGTCGACGTCGGCGTAGAGGATGCACTCTTCTTCGGCGCCGGCCACTCCGCCGATGGGCCAGCCATTAGTGCCGGCGATCAGCGAGCAGCCCAGGAAACGCCCGCCGCGCTCATGGCCGATGCGGTTGGCGGCGGCGATGTAGAGGTTGTTGACGTGGGCGGCGGTCATGGTGAGGTACGACGCCATGCAGCGCCCCGCTTCGTCGAACAGCGGCGGTGGCGTCCACACCCAGTTGTTCAGGCTGCAGATGATGTCGGCGCCCTGCGCGGCCATCAGGCGTGGCACCTCGGGGAACCAGATGTCCCAGCAGATCAGCAGGCCGATGCGGCCGATGGGGGTTTCGAACACTGGGAAACCGAGGTCGCCGGGGGTGAACCAGAGCTTTTCCTGGTTCCACAGGTGTGCCTTGCGGTAGTGGCCAAGCAGGCCGTCGGGGCCGAACAGTACGGCGCTGTCGTAGAGCTTGAGGCCTTCGCGCTCGGCGAAGCCTGCGACCAGGTATACCTGCAGCTCGCGGGCGAGTTCGGCCCAGGCTTGCAGGCTTGGGCCTTGATGCAGAACCTCGGCATGGGCGTAGGCTTCGGCGCGGGAGTTGAAGGTGTAGCCGGTGTTGGCCAGTTCCGGCAGCACGATCAGGTTGGCGCCTTCACGGGCAGCTTGGCGGACCAGGGCCAGGCTTTTGCAGAGGTTGCCGTCGCAGTGTTCGAGGCCGACTTGCGGGTCGTACTGGATGACGGCGATGCGCACGGGGGGGGTGGCAGAGAGGTGCTGCATGGCGGCTTCCTTTTGTGGTTGTTGTGGAAGACAACCAGTAGAGGGGAGCGAGCCAGGCTGGGATAGCCAGCCGTTTCTTACCGATATGAATGATTTGGCGCCATGAAATGTAAGGGAGGTCTTACAGCGCTTGGCTAAAGCTTTTGCTCTTGGCGTTAGCTTGCAAAAGCACCGCGGGGCAAGCTCGCTCCCGCAGATCCTTTGATCTGCCTTGGGAGCGGGCTTGCCCCGCGATGTGCAGCAACTACGGTTTAGACCGCCAGCGCGCGCTCACGCAGCTCGCTGTTGAGGATGCGGTCGTTCTCGCTGTAGTCGACCGGGCAGTCGATCACGTGAACGCCCGGGGTCTTGATGCAGTGCTCGAGCAGCGGCAGGAAGGCTTCGGCGCTTTCGACGCGGTGGCCGTTGGCACCGTAGGCTTCGGCGTACTTGACGAAGTCCGGGTTTCCGTAGTCCAGGCCGAAATCGGTGAAGCCCATGTTGGCCTGCTTCCAGCGGATCATGCCGTAGCCGTCATCACGCAGGATCACCACGGTGATGTGCATGCCAAGGCGTACTGCGGTTTCCAGCTCCTGGCTGTTCATCATGAAGCCGCCGTCGCCGCACACCGAGATCACCGGGCGGTCGGGGTACACCAGGTGCGAGGCCATGGCCGATGGCAGGCCGGCGCCCATGGTCGCCAGGGCGTTGTCCAGCAGCACGGTGTTGGGCTTGTGGGCCTTGTAGTTACGGGCGAACCAGATCTTGTAGATACCGTTGTCCAGGGCAACGATGCCTTCGGACGGCAGGGCGCGACGGATGTCGGCAACCATGCGCTGCGGGTAGACCGGGAAGCGGTTGTCGTCAGCACCTTCGACGATTTGTGCTTCGTTGGCTTCGCGGATCGCCATCAGGCGGGTGAAGTCCCAGTGGCTGGTGTCGGTCAGGGCTTCGCTGATCTGCCAGACGGCGTTGGCGATGTCACCGATCACTTCTACCTGCGGGAAGTACACGGCATCGACTTCGGCCGAACGGAAGCTCACGTGGATCACTTCGGTGCCGCCACGGACCATGAAGAACGGCGGCTTCTCGATCACGTCGTGGCCGATGTTGACGATCAGGTCGGCGGCCTCTACGGCGCGGTGAACGAAGTCACCGGACGACAGCGCGGCGTTACCCAGGAAGCGTGGGTGGCGCTCGTCCACCACACCCTTGCCCATTTGCGTGGTGATGAACGGGATGCCGGTTTTGTCGATCAGTTGCTTGAGGACCTTGGCGGTCATCTTGCGGTTGGCGCCGGCACCGATCACCAGAATCGGGTTGCGGGCGTTCTTCAGCTTCTCGACGGCAGCTTCGATGGCGACGTGCTCGGCCAGCGGGCGACGGTGCAGGCTGCGCGGGATCGGCAGGGCGTCGGTTTGCTCGGCGGCGATGTCTTCCGGCAGCTCAAGGTGCACGGCACCCGGCTTTTCTTCTTCGGCCAGGCGGAACGCTTCACGCATGCGGGCCGGGATGTTGTCGGCCGAGGCAAACTGGTGGGTGTACTTGGTGATGGGGTCCATCATGCCGCACACATCGATGATCTGGAAGCGGCCCTGTTTGGACTTCTTGATCGGCTTCTGGCCGGTAATCATCATCATCGGCATGCCGCCGAGGTAGGCGTAGGCGCTGGCGGTGACCAGGTTGGTGGCACCTGGGCCAAGGGTCGACAGGCTGACACCGGTTTTGCCGGTCAGACGGCCGTAGGTCGCGGCCATGAAGCCTGCGGATTGCTCGTGGCGGGTCAGTACCAGCTTGATCTTCGACTTGCGCAGGGACTCGAGCAGGTCGAGGTTTTCCTCACCAGGAATGCCGAACACATACTCGACACCTTCATTTTCCAGGCATTGCACAACGACATCGGCGGCCTTGGCCATCTTGCTATCTACCTCAGTTGTATAGGACGGTGGAGGTCCAGAAATGCGCAGCACGGTACGCTGGCATCGCTATGTCCGGGCGCGAGGATGCCCCGAACCTAAGTCTTGACGCAGGGTAGGTGCGGGTAAGTCACGTTAACCAACGGTAATAATTGTCGCACCCTTGGATGAGGGACGAGAGGTAGGGCTGGGGCAAAAGATATTTGCTTGGGGTGGGGGTATCGAGGTCGCAGGTGTACCTGTAGGAGCCGGCTTGCCGGCGATAGGGCCTTGGCAGGTATGTGCGTTGCCTGGGCGGGCCGCATCGCGGGGCAAGCCCGCTCCCACGCAGGGC
>NZ_JBJDNC010000041.1:0-53343 GCF_044900265.1 Pseudomonas sp. NPDC089406 | reverse complement strand
GGCGACCGGCATGGATGCCGGTCGAGCGCCGATCGGGCCAGGGACGGCCCGTCGGCGCGTACCTGCGGAGCAAGCCCGGAGCGAGGGAACCCCCGGAGCGCAGCGCAGGGGGCCGGATGATGGGAGCAGGCGGCTTTGGTTACTTTGGCCGTCCAAAGTAACCCGCCGTAAGGGCGGAAAGGTGACTAAAAGCCTCTACCGTCAACGAATGAGTATGCATCTCCAAAAGCAATTACCATGAGCTCCGAACCCAAACCCATCACTTGAAATCCCACTGCATCTGCACCGCAATACTCACCTCACTGGAGGACCTCACACACACCTCCAGGTAATCGGTAAACCGCGGCGGCACCGCAATCCCTTCCTCCAGCAACCGGCTGTTGTCAAACAGGTAATTGAGGTCGGCAAACCCGCTGTACAAACGCAGGGCGCGCAGCACCAACCGCGGGTTGGCCGGCCCAATGCGGCTTTCAAAGCTGCTGGCCAGCGACTTGAGGTCGTCCACGCCAACCTTGCGATAACGTTCCCCCACAGGCTCCGCGCCATTGGCCAGGGCAAAGGCCCGGTCAATCTCGGCAAAGGTGCAGGCCGAACCGTGGCCGGCAGAGATGTGGTACAGGTCGTGATTGAGCTGCGGCTTTCGCGCCAGGCCAATCAGCGCCTCGGCGCAATAGTCCACCGGGATCACATCGATCTGCTCGTCCAGCCCGCAGGTGAAGCTTTCCAGCGCAAAGCCCATGCGAAACACCCAGAAGATACTGCCCGACGCCTGGCAGCCAAGGCTGCGGTGGCCAACCACGATGGACGGCCGCGCCACCACCAGCGGCAGGCCGGGCAGTTCTTCGCGCATGCGCCGTTCGATTTCCGCCTTGGAGGCGGTGTAGTCCACCAACTGCTGCTCAGCTTCGGGGAACTCCCACGATTCGCTGATCGGCGACTCGCGCTCAGGCCCGCAGCACATCGCGGTACCCACATGCAGGAAGCGCTTGAGCCGGGCCGAGCGCGCCAGCACCTCGGCGAAGGCAAAGGTGCCTTCGACGTTGACCGGCCAGATACTCGGGTTCTTCGAAAACGACGCCACGGCGGCGCAGTTGATCACCCGGTCCATCTGCATCAGGCGCGGCGTTTCACGGGCCAGCCAGGAGGTGTCGAGCAGGTCGCCGCAAAGGATCTGCCCAGCGTCCAGCGCCAGGCAATCGCGCTCGCTGACACCATGCTGGCGCAGGTTGTCACGCAGGCGCTCCAGGCCCTGGTGCGGGGTGTCGGCACGCACCAGAAAGCACAAGCCTGCACCTTGGCCGTCGGCCATCAGCTGTGCCGCCACGGAACCACCGAGAAAACCCGTGGCCCCGGTCAGCAAGATATGTTCGCGAGTCGCGACGGAGGTGAACATATTACCTTGGGTCAGTGCATTCATCGGTGTTGCCTCTAAAGTTGGGTGCTGCGCATTTGAAAGATATCAGTGTCAACGCGCCGTGAAAAAGTTGTGAGCCGTTAATTGGCTCATGCCATAGGCTGGTAATTGCTTTGGCTGTTGTTGCCCACGCTGCGCGGGGCCTGCAGGGCTCTAGGCTGAGGTTGGGGATTCTGGATGGGTGCGCCGGTTATTGCAATTGCAGGGGTGGGGAAGTTTGCGTGAAACTATTTTAATCGATGCGGCGCAAATGAATATTTTCTGTTTTATTCTGAAGTTTATTTTAATTTGAAAGTTGCTTCAGCTTCTGTTCAGGTAATATTCCGTGCGCTGTGCTAGTGCGCAGTATCAGATGCCTGTCAGACCAAGGCTGTACTTGTAGGAGCGGCCTTGCGCCGCGAAAGGGCTGCATCGCAGCCCCGGCAATTGTGCAGGGTTCCAAGATTCGCTGTCGCGCCTCACCACCCCCAATGCTTGAGCGCCAGCAACACCCCCATGCCCACCGCCAGGGTCAGCAGCGTGCTGCGGGTCTTCCAGGCCACCAGCCCGGCGACGACGGCGGCGGGGATCTGCGGGGTGCTCCAGTCGAATGCAGCATGCCGCTCGGGGAAGATCACCGCCGGCAGCACCAGCGCGGCCAGCACACTGGCCGGCACGTAGGCCAAGGCCCGGCGCAACAGCGGCGGGATGCGCAGCGCGCCGTAGAACTCGATGAACGACAGGCGCAGGGCGAAGGTGCCCAGCCCGGCCAGCACGAACACCAGCCACTGCACCCACGGGCTCATGACGATGCCTCCTGGGTGGCTTCAGCCCGTGCAGGGGTATGCAAGTGCTCGATGGTTACCCCGGCAATGATGCCGCCCAGCGCGGCCACCAACAGGCCCAGGTTATAAGGCAGGTCGACGGCCAGCACCGCCAGGGCGCCACCCACGATCGCGGCACCGAGGGTGGCCGGGTTGCGGATGCTGGGTACCAGTAGCGCCAGGAACGAAAGCGGAATGGCAAAGCCCAGCTGCCAGGAATCCGGGATGCCGCTGCCCAGCAGCACGCCCGCCAGCACCGCGAGGTTCCAGCCGCACCACATCACGATGGCCGTGCCGGTGTAGTAGTGGAAGGCGAAGGCGCCCGGGCCGCTGGCCGGGGTTTTCAGCGACCACAGGGCGAAGCTCTGGTCCGACAACAGGTAGGCCAGCGACCAGCGCTGGCGCCGCGGCAGGCGGTTGAAGTGCTGGCCCAGCGAAGCGCTGTACATCAGAAAGCGCAGGTTGATCACCAGGGCGGTGACCACCATGGTCACCGGCAGCGCGGCGCTTTGCATCAGTTGCATCACCACCAGTTGTGCCGAGCCCGAGTAGAACAGCAGGGTCATGCCCATGGCCTCGGTGGGCGACATGCCCATGCCGATGGCGGTAACCCCGGTGATCAGGCCGAAGGGGACGATGCCGGTGGTCAGGGGCAGCACGTCCCGCGCACCCTGAATGAATGCCTGCTTGCCGCTTGGGTAGTTCATGGTGGTTCTCTGTTGTTGTTTTGCCTGCTCAACATAAGGCGCTGCGGCAGATGGTCACAAGCGCAGAATTCTAGAATATTAGGCCTAGAAAAAATGAGCCTCGAACCATGCCCCTCGACAACCCCACCCGCCACGCGCTGCCACTCAATGCGCTGCGTGCCTTCGAAGCCTCTGCCCGCCTGGGTGGCTTTGCCCGTGCCGCCCACGAACTGAAGCTGACCCCTGGCGCCATTGCCGCGCTGGTCAAGACCCTGGAGCGCCAGTACGGCGCTGCGTTGTTCGAACGCCACGCCAAGGGCGTGCGCCTGACGCCGCTTGGGGAGAGCATCAAGGGGCAGTTCACCGTGGCCTTCGACGCTGTGGAAGACGCCGCACGCACCCTGCGTCGGCTGGCGGCGCCGCAGCGGGTGCATATCGTCACTTCGCCGGCCCTGGCGCATTTGTGGGTCGGCCCGCGGCTGCCGCAATTGACCCAAATGCTCGCGCCCATCGAAATCTCGGTCACGGCGGTGGATGAGGTACCCAACCTCAAGCGCAGCCCGTTCGACCTGTGCCTGTTCTATACCGACCGGCTCGAGCGCGGCCAGCGCGCGCTGGCCAGCGAAGAGGTGCTCCCGGTGTGCGTGCCGGCGCTGGCGGCCGGTATTCGCGGTGTCGAGGACCTGGCCCGGGTACGCTGCATCGCCGAGGTAGACTGGAACGACTGGGAGGTCTGGGCGCGGGAGGTGATGGGCGAGCCATTCGTGGCCCGCGGGCCGGGGTTCTCGCTGTATGCCAGCGCGGTGCAACAGGCGTTGTTGGGGGCTGGTGTGCTGATCGGGCGCAGGAGCCTGGTGCAGCGTTACCTGGACAACGGCGAGCTGGTGGCACCGCTCGCCCGTGCGGTGCCGCTGGGCCTGCACATTGCAGCCTGGGCGCTGCCAGCGGCCAAAGGCAACCGCTCGGTGGCGGCCGTGGAAGAGGGCCTGGCCCAGTTGGCTAAATGCTGACCCTTGTAGGAGCCGGCTTGCCGGCGATGGCGCCCTGGCAGGGGGCATCTTGGCCTGAAACGGCCTCATCGCCGGCAAGCCGGCTCTCATAGAACAACACATAACTCACTGACTTAGCAGGGACCTGTGGGAGCGGGTTTACCCGCGAACACCGGCGAAGCCGGTGCCAAGCTCCGCGTCGCTTGCTTCGCGGGTGAACCCGCTCCCACAGGGTACGCGGCGCGCTTGCGAATTCTGTTCTCTGCGCGACAGCGCAGCTCCAAGGGCTGAGTGATCTCCTACATGAGGCATGGCACTGCTGCTGGCCGGTACTCAGGCGGGGTGAATCATCACACTGATGCGCCGGCGTTCGATCACTTTCTGTGCATCGCCCTGGCCGGTGAGCTTGTCGAAGGTGACGCTGGCGTCGGCGTTGTGCGCAGGGTTGGGCAGCAGCTTGATCAACTGGTAAGCCTGGCCGCCCTCGGTTTCACTGGCCGGGAGCTGTTCGAAGGCCACTTCGCCGGCCTCGGCGCTGCTGGCAACCCAATGCTCGCCAGCAGCGAACGGCAGGCGGGCGGTGTAGGTGTCGCCGGCGACGCTGTGGAAGATGCAGCCGTCAACGGTTTGCGTCGATGAGCAATGGGCCGCCTTGGCGCCGGGGCGCAAGGGGTTTTCGATGGCGTATTCGGGGTTGGCGAAGGCACTGCTGGCGGTGAGGGTGGCCAGCAGGGCCAGGGGCAATTTGAAGGGCATGTTGGTACGTCCTTGAGAGATGGGCACGCACTCTACAGGTGGTTGCTGTCGGGCTTCAGTCTGCGGGAGTGCGTGTATACAGAATGTATAATCATCGGCTGGTGACGTCAATTTGCCGGCCAGGCCCGCTCCCGCAGGTAATGGACGCGACCAGCGCTGGTGCCGGCCGCGTATCAGGCATGGATCAATGCCCGCCTTTCATGCGCCGGGCAATCAGGTAGATCACCAGGCCCGCAAATGCCGCGGCTGCGCCGATGTAGCCGGTGCTGGTCCAGCCCAGGCCGGCGCTGATGGCCATGCCGCCGAACCACGGCCCGAGGGCGTTGGCCAGGTTGAACGCGGCGTGGTTGGAGGCGGCCGCCAGGCTTGGCGCTTCGTGGGCGATGTCCATCAGGCGGATCTGCAGCGGCGCGGCCAGGGCGATCATGGTGCCCACCAGGGCGATGCCCGGCAGCAGGGTCCACAGCGACTGGGCGGCGAACGAGAAGAACAGCAGCACGGCCATCGACCAGACCAGCACGATGCCCACCGCACGGAACTGCAAGGTGTCGAACAGCTTGCCGCCGGCGATGTTGCCGACGATGCCGCCCACGCCGAAGGCCGCCAGGCCGAACGGAATCCACTGCGGCGCCACCTGGGTCACCTGCAGCATGGTCGGCGCCAGGTAGCTGAACACGCAGAACATGCCGGCAAAGCCGATGGAGGCGATGGCCAGGGCCATCCACACCTGGGGCAGGGCGAAGGCGCGCAGCTCTTTGCGCGGGTCGCTGCGGGGTTCGTCGTGGGGCTGTGGCACGAAGCGCCACACCAGGGCGACGGTGGCCAGGGCGATTACCGCCACCAGCACGAACGCCGAGCGCCAGCCGAAGAACTGGCCGAGCAGGGTGGCCACCGGGTTGCCCAGCAACATGGCCAGGGTCAGGCCCATCATCACCCGGGCCACGGCGCCGGCGCGCTGATTGCTGGCGACCATGCTCGAGGCCACCACGGCGGCGATGCCGAAGTAGGCGCCATGGGGCAGGCCGCTGATGAAGCGGAACGCCACCAGGCTTGCGAACGATGGGGCGAACGCGGTGGCCAGGTTGCCAATGGCGTACAGCGCCATCAGCAGCAACAGCATATGCTTGCGCAGCAACTTGGCGCCGAGGATGGCCAGGGTCGGCGCACCGACCATCACACCCAGGGCGTAGGCGCTGATGGCATGGCCGACCTGGGGTTCGCTCAGTTGCAGGTTGCTGGCGATATCGGGCATCAGGCCCATGATGGCGAACTCGCCGGTGCCGATGGCGAAGCTGCCGAGGGCCATGGCGGCTTCCATTTTCACGACGGTGGATTTGGCGGGGAGCTGGGGCGGGGCTTGGTGGACAGACATCGGGATCCTTTGCGAAACATGCTGAAACGTTTGATGGCCGATGGTAGACGTTTCGCGCAGGCGTAGTCGAGGCTGGATGTGGCCGCAATCCCGTCAGGCGCCGTTCACCCTACTGGCCTGTGCCGAGCCTGTAGGAGCCGGCTTGCCGGCGATGAGGCCCTTGCGGGCGGCTTATATTTTGCGGGTTGGGCTAATGATGGATTCGGTATGGCACGGGCTTCGCCCGCGTTCGGGGGACAAGCCGGCTCCTATGGAACAAATCACAACTCGTTGATTTAACGAAGACTCTGTGGGAGCGGCTTTAGCCGCGAACACCGGCGAAGCCGGTGCCATCTAACGCGGCGCCTGCTTCGCGGCTAAAGCCGCTCCCACAGGTACGGCGCTTGGTTCGGGGTTCGCGCGATCCTGTAGGAGCCGGCTTGCCGGCGATCACCGGCACAGCCGGTGCCAGCATTCGCCTGTGCCGGCTCCTACAGAGGGCGCGGGCGCGCTTGCGGCCGCAGTTCCCTGCGCGACAGCGCAGCCCGAAGGGCTGGGTGATCTCCTACGGGGGCCGAGCCAGCTGGTAGGCGCAAATCGCCGTCACCCAGGCATCCCGTCCACCCGAGCCCGCAGCAGAACCGGCAAATAATGCCACACGAACAACCCCAATCCGGCACAAGCCAGAAGCACCGACAACCCCAGCCCCAATGACGTGACCGGCACCAGCAGCACCCGCGCCACTGCGGCCATCTGCACCAGCGCAAACGCCCAGCCGATGCTGGCAGGCACGGCCAGCGGCCGCCCGGTATGACCCAGGCTCACCCGCGCCATCATCGCCACGATCAGCCCGGTCATACCGCCGACACTCAAGGCATGCACCGCCAGGCTCGGGCTAACGGCAACACCCGCATGCCAAAGCGCCAATCCCAGGCATGCCGGCACCATCCAGGCGTAGGCCAGGTGCAGCGACCACAGCAGTGGGACCTGCCAGATACCCCGTGCGTACCACACCACCAGGCGCACCGCGTGGAGCACGGCCAGGGCGGCAAACAGCACGGCCATGAATGCGTTGGGCGCTTCGTTGAGCCCGGCCGCGTAGCTGGCCGGCAGGGCGATGCTGCCCAGCAGGCAGGCGCGGTCGAGCCACGGGCGTGCCGGGGCCGGTGTCATGTTGCCAAGGCCACGGCGGGTGAAGAACGGAATCACCCGGCCGCCGATCACGCTCATCATCGCCGCCACCAGCCACAACCCGGCGAGCACGCCCCGGCGCTGCAGGCCCTCGTCATGGGTAAGCCAGCCCACCAGGGTCAGCCACTGGCAAGCAGCCAGCAGCAGTAGCAGTGCGACGATGGGGTAGTTGTTGCGCAGGCGCCTCTGGATGATCGGTCGCGCCAGGGCCACGGCCACCAGCGGCAAAAAGGCGCCCTGAAGGGTGACCATCAACCAGCCCGGCAAGGGCAGGAACCAACTGGCCCGGCCCAGCAGCCAGAGCAGAAACAACCCCTGCAACGGGCGGCCGCCAAGGCCGGGGATACCGCTCCAGTTCTGCACCGCCGTCAGCAAAAAACCAGCGACGATCGCCACGGCAAACCCGAACAGCATCTCGTGGCGGTGCCACGCCAGCAGCCCGCCTGCAGGGCTGGCTTGCAGCACACCGGCCAGCACGCCGCCCCACAGCAACAGGGCCAGCAGGGCGAACAGGCTGCCGCCCAGGAAGAACGGGCGAAAACCCAGCGCCCAGAGTGCCCGGCGCGGGCGAGCGTTAATCGGCTGAACGAGCATGACGGCCACCTTGGTTCGATTCCGGAAGGTCGATTGGGTTACCATCACGATCCATGCCAGCTAACAAAGCCTTGAATATCAAGGTGATGGCACTCTATAGAGTCAATATGACTTCATGTTAATCCAGTCTTTATGACTTGCAGATAGTCATAAAGACCTGCTTCAAGTGACAGGACCTCGTTGTGACCGATCTTCTGCGCAACCCGCTGCTGCAGTACCTGGCCCGCCTGGCGCCCTCCAGCCAGCTGACCATGCGCTACATCCTGCAGGACGCCGCCGACCGCCTGGGTTTCGTCGATGCCGACATCGCCGACGTGCCCTGGCACCACCTCGAACCTGGCCACGTGATCGCGCTGGTCGCGGCGCTGCGTGCCGATGGCTACGCCCCCAATACCTCGTCGCTATACGTGAATGCCGTGCGCGGGGTGATGAACGAGGCCTGGCGCCAGGGCCTGATCGAGCACGATCAGCTACTGAAAATTCGCGAGATCAAGCCGGCCACCGGCAGCCGCCTGCCGCCGGGGCGCAACCTGCGCCGCAGCCTGATCCGCGAGTTGATGGATGTATGCGCGGCGGACCCGCGCCCGCAAGGGGTGCGCGATGCGGCCATCCTGGCGCTGCTGTACGGTACCGGCATGCGCAAGTCCGAATCGGTGGACGTCGACCTGGCCCAGGTGGATTTTGCCGAGCGCAGCGTGGTGGTGATGGGCAAGGGCAACCGTCAGTTGCTCAAGTACGCCCCGGCCTGGGCCTTCGACAAGTTGCAGGCCTGGCTCGAGCTGCGCCGCCAGCACCTGCCGGCCGGCGAGCGCGACGACAGCTTCCTGTTCAACCGCATTCGCCGTGGCAGCCACATCACCCGCGCGCGCATCACCAAGCACGCCATCTACTACATCGCCCGCCAGCGCGGGGCGCAGGTGGGCGCGAAGATCATGCCCCACGATTTTCGCCGGGCCTTCATCACCCGGGTGATCGAAGAGCACGACCTGTCGATCGCCCAGAAGCTGGCCCACCACGCCAACATCCAGACCACGGCCGGGTACGACCGGCGCGACGACAACGAGCGGCGCCGGGCGGTGGAGCGCTTCGATTACTGAGTGAGAGATGGGCGCGACCGGGGCGGGCCTGTTGAATGAGTGGGCAGGCACCGGCTGCGCCGGTGATCGCCGGCAAGCCGGCTCCTACAGGCACCGCGCCGGATTCAGGTTGTGCGCAATCCTGTAGGAGCGGGCTTGCCGGCGTGCCGAACCACCGCGAAGCAGGCGACGCGGCGATTGGCCTGAGCACTCAATGAATACTCGAAGCCAGTTCGAAGATCGGCATGTACATCAAAATCACGATCAAGCCGATCAACAATCCGATGAAGGTCATCAGCAAGGGTTCGAACAGTTTGACGAACCATTCCACCCAGCGGCCGATTTCCTGGTCGTGAAAGTCCGCGCAACTTTCCAGCATCTGGCCCAGGTTGCCCGACTGCTCCCCGGCACGCAGCAGACGCAGCGACACCGGGGTGACCAATTGCCCGGCCTCCAGTGCATCGGACAGCGGCAGCCCTTCGGCCACCCGCCGGCTGGCCTGCTCCAGGCCCTCGGCGGCGGCGCTGCCGAGCAGCCCGCGGGCCATGTTCAAGGCGGTGAGAATGGGGATGCCGCCCTGCAGCAAGATGCCCAGCGAGCGGTAGAAGCGCGCCAGCTCGTACATCACCAGGCGCTGGTGCAGCGCCGGCACCCGGCGCAGCTGGCGGCTGGCCCAGCTGCGTACCCGCGGGTTGCGGCGCAGCGCCACCAGCAGCGCGACCGCCCCGAGGGTGCCAAGGCCCAGGGGCAGTTGCTGGGCATGCAGGAACAGGCCGATTTGCATCAGCACCCGCGACAGCCACGGCAGCTCCGTGCCCATGCCTTCGAACACCAGGCTGAAACGCGGCACCACATACCCCAGCAAAAACAGCACCACACCACCGCCCACCAGCAACAGCAGCAAGGGGTAGACCGACGCCCCTACCAGCTTCTGGCGCACCAGGTCCAGGCGCTGGCGGTAGCTGATATAGCGGCCCAGCGCGTCACCCAGGGCGCCGGTGCGTTCACTGGACTGCACCAGCGCCACGTACAGCGCGGGGAATACCCGTGGCTGCTGGGCCAAGGCCTGGGACAGCGAGCGCCCCTCGTACAGTTGCCGTACCAGTGCTTCCAGGGTCTTGCGGGCAGCGCCGCTGGGGGCTTTTTCGGCCAGGCTTTCCAGGGCGTCGATCAGCGGCAGGCCGGCATTGAGCAGGGTGGCCAGCTCCTGGCTGAACAACACCAGGTCGAAGGCCGGCGCGCGGCGCCAGGGCAGGGCGCCCAGGCTCAGGCCCGGCTTGCGCACGCTGAGTACGCGCAAGCCTTGGTTTTCGGCCTGACGCCGGGCCTGGTCGAGGTCCTCGGCATCCACCTGCAACTGCACCACGCCCTGGCGGCCCAGGGCCTTGAGTTCGAAGCGCATGGCCGCGCCCCTTACTGCCAGCTGGTGATTTCGGCGTTTTCGCCGTCACCGCCGGGCTGGCCGTCCTTGCCCATCGACAACAGGTCGTACTCGCCGCCGTTTTCACCAGGTTGGCGGTAGATGTACGGGCGGCCCCAAGGGTCCTGGGGCACGGCCTTCTGCAGGTACGGGCCGGTCCAGCGGGCTTCGCCGCTGGGGGCGATTACCAGCGCCTGCAGGCCTTGCTCGCTGCTGGGGTAATGGCCGACCTCCAGGCGGTACAGGTCCAGGGCCTTGCCCAGGCCTTCGATCTGCGCCCGCGCCACCTTGGCTTCGGAGCGCCCGAGCTGGCTGAAGTACTTGGGCGCGACAATGCCGGCCAACAGGCCCAGCACCACCAGCACCACCAGCAGTTCGAGCAGGGTGAAACCGCGTTGGGCATTGATTCTGCGCTGCATGACGAAACCCTCCGTTGCGTTTTGGCCTTGCCATGCAACAGCCGTGCACGTCTAGGCCGGGCCCTTGCGCCATGCGCATTGGCGGGCGGCACGCTGCTTGCGTCAGTGCTGCAAACCCCGGGTTTTCCGGGGTATTTCCCCCACTTCGGGGGCCACGAACGGGGAGGCGACCGGCATGCGTGGTCTGATGCTGATGGCGACGGGGCTGGCGGCGGGGCTGATGGCCCTGGGCGCTCAGGCCGATGTGTACATCTCGAGCGATGGCAAGGGCGGGTTCATTCTGTCCAACGTGCACCGGCCAGGGCGCCAGTACGACCGGGTCATCAGCGAGTCTCCCGGCAGCAGCGGGCCGGTGAACGCGCAACTGGTCACTGGCCGACCCTATGCCGAGGTGGTGGCTGCAGCGGCATTGGCCAACGATGTGCCCCAGGCCTTGCTGCACGCCTTGATCAAGGCCGAGTCCGGCTACAACCCCAAGGCCCGCTCGCCCAAGGGGGCGGCTGGCCTGATGCAACTGATGCCGGACACCGCCAAGGAGATGGGGGTCAAGGATGTGCTCGACCCCGAGGCCAACGTGCAGGGCGGGGCGCGTTACCTCAAGCGCATGCTGACCCTGTTCGACAACGACATCACCTTGGCCGTGGCGGCCTACAACGCCGGCCCCGAGGCGGTACTGAGCCGCGGCAAGGTGGTGCCACCATTCGCCGAGACGCGCCGCTATGTGCCGACGGTGCTGCGCGACTACAGGTTGCTGCAGGGGTTGGCCGAGCCTTAGTGTCCTGTCTCGGAAATAAGCTGTTCACTTTTGACGGCGTCTTGGGCGCCCGGCCTGCGTTGCCACTCCTCGCCATAGCCCTGCTATGACTCGTCGCGGCGCCTTGGCCGAACACCCAAGCCACTCGCCAAAAGAGAACGTATTTCCGAGACAGGACACTAGTGGCCTGTACGGCGGGTTCGTCGGCTCACGCCCGGTTCCGCTGTCCAGGCCACTGGTTTTCCCCAACTCTGGGCTATAACCAATGAACAGTGCCCAGCAGCAGAAGCCCACCATGGACCTCGCCAACCGCCCCGAACCCGCCGTACCCGGTACCGAGGCCAGCACGCCGCGCAAGCCGTTCAACCTGCTGCGCTGGTATGCCTGGGTGAGCCTGGCCATCATCCTCTCGGTGGCCGTGGGGCTGGGGCTTATTTCCAGCCGCTTCATCATCAACGAAAGCATCGAGCGCGACGCGCTGCTCACCGCCCAGTTCATCACCTCGATTGCCGACGCCGAGGTGCGCCACGTGTCGATCCCCAACGTGCGCACCATGGGCGAGCTGCTCGATCCGCGCACCGACCAGGCCATGCCCGATGTCGACCCCGAGGCGCGGCGCAAGGCACGGGGCGAGTTTCTCGACCATATCGCCCACCTGCCGGACATGCTGCTGGTCAACATCTATGCCCCGGACCGCACGGTGATCTGGTCGAGCAACCCGGCGCTGATCGGCAAGCTGATCGAGGGCGATGACGACCTGGACCGGGCCTTCGAGTACAAGATCCGGGTGTCGGCCAGTTATCACGACTTCGAGCTGGCGCGCAGCGAGCAAAAGTTCGTCACCCCGCCCGAGCAACTGTTCATCGAGAACTACATCCCGCTGTTCGACGCCGATGACCAGCAGGTGACGGCCATGGTCGAGATCTACAAGGAGCCCCATGACCTGATCGTGCGCATCGAGCATGGCCTGCTATTGATCTGGCTGGCCATCACCGTGGGCGCCGGGCTGGTTTACGTGGGGCTGTACGGCATCATGCGGCGTGCCGCGCGGTTGATGGCGGTGCAGCAAAAACGCCTGATCGGCAACGAAACCTTCATTGCCCTGGGCGAGGTGTCCTCGGCGGTGGCGCACAGCCTGCGCAACCCCCTGGCCAGCATCCGTTCCAGTGCCGAGCTGGCCCAGGCCTTTGACGAAGGGCCGGCGCAGCGGCATGTCAATGACATCATCAGCCAGGTCGACCGCATGTCGCAGTGGGTGCGCGAGCTGCTCCAGTCGCTGCGCCCGCTCAATGACGAAGCAGTGCCGGTAGACCTCGCTCTGGCCCTGCGCGAGAGCCTGCAGGCCTATGCCGCGCCGCTGCGCCGCAGCGAGGTGACGGTGCAGGTGGCGCAGTTGCCGGCAGTGCAGGTGCTGGGGCAACCAGCGCTGCTGGGGCAGATTTTCAACAGCCTGTTCGCCAATGCGTTGGAGTCGATGGAGCAGGGCGGCGAGTTGCGCGTGGAGGTGGTGCGCCATGACCGGCGTTACCTGGTGCTGCGGGTATCCGACACCGGCAAGGGCATGAGCGAGCAGCAACAGCGCATGGCTTTCCGGCCGTTCTTCAGTACCAAGCAGGGCGGCCTGGGGGTGGGCCTGATGCTGGTCAAGCGGATCATGGAACGCTTTGGTGGGTCGGTGCGCTTGAGTAGCCGCCTGGGCGGTGGGACGAGGGTGTCGCTGAGCTTTCGCTTGGTTAGGACTTAAAGTCAACCATTGAAAATCTGATTCAAGTTACTGATTTATATGGGTTTTATATTTATGGGTGAAAATTACCCAAATCTGGGGATTTTTAAGAGATTTTGGATTGCAAAGTATCTATAACTAATTGATTTGTCGTTGTTTTATATTTTGATTGTGCAGCTGGCTGACTTTTTGCAGCTTCACCCATGCCGCTTTCATCAAGCGTGTTGCACTACCTGAAAGACGGCCATTCGCTACCACTGGTAGCAGTGGCACCACGACCCTTCATCAGGCTTGCAGGCGGGACCTACGCGATGCAGATGCTGGAGAACCAAGCCCTAGACAAGGCAACGGTGCCGTCCACCGGGCTGGCTGCGCCGCTGCACGAGTTCAACCTGCTGCGCTGGTTCTCGCTGGTCAGCCTGTTGATCATCGCTTCGGTGGCCGGCAGCCTGGGTTATGTGTCGACCCGTTTCGTGGTGCGTGACAGTGTCGAGCGTGACGCCATGCTGACCGCCCAGTTCATCCAGGCCATGGCCCAGGCCGAGGTGCGCCATTCGCAATTGCCACCGGGCACCACCATGGGTGAACTGCTCGACCCGCGCCTGGACCAGCGCCACCTGCAGTTCAGCCCGCAGTTGGCCGAGGCCACTCGGGTGGAGTTTCTCGACCATATCGAACACCTGCCTGACACGCTTTTGGCCAACGCCTACGCCCGCGACCGCACGGTGATCTGGTCGACCAACCCGCAGCTGCTCGGCAAGCGCATCGATGATGATGGCGGCCTGGAGCGCGCGTTCCGTTCGCGCAAGTCGGTTTCGGCCAGCTATCACAAGGTCGACGAGGACCGCGAGGAGCAGCAGTTCCAGCGCGAACCGCGGCACCTGTTCATCGAGAACTACATCCCGCTGTTCGACAGCCAGGGTGAGCAGGTGCTGGCCATGGTCGAGGTCTATAAAGAGCCCCAGGACCTGGTGCGGCGTATCCACCGCGGCTACGTGCTGATCTGGGCGTCAACCCTGGTGGGCGGGGCGCTGGTGTACTTCGGCCTGTTCTGGATCGTGCGCCGCGCCGCCAGTTTGCTGCGCCATCAGCAGGAGCGGCTGATCGCCAGCGAAACCTACGTGGCGCTGGGCGAGATGTCCTCGGCGGTGGCCCACAGCCTGCGCAACCCGCTGGCCAACATCCGCTCCAGCGCGGAGCTGGCCCAGGATATCGCCAACCCGCCTGCGCAAAAGAACATCGCCGACATCATCACCCAGGTCGACCGCATGTCGCGCTGGGTGCGCGACCTGCTGGTGTCGCTGCGCCCGACCAGCGACGAGCCCGAGGCGGTCGACCTGGTGGCTGCCGTCGAAGACACCCGGCAGACCTTCGCCCCGCAGATCGAGCGCAACGGCGTGCGCTTTACCTTCGTCGGCCCCGCCGAGCAGCGGGTGGCCAGCCAGCCGCTGCAGCTGACGCAGATCCTCAACAGCCTGTTCGCCAACGCCCTGGAGGCCATGCCCCAGGGCGGCGAGCTGCGTGTGGAGGTGCAGGTGCTGGAGGGTGGCCAGGTGGCGCTGCTGCTCAGCGACACCGGCAAGGGCATGAGCGAGCAGCAAAAACGCATGGTGTTCAAGCCGTTCTACACCACCAAGCAAGGTGGGCTGGGTGTCGGCCTGGCCCTGGTCAAACGCATCATGGAACGCTTTGGCGGCTCGGTCGAATTGAGCAGCCGCGAAGAGGAAGGAACCCGTGTCAGTCTGATCTTCAATATTGCAGCGGGAGGGGACCATGGAGCACAGCATCCTGGTGGTCGAGGATGATGAAATCCTCGCCGAGAACATCAGTACCTACCTGAGCCTCAAGGGCTTTGAAGTCACTGTGTGTCACAGCGCGGAACTGGCCCTGGAGCAGGTCGCCCGGGCCATGCCCGATGCGGTGCTGACCGACAATTCGCTACCGGGCATGAGCGGCCACGGCCTGCTCAGCGCGCTGGTGGCGCAGGCGCCGGAGTTGAAGGTGATCATGATGACCGGCTACGGCAACGTCGAGGACGCCGTGCTGGCCATGAAGGAGGGGGCCTTTCATTACCTGACCAAGCCGGTGGTGCTGGCTGAACTCAAGTTGATGCTGGACAAGGCCCTGGCCGCAGAACGCATGGAGCGCACGCTGACCTTCTACCAGGAACGCGAGGCGCAGAAGTCCGGCCTGCAGGCGCTGATCGGCGAGTCGCCGGCCATGCTCGAACTCAAACACACCCTGCGCCAGTTGCTCGACGCCGAGCGGCGCATGGCCAGCGGCGACCTGCCGCCGGTGCTGGTCGAGGGTGAAACCGGCACCGGCAAGGAACTGGTGGCCCGCGCCCTGCACTTTGACGGCAGCCGCGCCAAGGGGCCGTTCATCGAGTTCAACTGCGCCTCGATTCCGGCCAACCTGCTGGAGGCCGAACTGTTCGGCCACGAGAAGGGCGCCTTCACCGATGCCAAGGAGCGCCGGGTGGGGCTGGTGGAGGCCGCAGACGGCGGGACGCTGTTCCTCGACGAGATCGGCGAGATGGACCTGGTGCTGCAGGCCAAGCTGCTCAAGCTGCTGGAGGACCGTTGCATCCGCCGCATCGGCGCAGTTAAGGAGCGCAAGGTCGACCTGCGGGTGATCAGCGCCACCAACTGCAACCTGGAGCAGATGGTGCAGCAGGGCAAGTTCCGCCGCGACCTGTTCTTCCGCCTGCGCATCATCGCCATCAAGGTGCCGCGGCTGTACGCCCGGGGCCAGGACATTTTGCGCCTGGCGCGGCATTTTCTGGCCCACCACGGGCGCCGCTACGGCAAGCCGAACCTGCGCTTTTCGGCCGAAGCCGAAGCGTTGATGCTGGGCTACAGCTGGCCGGGCAATGTGCGCGAGTTGCGCAACATGCTGGAGCAGACCGTACTGTTGGCGCCGACCGAGGTGATTGGTGCACACCAGTTGAACCTGTGCCTGAGCCTGGTCGACGAACCGCTGGCACCACCACCGCCCACGGTGCTGTACGAAGTGCCGCGCCATGAGCCCGAGGTGAACGGCAGCTTGCCGGACATGGAGCGCGACATGGTTTGCCGCACCCTGGACCGCACCGACTGGAACGTCACCAAGTCGGCGCGGCTGCTGGGGCTGTCGCGGGACATGCTGCGCTACAAGATCGAGAAGCTCGGGCTGACCCGGCCGGACAAGCGGCAGTGGTGATATCAGGGTAATTGCCGGGGCTTCTGCGTAGCCCATCGCGGCCGCAAAAGGGGTAACCGTGGGAGCGGGCTTGCCCCGCGATGGCCTTATCGCGGGGCAAGCCCGCTCCCACGGTTCGAGTCAGGGTTTACCGCCACTGCCTGAACTCCCCCCTTCACCCTGGCGCCCCATCCCCTCCGACCCGCTGCCGCCATCCATCCCCGGCAGGCCGCGGTCGTCGTTCTGTTCGGCCGGCGGGCTGTCCGGGTCGTTGCCCTTGATGCGCGGGTCGGTGTCCCGCGGCATGGGCTTTTCGATGGGGTTGAGGGTGCTGTCCACGCCCGGTTGCGGGGCGGGGTTGTGCGGGTCATCCGGGTAGGTGGTGCCGGTGCCGACGGCAAGCGCCAGCGGCGAGACGAGCAGGGCGGCGAGCAGGAACGAACGCTTCATGGGGCAGGCTCCGTGGCTGTGACGTCTATAGACCCTTCAAGCCCATCGCGAGCTTGAGGGCATGCAGCTTTGGGCTGCCTGCCCATCAGCAAGGTGCCATCACCCCGATCAACGGTCACACCACCATCGACAACAGCATGATGAAGATGATGCCCACCACCGAGAGGATGGTTTCCATCATGCTCCAGGTCTTGAAGGTTTCTGCCACGGTCATGTTGAAGTACTGCTTCACCAGCCAGAACCCGGCGTCGTTGACGTGGGACAGGATCAGCGAGCCGGCGCCGGTGGCCAGTACCAGCAGCTCGCGGTTGACCCCGGGCACCAGGTCGATCACCGGGGCGACGATGCCGGCACCGGTGATGGTGGCCACGGTGGCCGAGCCCGTGGCAATGCGGATCACCGCCGCCACCAGCCAGGCCAGCATGATCGGCGAGATCTCGGCTTGCACCGCCATTTGCCCGATCACGTTGCCCACCCCGGTATCCACCAGCATCTGCTTGAAGCCGCCGCCGGCACCGACGATCAGCACGATGGCCGCCGTGGGCGCCAGGCTCTGGTCGAGCATCTTCATGATCTGCTGGCGGCTGAAGCCGCGGGCCGAACCGAAGGTATAGAAGGCCAGCAGCAGCGCGGCGAGCAGGGCGGTGATGGGGTGGCCGATCAGGTCCATCCACTGGCGCACGATGTGTTCGGCGGGCAGCACCACGTCGGCGAAGGTCTTGAGCAGCATCAGCACCACCGGCAGCAGCACGGTCACCAGGGTGATGGTGAAGCTCGGCAGGTTCTGCTGGTTGGATTCGCGGGCAATCTGGTCCATCAGCTCCTGGGACGGGTTGCCCGGGATATAGCGGGAGATGAAGTTACCGAACAGGGGGCCGGCGATCACCGCAGTCGGCAGGGCCACCAGCAGGCCGTAGAAGATGGTCTTGCCAATGTCGGCGTGGAAGATTCCGATCGCAAGCAACGGCCCCGGGTGCGGCGGCACCAGGCCGTGCACCACCGAAAGGCCGGCCAACAGCGGGATGCCGATCTTCACCAGCGACACCCCCGAGCGCCGGGCGACGATGAACACCAGCGGGATCAGCAGCACGAAGCCGATTTCGAAGAACAGCGGGATGCCCACCAGGAAGGCGGCGAACATCATCGCCCAGTGCACCTTCTGCTTGCCGAAGGCGCGGATCAGGGTTTGCGCGATCTGGTCGGCGCCGCCGGAGTCGGCCATCAGCTTGCCGAGCATGGTGCCCAGGGCCAGGACGATGCCGACGAAGCCCAGCACCCCGCCAAAGCCGTCCTGGAACGACTTCATCACCTTGGCCACCGGCATGCCGGAGGTCAGGCCGAGAAAGCCAGCTGCCAGGGTCAGGGCGACGAAGGGATGGACCTTGAAATGAGTGATCAGCAGGATCAGCCCGACGATGGTGACCAGCGCGTCGAGCAACAGGAAGGTATCAGTAGCCAGTCCGAACATGGTTCGTTTGCCTCTGTATTGTCGTTGTTGTAGTGGCGTAGCGAGTGAAGCTTTTTGCAACTTTTGCTGAATGCAGGTGTCGAGACAGCGCTATCTTTGGTGAGCCGGAAAACCGCCCGTTCAGGCAGTGCGCGCCAGGCTCCGCTCACCGCAGGGCTTTAGCCAGCTGTCCACCTGCAGCGACAGGCTGTCGATGGGGCGGGTGGCGTCCAGGGCCAGGGTGCGGGGTTCGCCGTGGGGGGCTTCAAGGGCGGCGAACTGGCTGTCGATCAAACTGGCCGGCATGAAGTGGCCGGGGCGGGCGAGTACCCGTTTTTCGGCTTCGGCCGGGGTCAGTTCGAGGAACACGAAGCCCAGTTCAGGCACGGCTTGGCGCAAGGTTTCACGGTAGCGGCGCTTGAGCGCCGAGCAGGTGAGAATGGGCCGCTCGCCTGCCGCGATGGTGGCCTGCAGCTCTTCGCCCAGGCGCACCAGCCAACCGGCTCGGTCGTCGTCGTTCAGCGGGGTGCCGGCGCTCATCTTCTGGATGTTGGCGGCAGGGTGAAAGGCATCGCCTTCGATCAGGCGGCCGCCGCTGCGCTCAGCGATGGCGGCGCCGACGCAGCTCTTGCCGCAGCCAGCCACGCCCATGACCACGATCGCGGACAGGGAAGGGTTCATCAGTACCTCCTGCAGGGTGAGATAGCGCTGTCTCGAACGGAGCGAAACGAGATTGCGAGCGCCACCCTCCCGGGTGTTATTGGTCTTGTCTTGGGCAGTATGGACGCTTTACGCATGCCTGCTACCAGGTTTGCATTGCCTGCGTCCTGAGACAGCGCTACCTTAGTGACCGTTCCCCATTCCTGCAAGTAGTAAAATTACAACATCCATGTCTCGCATCGGCTCTCGTACCACTGGTCGTCCCACCCTGGCCGAAGTCGCCAGGCTTTCCGGGGTTTCCCCCATCACCGCCTCCCGCGCCCTGCGCGGGGTCAGCACGGTCGCGCCGGAGCTGGTGGAAAAAGTCATGGCCGCCGCCGCCAGCCTTGGCTACGTTGCCAACCCGGCGGCGCGGGCCCTGGCTTCTGCGCGCAGCCAGTCGGTGGTGGTGCTGATCCCGTCGCTGTCCAACCAGCTGTTCATCGACACCCTCGAGGCTATTCACGAGGTGATGCGGCCGCGCGGCATGGAAGTGCTGATCGGCAACTATCACTACGATATCGCCGAAGAAGAAAACCTGATTCGCAACTACTTGGCCTATCAACCCTGCGGCATGCTGCTCACCGGCTTCGAGCGCAGCGACGCTTCGCGCCAGTTGCTGGCGGCCAGCCGGGTGCCCTGCGTGCACATGATGGAGCTAGGCGGCGAGGCGGGGGAGTTGTCGGTTGGGTTTTCCCAGCATGAGGCCGGGCGCGCTGCGGCGCGCCACCTGATCGAGCGCGGCCGGCGGCGGCTGGGCTTCATTGCCGCGCAACTCGACCCGCGGGTGATGCAGCGCGCCGAAGGCTTCCGCCAGGCGCTGGCCGAGGCCGGGCTAAGGGCGCCGGAGCTGGAAATGCTCGACCCGCAACCGTCGTCCATCGGCCTGGGGGGCGAGTTGTTCAGCCGCTTGCTGGCCAGCGCGCCGGATGTCGACGGCCTGTTCTTCTGCAATGACGACCTGGCCCAGGGCGCGGTGCTGCAGGCGCTGCGTCAGGGTATCGAGGTGCCGCGGCAGGTGGCGATGGTGGGCTTCAACGACCTGCCGGCCTCGGCGCACATGGTGCCGCCGCTGACCTCGATCCGCACGCCCCGGGCGGCGGTTGGCCGAGGTGCTGCCCAGGCGCTGTTGGGCTTGCTCGACGGCAAGCGGGTGGGGGCCGAACGCCAGGACTTGGGCTTCGAGCTGGTGGTGCGGGAAAGCTCATAACCCGCTCGAGGCACGCGGTTATCTGTAGGAGATCACCCAGCCCTTCGGGCTGCGCTGTCGCGCAGAGAACTGGGCACGAGCCCGCCGCGGTACCTGTGGGAGCGGGCTTGCCGGAGTGCCGGACCACCGCGAAGCAGGCGACGCGGTGTCTGGCACCGGCTTCGCCGGTGTTCGCGGGCAAGCCCGCTCCCACAGGCCCCTGCTAAATCAATGAGTTGTAGTTTGTTCTATGAGAGCCGGCTTGCCGGCGATGAGGCCGGCAGCCCGGCACAGCAAGTTGGTTTCAGGCCCGGCCCTATCGCCGGCAAGCCGGCTCCTGCAGGGCGCAGCGCCGGATTACCGGCTATCGGCGGCTTAATCCATAAGTGATAGCAGTTCGCTTGCACGCCCCCAGCGCCCATCTATGCTCTTGAGCATCCGGTGGGCACAAAGGAGGCCCGGGTCATGTTGGAGTTTCATCGCAAGTCCGATTTGGTCGAGATTCAGCGTTGCCAGCAAGCGTTGGCCGGCGTGCAAGCCAAGCTCGCGGCGATCAGCCGTTCCATGGCGATGATCGAGTTCGCCCCCGACGGCACCATCCTCGAAGCCAACGAGCACTTCTGCAAGACCATGGGCTACAGCGCCGACGAGATCCGCGGCAAGCACCACCGTATTTTTTGCGACCCCACCTACGCCAAAGGCGCCGAGTACCAGCAGCTGTGGCGCGAGCTGGGTGAGGGCAAGGCCATCAGCGGTACCTTCGAGCGCCTGGACAAAGCCGGCCGCGAGGTGTGGCTGGAAGCCAGCTACATGCCGGTGCTCGATGAGCGCCAGCAGGTGACCAGCGTGATCAAGGTGGCCTCCGACATCACCCGGCACGTGATCGAGGAACACGAAAGCGAAAGCCTGCTCAAGGCCATCGGCCGCTCCATGGCGGTGGTGGAGTTCACCCCGGCCGGGCGGGTGATCAAGGCCAACCAGAACTTCCTCGACACCATGGGCTACCGCCACGAAGAAGTGGTGGGGCGCCACCACGGCCTGTTCTGCCTGCCCCATGAGCGCGAGTCGGCGCAATACCGCGACTTCTGGGCCTCGCTCAACCGCGGCGAGTACCACTCGCACCGCTTCGAGCGGGTCGACAAGCAGGGCCGCACCGTCTACCTGGAGGCGTCGTACAACCCGATCTTCGACAACAAGGGCCGCCTGTACAAGGTGGTCAAGTTCGCCAGCGACATCACCCGTCAGGTCAGCACCCAGCAGACCGCCGCCGATGCCGCCCATGCCAGCTCGGTGCAAACCGACGCCTGCGCACGCAAGGGCAGTGAAGTGGTGCAGCAGACCGTCGAAGTGATCGAGCAGATTTCCGTGGAGCTGAACGAGGCCGCGCGCACCATCGATGCGGTGAGCAAGCAGTCCGATGTGATCGGGCAGATCGTGTTGACCATTCGCGGCATCGCCGACCAGACCAACCTGCTGGCGCTCAATGCGGCGATCGAGGCGGCGCGGGCGGGCGAGCACGGGCGGGGCTTTGCGGTGGTGGCCGATGAGGTGCGCAACCTGGCGGCGCGCACCAGCAAGGCCACTCTGGAAATCGTCGATGTGGTGCGGCAGAACCACGACCTGTCATTGACTGCCGTGGCCAGCATGCAATCGAGCCTGACCCGCACCGGCATCGGTGTGGAACTGGCCAACGAGGCCGGTACGGTGATCATGGAAATTCAGCAGGGCTCGCGGCACGTGGTCGACGCGATCAGCCAGATCAGCTCGACCCTGCAATTGCATTGACCCCCTGGCGCAGTTCGCGCTCCAGGCTTTGCAGGCTCTCAAGCAAGGGGGCCAGCAATGGCCCGGTCGGCAGGCCGTCGGCGATGGCCTGCTCGAGCGCCTCGCAATCGCCCACCACCGTGCTCACCTTGAGCATCTTCGCCCCACCTTTGATGCGGTGCACGGCCATGGCCAGGGCGTCGGGCGCTGCCGGCTCGCCCAGGTTGCGCAGTGACTGCAGGTCTTCGGCAGTGCTTTCGGCCAGTTGACGCAACAGGGTCAGGGTCAGCTGGCGGTCGTCCTGCGTCAGGTGGCGCAGCTTGGCCAGCTCGAAGCCACTGGCCCTGTGTGGCGCTGCTTGCGGTTGCCCGGTGAAGGGCAGTGGCTTGGCCGTGGCCAGGCTGGCCCGCAGGGCGTGCAGGCCCAGCGGTTTGAACAGGCACTCGTCCATGCCGCTGGCCAGGCAACGTTGGCGCTCTTCGGCCTGGGCATTGGCGGTGACGCCGATGATCCGGCAGCGCGGCCGTTGCAGGGAATGCTCCAGCACGCGGACGCGCCGGGTGAGGGCATGGCCATCCATCACCGGCATGTTGCAGTCGGTCAGCAGCACATCGAAGTCACCGGCCTGCCACAGGCTCAGCGCCGCTTCGCCGTGTTCGGCCAAGCTCACCTGGTGGCCGAGCGAGCCCAATTGCTTGTCCAGCAGCAACAGGTTGGCGGGGTAGTCGTCGACCACCAGAATGCGCAGCGCCGTGGCGCCCTGGGCGTTTTCATCCGGGGTGCCTGGCATATCGGCGGCGGGCTCGGCCTGTTTCAAGGTGAGCCGCACATCGACCTGGGTGCCAAGGCCCTCCAGGCTTTGCAGACTGAGCTCGCCGCCCATCAGGGCGCACAGGTGGCGGCTGATCAGCAGGCCCAGGCCAGCCCCCTGGCGGCCAGCGTGCTCGCCGGCCTGGGCGAAGGCCTCGAACAGTCGGGCCTGATCGGCGCTGCTGATACCCACACCGCTGTCACTGACCTGCAAATGCACGGCAAGCATGCCCGGCGCATCAGGTGTGCCGCGCAAGGTTACCTGCACCTGGCCGCGCTGGGTGAACTTGATCGCGTTGCTCACAAGGTTGGCCAGCACCTGCTTGAGCCGCAGCGGGTCGGCCTCGACCCAGCATACGGCTTCGGGCACCGAAACATGCAGGCCAATGCCTTTGGCCCGGGCATTGCCCTCGAACATGCGCAACACCGCCTGCACCAGGGCGCGCAACTCGACAGGCACAGCTTGCAGGGTCATGCGCCCGGATTCGATGCGTGAGATGTCCAGCACATCGCCTATCAGATCGAGCAGCCCGACCGCAGAATCGTGGGCGGTCTCGAGGGCCTGTGGGTCGTTGCGGCCCTGCCGGCTGTCCTGCAGGGCCAGCTCGAGCAAGCCGATGATGGCGTTCATGGGGGTGCGTATCTCGTGGCTCATCACCGCCAGGAAGGCGCTCTTGGCGTGGCTGGCTTGCTCGGCATCGACCTTGGCCTGGCGCAATTGCTCAAGCAATGCGCGGCTCAAGCCCAGTTGCGTTTGCAGGGCGCTCTGGGCCTCGGTGCGCTGGTGGATCAGCTTGCGCAGGTAGAGGTTCCAGAACAGCACCCCTGCCAGTACCACGCCAGCCAGCAGCAATGCCTGGATTGCCAGGCTGCGGTAATTGCGCCAGGGGCTGTCGCTGGCCACGGCGCTGCTGCGCCAGCGGTCGACCAGATGGTCCAACTGGTCGGGGGGCAGGCTCAGCAGCGCCTTGTCGAGGATTGCCTGCAACTGCGGCAGCGCCGGGGTGACGGCAAAGCTTGCCGCTATGGGCTCGTCGCCAAATTGCCCGGCAACCCTGAGCTTGCTGTTGCCCAGCTGGTTGATGAAGTAGTTGGCGTTGATCAGCGGGCTGAGGGCGGCATCGGCCTTGCCATCGATCACTGCTTGCAGCAGCTCGAGCGGGTTTTTCGCTTCCACTACCCGTTGGCCAGGTAGGTCCGGGCGAAGCGGCGAGCCCTGCAGCACGGCGACTCGCATGTCGCGCAGCGGCTGCCCGGTGTCCAGCATTGGTGCATTGGCGCGGGTTACCAGTACCCGGGGGCTGACCATGAAGGAGCGGGTGTAGCGCAGACGATTGGCCTGGCGAGGGTCATGGCCGATGGCGCCAAGCATGTCGACCTTGCCCTGCGCTGCAGCCTCGAGCATTTCGTCGAACGAGTCTGCCATCACGAATTCGAAATGCAGGCCGGTGCGGCGGCTGATCTGCTCCAGCACATCGATGGCGATGCCACGGGGTTGCTGCAGGGCATCGCTGAAGGTCAAGGGCGCCAGGCGAGTGTTGATCATCACCCGCACGCTGGGGTGTCGAGCGATCCAGTTGCGCTCCTCGGCGCTCAGCGCATCCAGGCGTCGATCGAGCAGCGTCGTGGTGCTGCCGCGTGTCCAGCGGTTCAGGATGTTCAGGCGCTCGCTGTCGCCGATGCGTTGCAGCGCCTGGTTGACCAGTTGCAGCAAACGCTGCTGGTCACGGTCCACGGCGAAGGAGAAGGTGCTGGGCGGCGCCTTGACCAGGTGATCGATGGCGACCAGCCCCTGGTAGCCCTTGCCGATCACGTAGTCGGTACTGATGGCATCGCCCAGATACGCATCGGCCTGCCCCAGGGCAACGGCGGCGACGCCTGCCAGTGTGGAGCGCTGCAGCACCAGCCGGGCATTGGGGTAGAGCTGGCGCACGGCCTCGCTTGGCCAGTAGTGGTCGACCATGGCCAGGCGCATGCCGGTCAGGTCGCCGGCATCACGCAACGGGCGACCGTGCCGAGCGACGATCACCGGCAGGTCATCGGCATAGGCTTGGCTCAATGCAAGCCCCGCATCGGCGGCTTCGAAGGCATTCGAGCTGCCCAGCAGGTCGATTTCACCCTTATGCAGGGCAGCAATGGCCTGGGCGCGGTCAGGGTAGCGAATAACCTGCACCGCAACGCCCAGTTGTTCGCCGATCAGGCCGGCATAGTCGGCGCTGAGGCCTTCGTAGGCGGCCTGGCTGGTATTGATGTCGAAGGGGGGGTAATCGGGGTGCGAGGTGCCCAGGCGCAGGCCGTTGCGCAGCGCCAGCCACTCGCGGTCGGCAAGCGCCAGGCGCAAGGGAGGCACGGCGCTTTGCGAGCGGGCCAGCAGTTGGCGGGGTTCGCCGGCCGCTTGCGCCCAGCTGGGGGGGAGCGCGAATGCGGCCAGCAGCAGGCACGCCAGGGTGCCTTTGCCCATGGTCTCAGACCACGTTGTTGCGTTTGGCCAGGTCGACCATTTCCACCAGCGATTCGGCCTTGAGCTTCTCGAGAATCCGGCCGCGGTAGGTACTGATGGTCTTGGCGCTGAGGTTCATCTGCTCGCCGATCAGCTTGTTGCTCTGCCCGGCGCACAGGCGCCGCAAAACCTCCATTTCACGGTTGGAAAGCAGGCCGAGGCGTTCGTGCTCGCTTTCCAGGCTGTTGCTGTTGACTGCCATCTGCGGGAAGGTCGAATACCCCTTCACCAGCGCCTTCAGCGCGAACACCAGTGCGTCGAGGTCCTCGTCCTTGTTGACGAAGGCACAAATGCCGGCATCCATGCAGCGGCGCACATACAAGTCGGCGGGTTGGCCGGTCAGGGCCATGATCTTGGGGGGAGGGTCCAGCAGTTTGAGGCGTTTGATCACCTCCATGCCGTCCAGGTCGGGCAGGCCGATGTCGAGTATGACCACGTCGGCCTTGGTCTTGGCCGCCAAGGTGGCGGCCTCCTTGCCCTTGCCGGTTTCACCAACGACGGTGAAGCGCTCGTTTTCGAGCAGCATGCGCACGGCAAGGCGAACGATGTGGTGGTCATCGACCAGCAGCACGGATGTCATGCAATCACTCCTGTTGAATTGAGCCCGCGTCCTTTGATCCAACAGGCTCAGGTCTGGGGCTGCGAAGCCGGGGCAGCGCACATTACGGAGATTCAGGAGCCTTGGTAATAGGGGAGTATAGGTGTGTTGAAAAAACAACACATATTTGTTGAAAAGGACTACAAAAGGGCCTCGGGCGGCCCTTGTGCACAGAGTGTGTGTTTAGCGTCAGGCGCAGGCGGGGTGGGCCTTGTGCACCCGCTGGGTGGAAGCGGGGTTGTTGTGCAAGGCCCGGCCAACCCGGGTTGGCCGAGGGCTCAGCTGGCCGCCGCAATTAGGGCAGCCACTGCTGAAATGCTGCGCGGCGCAGGCGCTGCAGAAGGTGCATTCGAACGAGCAGATCAGCGCATCCGGGCTGTCACCGGGCAGGTCGCGGTCACAGCATTCGCAGTTGGGGCGTAGCTCGAGCATGGCGTGGCTTCCGTGATTGGCAAAGCCTGAGTGTGCTACGGCGCCATGCTGCCCGGCAATGGGCTCAGGAGCCGGGACGATAAAGGTGGGCGTGGCCTGCGCGGTAAAGCGCCGAATCGGCGAACGGCGCATCGCCCAGCACATGGCCGACCAGAATCAGCGCCGTGCGCCGGAAGCCCTTGCCGGCCACCAGTTCGACGATGTCTGCCAAGGTGCCACGGGCCCAGTCCTGGTCGGGCCAGGTAGCCCGGTGCACCACCGCCACCGGGCAGTCGGCGCCGTAATGCGGCAGCAGCTCGTCGACGATGCGCGCCAGGTTACGGATGCCCAGGTGGATCGCCAGGGTGCAACCATGGCGGGCCAGGTCGGCCAGTTGTTCGCCGGCAGGCATCGGTGAGCTGTCGCCGTAGCGGGTCAGAATCACTGTTTGTGCCACTTCCGGCAGGGTCAGCTCGCAGCCGAGCAGGGCGGCACTGGCGGCGGTGGCGGTGACGCCTGGGATGATCTGGTAGTCGATGCCCAGCTCGCGCAGGTGGCGGATTTGCTCGCCGATGGCACCGTACAGGCTCGGGTCGCCGCTGTGCACCCGGGCCACATCCTGGCCGTTGGCGTGGGCCTGGCGCATGGCTTCGATGATCTGCTCCAGGTGCAGTTCGGCACTGTTGATGACGGTGCTGGCGCGGTGCCCTTCAAGCACTGCCGGCGGCACCAGGGAGCCGGCATAGATGATCACCGGGCACTGGTGGATCAGGCGTTGGCCCTTGACCGTGATCAGCTCGGGGTCGCCGGGGCCGGCGCCGATGAAGTAGACCGTCATGAAAAATCCTTGCAGAAAAAGGCGGATTATCCGCCGTACGCCAGCGCCAGGGTAGCGCCACCCAGTATTTGCCGGGGCACGTGCAGGCGGGGCGTTGCGAAACGGGTACCGGCCAGTGCCAGGGCGGTGCTTTCGGCGACGCCCCAGCAGCCGGTCTGGGCGAAGGCTGCGGCCGAGCGTTGGCTGAGCAGCGGCTCGAAGCCGAGCAGGTGCTCGGCATCGAAGCAGATGAGGGGCAGCCCCAGGCGTTCGGCCAGTGCCAGCAGCCCGGGCTCGCGCGCCTTGTGGCGGATGCTGGCGACCCCATGCACAGCATTCAGCGCCAGGCCGTGCTCGGCCAGGGTCTGGCGCAGCAGCACTGCCAGGGTTTCCACCGGGCAACCCCGGCGGCAACCAAAGCCTGCGAACAGCGCAGGGGTAGACATCAGGCGACGCTGGCGCGGCGGAACAGCCACGCGCTGAGCAGGCCCAGGGCCAGCCAGAATGCAGCGTTGGTCAGCCAGGAGGCGATCTTGAACTGGGTTTCAAGGGCTTCGGGGGCCAGGCTTTCGTGTACGGGTGGTTGCGGCGCGCCGATCACATGGGGGAGCACCAGCAGCGCCACGCCCAGCACCTTGAACAACCAGTGCCGTGCGAATACCAGCAGCGCCAGGCCGGTAGCCGTGGCGGCGGCGGTGCCGATCCACCAGCTTTGGCGCAGGCCCAGGTCGGCTGCGGCGGTACCTGGTAGCTCCGGTGGCAGCCCCAGGGTTGGTGCCAGGCAGAACACTGCAAAACCCGCCAGCCCCCACCAGGCGCCAGTGCGCACCCGGCCCGGTTCACGCAGGCTGTACAGCGCCGCGAGAATCAGGGCGAAGCCCACCGCCACCACCAGGTTGCCACCGGTGGTGGACAGCACGCGCTGCCAGCCATCTTCCGGTGACCAGGCCTCGCCGCCGTGTTCGTGCTCATGGGCGGCAGCTGCCCCGCCGTGCTCGTGGTGTTCGGCGGCAGGTGCCGCACTCTCGTAGGTTTCGGCCTGCAGAATCAGCGGGGCCACCCAGAAACTTTGCAGCAAAGTCAGCAACAGGGCTGCGAGCAGCCCGCTGAAGCCCGCGGTGCGGGCAATGCGCGTAATCATGCAGGGATTCTCGGTAACCGGTCAGTGGCAGGGGAAGGCAGCGCTGTGGCGGGTGTCGTGGGCCGCGTTGTGCACGGCCTCGATGTGCGAGAAGCCGGCAAAGTACACCAGGCACAAACCCAGCAGGCTGGCGCCGACGGCGATGACCATGCGCTGGCTGAGGGAGGTAGGGGTGGCGATGCTGTGTTTGGCGGTGCTGATAGGCATGACGCGTTCCTCTGCTGCTTTTGTTGTGGCAACGGGCAAGCGCGGCGACCCCGGGCATGCAACGCCCAGGGGATACGACAGCGCCCGCCCACCGCGGGGTGTTGATATGGGTCCAGGCCGGTCTCCGGGCTGGCGAGGTGGAGCGGGGCTCCAGGTTATGCGTTTCCTTCCCATGCCGGACTGCTGGCACAGTGGTTCAGACGCATCACTCGCTTACCGTTGCGGGGGCAGCACCGGCTTTGCCAGGCCTTATATAAAGGCACTTGGCGCACCGGTTTCCCGTTTCACCCCAATGGGGGCACCTTGACGCAGTGCGCTAGCAAATCACGGGGCAGGGCGGGCGTCAATCGCCGCGGCGGTTGACCGGATTGCAGGCACTGCGTAGCCTTGCCGCTTCGAGGTTCTCCGGCTGCTGCCGGAGCTAAGACGGGAACGCGGTCCAAGCCGCGGCTGCCCCCGCAACTGTAAGCACTAAAGAGTTGGCACAGCCACTGCGCACGCGCGGGAAGGCGCCAACCCGCCGGCAACCGCCGGCACGGTGCAAGCCAGGAGACCTGCCTCGCAACGTTTTCGACTTTAAACCGGGCGGGGTGATCCGGTGGCGAACGCGCCCGGCCGGCAACGCCCGTGGCTGTCGCGCCGCATGCCCGCGCCACTGCAGCCAAGGGCACCTCCCATGAAAACACTGGCCAAGCTCCCCGTCACCATCGTCACCGGCTTTCTCGGCTCGGGTAAAACCACGCTGCTGCGCCACATGCTCGACAACGCCCAGGGCCGCCGCATCGCGGTGATCGTCAATGAATTCGGCGAGCTGGGCATTGACGGCGAAATCCTCAAGCAGTGCAGCATCGGCTGCAGCGAAGAAGAGGCCAACGGCCGCGTCTACGAGCTGGCCAACGGCTGCCTGTGCTGCACCGTGCAGGAAGAGTTCTTCCCGGTGATGCGCGAACTGGTGGCGCGCCGTGGCGACCTCGACCACATCCTCATCGAAACCAGCGGCCTGGCCCTGCCCAAACCCCTGGTCCAGGCCTTCCAGTGGCCGGAAATTCGCAACGCCTGCACGGTCGATGCGGTGATCACCGTGGTCGACAGCCCGGCCGTGGCCGCCGGCACCTTCGCCGCCTACCCCGACCAGGTCGACGCCCAGCGCAAGCTCGACCCCAACCTGGACCACGAATCGCCGCTGCACGAACTGTTCGCCGACCAGTTGGCCAGCGCCGACCTGGTGGTACTGAACAAGGCCGACCTGATCGACGCCGAAGGCCTGGCCAAGGTGCGCGCCGAGGTGGCCGAAGAGCTGCCGCCGGCGGTCAAGGTGATCGAGGCCAGCAGCGGCCGCCTGCCGCTGGAAGTCTTGCTGGGCGTGGGCGCCGAGTCCGAGGCGCATATCGATGGCCGCCGTACCCATCATGATTCGCACCACGACGGTGACGACCATGATGACCACGACCATGACGCCTTCGACTCGATCTCCATCGACCTGCCCGAAGCCGACGAGAGCCTGCTGCTCGATGCCCTGACGCAACTGGTCACCGAGTTCGGCATCCTGCGCGCCAAAGGCTTCGCCGCCATCCCCGGCAAGCCGATGCGCCTGCTGATCCAGGGTGTGGGCACGCGTTTCGACAAACACTTCGACCGCGCCTGGCGCAAAGACGAGCCGCGCATCACCCGCCTGGTGCTGATCGGCCAGGACCTCGACGCCGCCCAGCTGGAAGCGCGCCTGCGCCAGGCCCTGGGCGCCTGACCGATGCACCTGCTGCGGACCCAGCCCGGCGGCTTCGTGCCGGACGACAGCATCGCCGACCTCGGCCAGACACCCGCGGAGCTGGTGATCCTCTGCAGCGGCGATTCCCACCTGGCACTGCTCGCCGAAACCGCCGAGCAGTTGCCAGAAGACTTCCCCAGCCTGCGCCTGGCCAACCCCATGCAGGTGCAGAACCATGCCTCGGTCGACCTGTATGTCGATGAAGTGCTGCGCCATGCCAAGGTGATTCTGGTGTCGCTGCACGGCGGCGTGGGTTACTGGCGCTACGGCGTCGAGCAACTGGTAGAGCTGGCCAGCCGTGGCGTGCAGCTGATTCTGGTGCCGGGCGATGACCGCCCGGACCCGGAGCTCACCGGCCTTGGCACGGTGATTGGCGAGCAGGCCGAACGGCTCTGGCACTACCTGCGCCAGGGCGGCAAGGCCAACGCCTTCAACCTGTTCAACTGCCTGGCCAACCAATGGCTGGGCCGTGACTACGCCTGGGACGAGCCGCAGCCGTTGCCGCGCACTGCGGTGTACCACCCGGCGCTGCCCAGTGCCACGCTGCAGAGCTGGTACGGCGAATGGAACCCGCAATGGCCGGTGGCGCCGCTGCTGTTCTACCGCTCGCACCTGCAGGCGGCCAACACCGCCTTTATCGACGTGTTCTGCCAGCGCTTGCAGGCCTGTGGCCTGAACCCGCTGCCGATTGCCGTGGCCAGCCTCAAAGAGCGCGCCTGCCTCGATCAGGTCGAGGCCTGGCTCGACGAGGTGCAGGCCGAGGTGATCATCAACACCACAGGCTTTGCCCTGTCCAGCCCCGAGCAGCCCAACCTGCGCCCGCTGCGCCGCGACGTGCCGGTGCTGCAGGCCATCTGCGCCCAGGACAACCAACCCGCCTGGCAGCAGAGCGAGCAGGGCCTGGGCGCGCGTGACCTGGCCATGCACATCGTCTTGCCCGAGCTGGACGGGCGCATCATCACCCGCCCGGTGAGTTTCAAGGACCTGGCCTGGCGCAGCGAACGCAGCCAGTCCGACGTGGTCTGCTACCGGGCGCACCCCGAGCGCATGGACTTCGTTGCCGAGCTGGCCCGGCGTTGGGTCGAGCTGGCAAGGCTGGGCAACGCCGAAAAACGCATCGCCCTGGTGCTGGCCAACTACCCGACCCGCGACGGGCGCATCGGCAACGGTGTCGGCCTGGATACCCCAGGTGCTGCGCTGAACATCCTCCAGGCCCTGCAACAGCAGGGTTACCCGGTGGCCGGGCTACCCGACAGCGGCACCGCGCTGATTCACCAGTTGCTGGGCGGGGTGACCAACGACCTCGACCACCTCGACCAGCGCCCCTGCGCGCAAAGCCTGAGCCTGGCCGACTACCATGCAGCCTTCGCCGCGCTGCCCGAGGCCAACCAGCGCGCCGTGCTGGAACGCTGGGGCGCGCCCGAGCAGGACCCGATGCACCGCAGCGGGCGCATGATGGTCGCCGGCCTGCGCTATGGCCTGACCTTCGTTGGCATCCAGCCGGCGCGCGGCTACCAGGTGGACCACAGCGCGGTGTACCACGACCCCGACCTGGTGCCGCCGCATGGCTACCTGGCGTTCCACTTCTGGCTGCGCAACGGCTTTGCCGCCGACGCGGTGGTGCATGTGGGCAAGCACGGCAACCTGGAATGGCTGCCGGGCAAGGGCGTGGGGCTGTCCAATGAATGCTGGCCGGACGCGCTGCTCGGGCCGCTGCCGAACGTCTACCCGTTCATCGTCAACGACCCGGGTGAAGGCGCCCAGGCCAAGCGCCGTACCCAGGCGGTGATCATCGACCACCTGATGCCGCCGCTGACCCGCGCCGAGTCCTACGGCCCGCTGCGCCACCTGGAACAACTGGCCGACGAATACTACGAAGCGCAGCTGCTGGACCCGCGCCGGGCGCGGGAGCTGCAGCGCGACATCCTCGAGCTGGTCAAGGCCAACCATATCGACCGCGAATTGCAGCTGGAAGGCCAGCTCGACGATGCGGCGGTCTGGCTGCCGCGGCTGGACACCTACCTGTGCGACCTCAAGGAATCGCAAATTCGCGACGGCCTGCACATCTTCGGCCAGTCGCCGCAAGGGCGCCTGCGCCGTGACACCCTGTTGGCCTTGCTGCGGGTGGAGCGTGGTGACGGCAAGGGCGCCAATGCCAGCCTGATCCGCGCGTTGGCCAAAGCCATGGCGCTGGGCTTCGACCCGCTGGACTGCGACCTCGGCGCGCCCTGGCAGGGCCCGCGCCCGGCGCTGCTGCTGGCGGTGGACACGGCGTTGTGGCGCACCACCGGCGATACCCGCGAGCGCCTTGAACAGTTGGCCCTGATGCAAATCGAACAAGCCTTGGGCGGCACCCTGGCGCTACCGGATGAGGCCGGCTGGCAGCCGGTGCAGGCGGTGTTGCAGTCGCTGGTCGAGCAAATCGCCCCGCAGCTGGATGCCTGCGGCGGCGCCGAAATCGACGGCCTGCTGGCGGCCCTGGCCGGGCGTTTCGTCCCCGCCGGCCCCAGCGGCGCCCCCAGCCGTGGCCGCCTGGACGTGCTGCCCACCGGGCGCAACTTCTACACCGTCGATGTGCGCAACCTGCCCACCACCACCGCCTGGCGGCTGGGTTTCGCCTCGGCCAACCTGGTGCTTGAGCGCCACCTGCAGGACCACGGCGACCACCTGCGCCAGCTCGGCCTGTCGGTGTGGGGCACGGCGACCATGCGCACCGGCGGCGACGATATCGCCCAGGCCATGGCGCTGATGGGCGTGCGCCCGGTATGGGCCACCGGCAGCCAGCGGGTCGATGACTTCGAAATTTTGCCGCTGAGCCTGCTGGACCGCCCGCGGGTGGATGTAACCCTGCGGGTGTCGGGCTTCTTCCGCGATGCCTTCGGCAACCTGATCCGCCTGTTCGATGCGGCGGTGCAGGCGGTGGCGGCGCTGGACGAGCCCGACGACCTCAACCCGCTGGCCGCCCGTGTACGCGCTGAGCGCGAGGTATTGGTGGGTGAGGGCATGGATGATGAAACGGCTGCCCGCCAAGCCGGCTGGCGGGTGTTCGGTGCCAAGCCCGGGGCCTATGGCGCCGGGGTGCAGAACGCCATCGACGGCCGGCTGTGGCACAGCCGCGACGACCTGGCCGAGGTCTACCTCAACCACGGTGGCTACGCCTATGGCGCCAGCGACGAAGGCACCCCGGCCCGCGCCAGCTTTGCCAGGCGCCTGGGCCAGGTGCAGGCGGTGCTGCAGAACCAGGACAACCACGAGCACGACCTGCTCGACTCCAACGACTACTACCAGTTCCAGGGCGGCATGCTGGCCGCCGCCGAAACCCTGGCCGGCAGCACGCGCGCCAGCTACCACGGCGACCACAGCCAGGCCGACCGGCCGCGCATCCGCACCTTGAAAGAAGAGCTGAACCGGGTGATCCGCGCCCGTGCGCTGAACCCCAAGTGGATCGACGGCGCCAAGCGCCACGGCTATAAAGGTGCGTTCGAGCTGGCGGCAACGGTGGACAACCTGTTCGCCTTCGACGCCACCACGCACCTGATCGACGACCATCATTACCAGGGGCTGGCCGATGCCTATGTGCTCGACCCGGCCACCCGCGATTTTCTGCGTGAACACAACCCAGAAGCCCTGCGTGACCTCACCGAACGCCTGCTGGAAGCCCAGCAGCGCGGCCTGTGGCAAGAACCGGGGGCTTACCGTGAAAGCCTCGAGCAGCAGTTGCTCGACGGCGAGGAAGACTGCTGAACATGAGCGAACCTGTGCAATTTCCCCTGGCCGCCGTGGTGGGTGCCGAGGCGCTCAAGCTGGCCCTGTGCCTGACCGCCATCGACCCTAAGATCGGCGGCGTGCTGATCGAAGGCCCGCGTGGCATGGCCAAGAGCACCCTGGCCCGGGGCCTGGCCGACCTGCTCGGCGACGGGCCCTTCGTCACCTTGCCACTGGGCGCCAGCGAAGAGCGCCTGGTCGGCACCCTGGACCTTGACGCCGCTCTGGGCCAGGGCCAGGCGCGCTTTGCGCCGGGGGTGCTGGCCCATGCCGATGGCGGCGTATTGTACGTGGACGAAGTCAATCTGCTGCCCGATGCGCTGGTCGACCTGCTGCTGGATGTGGCAGCCAGCGGCGTCAACCGGGTCGAGCGCGACGGTATCTCGCACCAGCATGCGGCGCGCTTCGTGCTGATTGGCACCATGAACCCAGAAGAGGGCGAACTGCGCCCGCAGTTGCTCGACCGCTTCGGCCTCAACGTTGCCCTCGACGGTTTGCCGGCGCCCCAGGCCCGGCAGCAGATCATCCGTCGGCGCCTGGCCTTTGACAGTGACCCGCAGGCGTTCTGCGCCGAGTGGGCCGGGGCGCAGGCACAGTTGCGCGAGCGCTGCCACGGGGCGCGGCAACGCTTGGCGTCGATCCCCCTGGACGAACAGGCCCTGGCCTGGATCACCGAGCGCTGCTACGCCGCCGGCGTGGACGGCCTGCGTGCCGACCTTGTGTGGCTGCGGGCAGCCCGCGCCCATGCCGCCTGGCGCGCCAGCTCGGCCATCGAGGAAGAGGATGTGGAGGCCGTGGCCGAGTTCGCCCTGCGCCATCGGCGTAGCGCGCAAGCGCCGCAGCCACAGGCCGCACCGCCCGCCGGGGGCGAACAGGGGCAGCAACCGGAGCAACAAGACCAAGGGCAGGGCAGTTGGGGCGCCATGGCGCCGCAGCCCGTCGCTACAAGCGCACGGCGCGAGGTGCCGAACTGGGCAAAAAAGCCCTGAGCATCCACCCGCAGCAGGCTCAGGCGGTGGATGCCAGGCCCGGCAAAGGCCAGGCGCAGGGCGCTTCTCGCGGTCGCCCGCAAGGCGCCGGCCAGGGCCGTGTCGCCTGGCTTTCGACCCTGCTCAAGGGCCGCCCGCGCCAGCGCCGCGACCTGTGCTGGCAGCAGCGCAAGGCCCAGGCGCCGGAGCTGTGGCTGGTGATCGTCGATGCCTCGGCTTCAACCCGTCGTCACCAGGCATTGGCCCAGGCCAAGGGCCTGCTGGCCGGGCTGTTCGATCAGGCCTACCGGCAACGTGCGCGCCTGGCGCTGCTCACCGCCAGTGGCGACAAACCGCGCTGGCAGCGCCACGGGCTGAAGGCCTCGGCGGCGTTGCAGCCGTGGCTGCAGGGCTTGGGGGCCGGGGGCGGTACGCCGCTGTTCGCAGCGCTCGATGAAGCCCGGCAGTGGCTGCTGGCGCGCGGCAAGCAATTACCCCACGAAGTGCAGCGTTGCCTGGTGCTGACCGACGGTCGCCTGACGCAATGGCGCGCAACGCAACCGTTGCCGTGCAACACACTGGTGGTCGATATGGAACTGGCGGCGGTGCGCCTGGGGCGGGCAAGGCAACTTGCCGAACAACTTCAGGCCGAATACCGGCACATCAGCCAGTTCAGCCAAATACAGTGAATTGAAGCGCTGCGACATAATGTCGCGAAAGGCGGGAAGTTACTGCGCGGTCACCTGCAAAGTTGCATCAGGTGCGTGGCGGGCACGCACCAGTACTTGCAAACGACTTACTTCGGCATTGACCAGGGCTGCAGGTCGTAGCCTTTCTGGCACAGTTCTGCGCGCACTTCTTCGATCAGGCTGGCCCATTGCGCAGGGTCCGAGTAAACCCGCGAGGAAACTTGCTTGGCGCCAATGCGGGTGCTGGTCCGATCGATCACTGCCAGGGTCAGTTCACCGGTGCCGTTAGGGGCATCCCAGGCGACGCACTGGAAAGGTTCGAAGGCGTGGTCGGCAATCAGCAGTGCTTCGTTGACACGCAGCGGGGCATTCATGGTTCGGTCTCTCTATGGTCCCAAACAGCGAAAAGGAGTTTCCGCGTTGTTGTTCCGGCTAAGCGTACAGCGCGGGGTTATTTGTACTGATGCTCCAGATCAGGGGTGGAGTCACAAGGGTTTTGAAATTTTTTAAATGAACGCGATTTCATGTTGCCGGTGCTGGGGCGTGTGACGCTGTTTACTCGGGAAAATTCCCGTATGACGGCAAGGTGACAAAGGCGGGCTGACCAACGGTAGCAGGGTGCGTCAAGTTAATTGCTACTGTTAGTTCTGGCGTCGCAACTTGCTGTTTATACGAAAAAAACTGAAAACCGGCGCCAAGGAAAGGTCATGCTTGAACCTTCATCCCACCGCCGTTTGTTGATCGTCGACCCGTGCGAAGAGTGCCACCGGTTATTGCCCGGGCTGCGCAATGTCGGCTGGGATGTGCGCAGTTGCACGCTGGATACGGCGCTGCAACACCCTTGCGATGTCGGCCTTTTGCGCCTGCAGGCGCAGCACCTTCGCCACCCCGACGCGGTCAAGGATCTGATCCAGCGCAGCAAGACCGAGTGGATCGCCGTGCTCAGCGCCGAAGAACTGCGCATGCAGAACGTCGGCGACTTTGTCTGTGAGTGGTTTTTCGACTTCCATACCTTGCCGTTTGACGTGTCGCGGGTGCAGGTGACCCTTGGCCGCGCCTTCGGCATGGCGCGGCTGCGCGGCAAGGGTGCGGTACGGGTCGATGAGCACGAGCACGAGCTGCTCGGCGAAAGCCGGCCCATCCGCGAGCTGCGCAAGCTGCTGGGCAAGCTGGCGCCCACCGAGTCGCCGGTACTGGTGCGTGGCGAGAGCGGCACCGGCAAGGAACTGGTGGCGCGCACCCTGCACCGGCTTTCGCAGCGTCACGACCAGCCGTTTATCGCCATCAACTGCGGCGCCATTCCCGAGCACCTGATCCAGTCCGAACTGTTCGGCCACGAGAAGGGCGCCTTCACCGGCGCCCACCAGCGCAAGGTCGGGCGTATCGAGGCGGCCAACGGCGGCACCTTGTTCCTCGACGAAATCGGCGACCTGCCGCTGGAGCTGCAGGCCAACCTGCTGCGCTTTTTGCAGGAGAAACACATCGAGCGGGTCGGCGGCAACCAGCCGATCCCGGTGGATGTGCGGGTGCTGGCGGCGACCCACGTCGACCTGGAAAAGGCCATTGGCCTGGGGCGCTTTCGTGAGGATCTGTATTACCGGCTGAACGTGCTGCAAGTGGTGACCGCGCCACTGCGCGACCGGCATGGTGACCTGTCGCTGCTGGCCGGGCACTTTGCGCGCTTCTACAGCCTCGAGACGGGCCGGCGCCCGCGCTCGTTCAGCGACGGCGCCCTGGCGGCCATGGGCCGTCACGACTGGCCGGGCAATGTGCGCGAGCTGGCCAACCGGGTGCGGCGTGGCCTGGTGCTGGCCGAAGGACGGCAGATCGAAGCCCCCGACCTGGGCCTGCAAGACCTGCAGGAGCAGGACCAGCCCCTGGGTACGCTGGAAGACTACAAACTGCGCGCCGAGCGCCAGGCCCTGTGCGATGTGCTCGACCGGCACAGCGACAACATGAGCATCGCCGCCAAGGTGCTGGGCATCTCGCGGCCAACCTTCTACCGCCTGCTGCACAAGCACCAGATTCGCTGAAGGATCGGGCTCGCTGCGCTATCTCTTTGGACGTTATGCGAGCCCTGTAGGAGCCGGCTTGCCGGCGATAGGGCCCTAAGCCCTGATGCAAATTTGTCTGCCCTGCGCGGCCCCATCGCTGGCAAGCCAGCTCTCATAGAACAAAACACAACTCATTGATTTAGCAGGGTCCTGTGGGAGCGGGTTTACCCGCGAACACCGGCGAAGCCGGTGCCAGACTCCGCGTCGCTTGCTTCGCGGGTAAACCCGCTCCCACAGGGTATGTGGCGCGCTTACGAATTCTGTTCTCTGCGCGACAGCGCAGCCCAAAGGGCTGGGTGATCTCCTACAGAGGGCGTGTGCTTACCCCAGAGCCCGCTCAACGCCCCCAAGCACCAAGCGCTCCATCAACGCCAAACCATCCCCCTCACTCAGCGCCCGGGCCCGCAGCAACCCCGGCAACTGGTTGAGCAAGGTGGCCAGCACCTGCCCGGTGGCCGCCAGCGCTTCGCCGCCAAGCCTGGCCTGCGGCGCGATCAGGCGCAGCAGGCCGCTTTCGTAGCGCTCGCGCAACTGCCCGAGGTGTTGCTGTTGCGCCTGGTTCAGGCAGCAGAAGTCGCGCTCGGCCAGGCGAAACTGCAACGGCCGCTCGCCATGCAACTGCCAGTGCGCGGCAATCAGGCAGGCCAGCACCGGCTTGCCCCGGGCCTGTGCCCGGCGCCCCTGGTCAAGAATTGCCTGCAACTCTTCGTAAAGCTCCTCGATCAGGTCGTAGAGCAAATCCTGCTTGCTGGGGAAGTGGTGATACAGCGAGCCTGCGGTCAGGCCTACATGCGCCGCCAGTTCGCGCATGCTGACCTGGCCGAAGCCCTTTTCGGCGAACAGCGCCATGGCCCTGTCGCGACGTTCCTCGAAACTGGCGCAGCGCAGGGCTGCTTGCACCGCAGGCATGGCAGGCGCCCCTTTAGTTAGTAGGTGAAGAAGCCGCGCCCGCTTTTGCGCCCCAGGTAGCCGGCGGCCACCATTTCCTTGAGCAGCGGGGCGGGGCGGTACTTGCTGTCGTTGAAGCCCTCGTGGAAGGCATCCATGATCGCCAGCAGGGTATCCAGGCCGATCAGGTCGGCCAGGGCCAGCGGGCCGATCGGCTGGTTGCAGCCCAGGCGCATGCCGGTGTCGATATCCTCGGCACTGGCCAGGCCCTCCTGGCGCACGAAAATCGCCTCGTTGATCATCGGCACCAAAATGCGGTTGACCACGAAGCCCGGGCGGTTGCCGGCGGTGATCGGGGTCTTGCCGAGCTTTTCGGTCACCAGCAGCGCCTGGGCGTAGGTGGCGTCGCTGGTCTGCAGGCCACGGATGATCTCCACCAGCGCCATCATCGGCACCGGGTTGAAAAAATGCACGCCAATGAAGCGCTCGGGGTGGGCGATGCTGGCGGCCAGCTCGGTCACCGACAGCGACGAGGTGTTGGTGGCGATCAGGCACTGTTCGCCGATATTGTCCGCAACTTGCTGCAGGATGCGTTGCTTGAGCTGCAGGTTTTCGGAGGCGGCCTCGATCACCAGTTGCGCGGCGGCCAGCTGGCTGTAGTCGGTGCTGGTGCGGATGCGCGCCTTGGCGGCGTCAGCCTTGCCGGCTTCAATGGTGCCCTTGCTCACCTGGCGCTCGAGGTTCTTGCCCAGGGTCGCCACGCCGCGCTCCAGCGCAGCCTCGGACACATCCACCAGCAGCACCTGGTAGCCGGCCAGCGCGCATACCTGCGCGATGCCGTTGCCCATGGTGCCGGCGCCGATCACGGCAATTTGTTCGATAGTCACGATAGTCACGTAGCTGGCTCCTTACACGCGTTCGAAGACGACGGCGATACCCTGGCCGCCGCCGATGCACATGGTGGCCAGGGCGTAGCGGCCCTGAACCCGCTGCAGTTCATGGATCGCCTTGGTGGCGATGATCGCCCCGGTGGCGCCCACCGGGTGCCCGAGGGAGATGCCCGAGCCGTTGGGGTTGACCTTCTCCGGGTCGAAATCCAGGGCGCGGGACACGGCGCAGGCCTGGGCGGCAAAGGCCTCGTTGGACTCGATCACGTCCAGGTCGGTGACTTTCAGGCCAGCCTTTTCCAGCACCTTCTGCGTGGCCGGGATCGGCCCCAGGCCCATCAGCGCCGGCTCGACCCCGGCGTGGGCGTAAGCCACCAGGCGGGCCAGGGGCTTGAGGCCCAGACGCTGCACGGCCTCACCGGTGGCCAGCACCAGGCCTGCGGCGCCATCGTTGATGCTGCTGGCATTGCCCGCGGTGACGCTGCCGTCCTTCTTGAACACAGGTTTCATGCCGGCCAGTTGCTCGGCAGTCACCTCGCTGCGCACGTTTTCGTCCACGGCAAACTGCACGGTGCCTTTGCGGGTTTTGATTTCGATCGGCACGATCTGCCCGTCGAAACGCCCTTCGGCGATGGCGCGGGCGGCGCGGTGCTGGCTGGTAAGGGCCACTTCATCCTGCATTTCGCGGCTGATGCCGTGGGCGGTGGCGACGTTTTCGGCGGTGATACCCATGTGGAAGTGCTCGAACGGGTCTTGCAGGATGCCGACCATGTAGTCGATGCCCTGCAGGTCGCCCATGCGCGCACCCCAGCGGGCCTGAGGCAGCAGGTACGGGCCGCGGCTCATGGCCTCGGCGCCTGCCGCCAGGGCGATGTCGCTGTCGCCCAGCAGCAGGCCCTGTGCGGCCGAAACGATGGCCTGCAAACCCGAGCCGCACAGGCGGTTGACGCTGAACGCCGGGGCTTCCTTGGGGATGCCGGCGTTCATCGCCGCAACCCGGCCCAGGTAGGCATCGCGCGGTTCGGTGGGGATCACGTTGCCCATCACCAGGTGGCCGATCTGCCCGGCCTCGACGCCTGCGCGCTCGATGGCCGCGCGGGTAACCTGGGTGGCGAGGTCGGCCAGAGGCAGGTCCTTGAGCGAACCGCCAAAGCTGCCGATGGCCGAACGTACTGCGCTGACGACGTAAATTTGCGTGCTGCTCATGCTAGGGCTCCGTGTGAAGGCATGGCGGGGTGGGGCGAGGCTCTGCCAGAATGGCCGCCGCCAGAAGGTGCAAGGAGTCTAGGCAAAGGCCTGCAGGTGGCCTATGCCGGATTTGCTCAGCTTGCCTGGCAGTTTTTGCCACTCAGCCTAGACCATCGGATTTTTGCCATGCGCGATAGCGACACCGTCGCGGTGTACTTCCTCAATGCCATGCTCCATGCCCTGCGCGAGCAACCCCAGGCGCGCGACGCTCACTTGCACGCGGTGGGTATCGACCCGGCGCTGCTGGCCAGGCCCGAGGCGCGGGTGCCGGCCAAGGCGTTCGCCCAGCTGTGGCTGGTGCTGATCAATGAGCTGGGCGACGAGTTCTTCCAGCTGGACCGCCATGGCATGCCGCTGGGCAGCTTCGCCCTGATTTGCCGGGGGTTGATCCAGGAACCGAACCTGGAAAAAGCCCTGCGCCAGTGCCTGGGCAACTTTGCGCTGTTTCTGCACGATGTGCGCGGCAGCCTCACGGTGCGCGGGGGCCGCGTGGTGATCAGCGTGCAATCGGCCATCGACGACCCGTTGACCCGGGTATATGCCGAAGAAACCTACCTGGTACTGGTGATCGGCCTGCTGTGCTGGCTGGCTGGCCGGCGCATTGCCATCGACCGCACCGAGTTCGCCCTGGCCCGGCCGGCCCAGGAAGATGATGCGCTGCTGTGGGGGCCGGACCTGCGCCTGGGCAGCGGGCGTACCGAGGTGGAGTTCGACAGCGCCTGGCTGCGCCTGCCGGTGGTGCAGGACCTGGCGGCGCTGAAGACCTTCCTGCGCAGTGCGCCGCAAGGGTTGGTGGTGCGCTTTCGCAACCATGATGGCTTGGTGGCTGGCGTATACCGTCACCTGCGCGGCCTGGATTACGGGCAATGGCCGACCCTCGATGCCATGGCCGGGCAGCACCGGCTCAGTGCCAGCAGCCTGCGCCGGCGGCTGGAGCGCGAAGGGCGTTCGTACCAGCAGATCAAGGACGAGGTGCGCCGGGCCATGGCCTTCGAGTTGTTGCGCGAGGGGCGTTTGAGCATTGCCGAGATTGCCGGGCGCACGGGGTTTCAGGAGCCCAGTGCGTTTCACCGGGCGTTCAAGAAGTGGACGGGGCAGAGCCCGGGGAGTTATCGGGGGAGGGGGTTGGGCTAGGGTGTGTTCGCCATAAGCTTTGCAGTGCTTGTGAGGTGTTCGCCATGAACCTTGCAGCGCCTGTGAGATCGAGCGCCGCCCGCGCGGCGCTTCGCGGGTAAACCCGCTCCCACAGTTTGTTTCGGGCCAGTCTGTCCTGTGCCATTACCAGGTCCGCCTTGTTGGTACGACGCGGTTTCAGCATGTGCGTTGCCGCCGCTCCACATGACTCAAGGCATGCACCAAGGCGGACAGCGGTACTTTCACAGGAATAATTGGCCCGAAACAAACTGTGGGAGCGGGTTTACCCGCGAAGCGCCGCGCGGGCGGCGCTCGATCTCACAGGCGCTGTAGAGTCTGTGGCGAGCACTTCGCAGACAAATTTCACCCCGGCCAAGCGTCAATCAACTCCCGCGCCTCCCGGCTGCTCAACGGCCGCTTCATCCGTTGCGACAACACCGCCATGGCCCGCGAGTACCCCACGGCAACCACCGCCTCGACCTGATCATCAACGCATTGCAAGGCAACGAAATCCCCAAGGCCTGGCTCGCCCACATACTCGATGCGGTTCCACTGCCGCCCATGCCCCAGCACTTCCAGGGTCTGCCCATGCTGGTAGGTCCAGAAATACGGCACATCGTCATACCGGCGCCGCTCGCCCAGCATGTTGCACGCCGCAATCACGCCCTGCTGCTGGGCCAGCCGCCAGTGTTCGATGCGCGTGGGCCTGCCGGCGAGGGGAAAGGTGGCGATATCGCCCGCCGCCCACAGACCATCAGCCGCTTGAAAGTGCGCATCGACATTCAGCGAACGATCCGCCGCCAGCGGCAAACCCTGGACACAGCCAGTGGCCGGGCTGACCCCGGTGCCCAGCAGCACCAGCCCGGTGGCGATGCGCTCACCGTTGGCCAGGCACACGGCCTCGACCCGCTCGGTGCCTTCGAACCCTGCCACCTCCACTGGGCCATGGAACACCACACCCTTGCGCTCATGCAGCTCACGCAAGCTGCGGGCGATGCGTTCGCCCAGCTGGCCAACCAGCGCCAGGGCATGGCGCGTCACCACATGCACCTGCAAGCCATATTCGCGCAGCGCCGCCGCAGCCTCCAGGCCGATGAATCCATCGCCAACCACCACCACCGGCTGCCCCGGTTCGGCCAGGTCGAGCAGGCGGGCAGCGTCATCCCGCGAGCGCAGCACGCATATGCCGGGCAACTGCACGCCCGGCAGGTCTGGGCGTTTGGCTTTACCGCCGGTAGCCAGCAGTGCCGCGTCGTACTTCACCTGCTGGCCGTCGGCCAGGGTCAGTTGGCGCTTGCCGGGGTCGAGGCTGCGCACTTTGCCGGTAAGCCGCTGCAACTGGCCGCGGCGCAGGTCGTCGGGCTCCAGCAAGGCCGGGACCTGATCGGCTGGCATCTGCCCGGCTATGACGAATTTGCTCAAGGCCGTACGGTCGTAGGCGGGTGCCTGCTCCTGGTCGACCCACACCAGGCGCCCGGCAAAACCGTGCTGCAACAGGGTGGCGACCGCAGCGGCCCCGGCCGCGCCGGCTCCAACCACCACAAATACCCGGGCGTCGCTGTGACGAGGGGCAGCAATATCCGGTAGCGGCTGGTCATCCACCCACACCTGGCCGTCCTTGACCTGTACTGCGTAGCGGCGCAGCCCGGTCAGCGCCGGCGGCTCGCACACCGCGCCTTCATCCACGGCAAAGGCCGCCTTGTGCCAGGGGCACACCAGCAGCCCGGCGCAGACAACCCCTTCGTCAAGCGGCGCGCCGGCGTGGGGACAGTTGCCCTGGTAGGCATGCACCTGGTCGCCCTGGCGCACCAATATCAGCTCCTCGGTGCCGGCTTGTACCCGCAGCGGCCGGTGCGGGTCGATTTGGTCGAGGGCTGCGACGGCATGCAAGGTCATGGGGGTTCTCCCGTGGGGATAGAACCCATTTGACGCTTGGGGGCGGGTAGGGATGCAGCCAGCCGACGATCGGCCAATGCTTACAATTGTTCACACAAATACCGTATGAGACTAAATTGACTCATTGCAGGGCCGGTCGTACCATTCGCGCCGTTTTCAATCAAAGGCTCGGGTGAAGTCATGGGCAAGATGCGTGCAATTGGGGTGGCCGGTTGGCTGGCGGCTGCGGTGCTGCTGGCAGGCTGCGAGGCGGCGGATGAACCGCAGGCAGCGGTTGCGGCGTTGCCCGTGGACACCGTTACGGTAACCCACGAGGCCCTGGCCCTGGCCTCGACCTTGCCGGGCCGGGTCGAACCGATGCGGGTGGCCGAAGTTCGAGCGCGGGTAGCCGGCATCGTGCTGCGCAAGGCATTCGAGGAGGGCGCCGACGTCAAGGCCGGCGACTTGTTGTTCCAGATCGACCCGGCACCGTTCAAGGCGGCACTGGCCCGCGCCGAAGGTGACCTGGCCCGTGCCCAGGCGGTGCAACACGAAGCCCAGGCGCGGCTGCGCCGCTACCAGCCGCTGGTGCAGATCCAGGCCATCAGCCAGCAGGACTTCGATACCGCCAGCGCCAATTCGCGCAGCGCCCAGGCCGCAGTGCTGTCGGCCCAGGCCGACGTACAGACGGCGCGCCTGAACCTGGGCTACGCCACGGTCACCGCGCCGATTTCCGGGCGTATTGGCCGGGCGCTGGCCACCGAGGGCGCGCTGGTCGGGCAGGGCGACGCCACGCTGATGGCGCGCATCCAGCAACTCGACCCGATCTACGTCGATTTCACCCAGTCGGCCGCCGATGCCCTGCGCCTGCGCCAGGCGCTGCAGAGCGGCAGCCTGGCCAGCGGTGAAGAGCGCGCCCTGAGCGCCCAGGTGGAAGGCACCGACTATCGGCGCCAGGGCGCGCTGATGTTCACCGACGTGGCGGTGGACCGCGGCACCGGCCAGGTCACCCTGCGCGGGCGCTTCGACAACGCCGACGGCATTCTGCTGCCGGGCATGTACGTGCGCGTGCACACCCCGCAGGGCGTCGACCGCCAGGCCATCCTGGTGCCGCAGCGTGCGGTGCAGCGCGCCAGTGACGGCCAGGCGCGGGTGATGGTGGTGGGCGCCGGCAACCTGGCCGAGGCGCGCCCGGTCAGCACCGGCGCCATGCACGGCGCGCGCTGGCAGATCACCCAGGGCCTGCAGGCCGGTGACCAGGTCATCGTCGGCAGCCCTGCGGGCCTGGCCGCCGGCATGCAGGTTGCGCCGGCCCAGGCGCAACAGGCCCAGGCACGCTGAGGGGAGCAACATGTCGAAATTCTTCATCAACCGGCCCAATTTTGCCTGGGTCGTCGCACTGTTCATTTCCCTGGCCGGCCTGCTGGTGATTCCGCTGCTGCCGGTCGCCCAGTACCCCAGCGTCGCGCCGCCGCAGATCACCGTCACCGCCACCTACCCGGGCGCCTCGGCCAAGGTGCTGGTGGAGTCGGTCACCAGCGTCATCGAGGAGTCACTCAACGGCGCCAAGAACCTGCTGTATTTCGAGTCCACCAACAACTCCAACGGCATGGCCGAGGTGGTGGTTACCTTCGAGCCCGGCACCAACCCGGAGCTTGCCCAGGTGGATGTGCAGAACCGCCTGAAAAAGGCCGAGGCGCGCATGCCCCAGGCGGTGACCACTCAAGGCCTGCAGGTAGAGCAGACCAGCGCGGGCTTTTTGCTGATCTACGCGCTCAGCTACAAGGATGGCTTCGAGCGGGCCGACACCACCCAGCTGGGCGACTATGCCGCGCGCAACATCAACAACGAGCTGCGCCGCATTCCCGGGGTGGGCAAGCTGCAGTTCTTCTCCTCCGAAGCCGCCATGCGGGTGTGGGTCGACCCGCAGAAGCTGGTGGGCTACGGGCTGTCCATCGATGATGTGGGCAACGCCATTCGCGGGCAAAACGTGCAGGTACCGGCCGGCGCCTTCGGCGCAACGCCCGGCAGCAGCGAACAGGAACTGACCGCCACCCTGGCCGTGCAGGGTACCCTGGACGACCCCGAGGCATTCGGCCGGGTGGTGCTGCGGGCCAACCCCGACGGCTCCTTGGTGCGCCTGCAGGACGTGGCACGCCTGGAAATCGGCCTGGAAAGCTACAACTTCGACTCGCGCCTGAACGGCCGCCCGGCAGTGGCCGGCGCAGTACAGCTGGCCCCGGGCGCCAATGCCCTGCAAACCGCCGAGCGGGTCAAGCAGCGCCTGGCCGAACTGTCGGCGTACTTCCCCGAAGGCGTCGAGTTTTCAGTGCCCTACGACACCTCGCGGTTTGTCGACGTGGCCATCGAGAAGGTCATCCACACCCTGATCGAAGCCATGGTGCTGGTGTTCCTGGTGATGTTCCTGTTCCTGCAGAACATCCGCTACACCCTGATCCCCTCCATCGTGGTGCCGGTGTGCCTGCTGGGCACCCTGGCGGTGATGAAGCTGCTGGGCTTCTCGGTGAACATGATGACCATGTTCGGCATGGTGCTGGCCATCGGCATCCTGGTGGACGACGCCATCGTGGTGGTGGAGAACGTCGAGCGGCTGATGGCCGAGGAGGGGTTGTCCCCGGTGCAGGCCACTATCAAGGCCATGGGCCAGGTGTCGGGGGCGATCATCGGCATCACCCTGGTGCTGTCGGCGGTGTTCATGCCGCTGGCGTTCATGTCCGGCTCGGTGGGGGTGATCTACCAGCAGTTCTCGCTGTCGCTGGCGGTGTCGATCCTGTTTTCGGGCTTCCTGGCCCTGACCTTCACCCCGGCGTTGTGCGCCACGCTGCTCAAGCCGGTGCCCCAGGGGCATCACGAAAAACGCGGCTTCTTTGGTGCCTTCAACCGTGGTTTTGCCCGCCTGACCGAGCGCTACGCGCTGCTGAACAGCGCCCTGGTGCGCCGTGCCGGGCGCTGCATGCTGGTGTATGTCGGGCTGATCGCCATGCTCGGCTACTTCTACCTGCGCCTGCCGGAGTCGTTCGTGCCGGTGGAGGACCAAGGCTACGCCATCGTCGACGTGCAGTTGCCGCCCGGTGCCAGCCGCGTGCGTACCGACGCCACCGGCCAGGCCCTGGAGCAGTTCCTGATGTCCCGCGAGGCGCTGGGCTCGGCGTTTGTGGTCAGTGGTTTCAGCTTCTCGGGCATGGGCGACAACGCCGCCCTGGCGTTCCCCACGTTCAAGGACTGGTCGCAGCGTGGCCCTGAACAGTCGGCCGACGCCGAGGTGCAGGCGATCAACGCGCGCTTCGCCGCCCACGGTGATGGCAGCATCATGGCGGTCAACCCGCCGCCGATCGACGGCCTGGGCAATGCCGGCGGCTTCGCCCTGCGCCTGCTCGACCGCGGCGGCCTGGGCCGCGAAGCGCTGCTGGCGGCCCGCGACCAGTTGCTCGGCGCTGCCAACGGCAACCCGGTGATCCTCTACGCGATGATGGAGGGCCTGGCCGAGGCGCCGCAGCTGCGGGTGCAGATCGACCGGGAGAAGGCCCGCGCCCTGGGCGTGAGCTTCGAGAGCTTTAACAGCACCCTGGCCACCGCGTTCGGCTCGGCGGTGATCAACGACTTCACCAACGCCGGCCGCCAGCAGCGGGTGGTGGTGCAAGCCGAGCAGGCCGAGCGCATGACCCCGGAGAGCGTGCTACGCCTGTACGCGCCCAATGCCAGCGGCGAGCAGGTGCCGTTCAGCGCCTTCGTTACCACCGGCTGGGAGGAGGGGCCGGTGCAGATCGTGCGCTACAACGGCTACCCGTCCATCCGCATTGCCGGCGACGCCGCGCCGGGCCACAGCACAGGCCAGGCCATGGCCGAGATGGAGCGCTTGGCCCGCGAGCTGCCGCCGGGTATCGGCTATGCCTGGACCGGGCTTTCTTACCAGGAAAAGGTCTCCAGCGGCCAGGCCTCGAGCCTGTTCGCGCTGGCCATCCTGGTGGTGTTCCTGCTGCTGGTGGCGCTGTACGAAAGCTGGGCGATCCCGCTGACGGTGATGCTGATCGTGCCAATCGGCGCGCTGGGCGCGGTGTTGGCGGTGATGGTGGTGGGCATGCCCAACGATGTGTACTTCAAGGTGGGGCTGATCACCATCATTGGCCTGGCGGCGAAAAACGCCATTCTCATCGTCGAGTTCGCCAAGGAGCTCTGGGAGAAGGGCTACAGCCTGGGCGACGCCGCGCTTGAGGCCGCGCGCCTGCGTTTCCGGCCGATCGTGATGACTTCCATGGCGTTCATCCTCGGTGTGGTACCGCTGGCCATCGCCAGCGGGGCGGGCGCTGCCAGCCAGCGGGCCATCGGCACCGGGGTGATCGGCGGCATGCTCAGCGCCACGCTGCTGGGGGTGGTGTTCGTGCCGGTGTGCTTCGTCTGGGTGCTGTCGCGGCTCAAGCGCCGGCCGCAAGCGGCGCAGGCGCACGCGGTGGAGTGAGGCGCCTGGCAACGGCTCCTTTGGTTGGGTGATTCCAGCCGTTTGGCCCCTGGGGTTCGTGCCCAGGGGCCTTTTTTTTGGGCCTTGTTCGGCCTTCAGACCATCGCCAGGCGCTGCTTGCGCGTCGGCGCCGGGAACGCATGGTCAAGCGCCTGCAAGTCGGCGTCGCTCAATACCAGATCGGCGGCTTGTGCATTGAGCCGCACATGCTCGGGGCTGACCGCCTTGGGGATGGCAATCACCCCCTCGCCACGGGTCACCCAGGCCAGGCTCACCTGCGCCGGCGTGGCGCCATGACGTTCGGCAACTTGCCCCAGCACCGGGTGGTGCAACAGGCGCCCGGCCTGGGCCAGGGGGCAGTAGGCCATGGTCGGCATGGACTGCTTGCGGCTCCAGGGCAGCAGGTCGAACTCGATGCCGCGCTCGGCCGGGTTGTACAGCACCTGGTTGGTGGCACAGGCGGGGTTGCCCAGTTCGCGCATGCCGTCCAGGTCGAAGTTGGACACCCCCCAGCGGCGAATCTTGCCTTGCTCGATCAGGCGCTCGAAGGCTTCGACGGTTTCTTCCAGCGGGTGCTGCCCGCGCCAGTGCAACAGGTACAGGTCGATGCAATCGGTACCCAGGCGCTGCAGGCTGCGCTCGCAGGCGGCCGGCACACCGCGCCGGCTGGCGTTGTGCGGGTACACCTTGCTGACCAGGAACACCTGGTCGCGGCGCCCGGCGATGGCCTGGCCGACCACCTGTTCGGCGCCGCCCTCGGCGTACATTTCGGCCGTATCGACAAGCGTCAGGCCCAGCTCGATGCCCTGTTGCAGGGCGGCCACTTCAGCCGCCTTGCGGCCGGGGTCTTCGCCCATGTACCAGGTGCCCTGGCCGATGGTCGGTACCTGCTTGCCCGCCAGATTCACGTAACGCATGTCACCTCCTGTGGATGGGTGTGCTTGAGCAACACGTCGAGCAGCGCTTCGGCTGCCTTGGACAGTTTGTGGTCGGCCAGGGCGATCACGCCGATGCGCCGCTCCACGCAGGGTTCGATCAACGGCACGCAGCAGGCGCCGAGCTCTTGCATCTGTTCGATGCACAGCGCCGGCACCGCGCTCACCCCCAGGCCACTGGCGACCATGCGCCCGACCGTGGACAACTGGTGGCTTTCAAAGGCCACCGCCAGCTTGCCGTGGTCTGCTGCCACCTGCTGCTCCAGCAGCAGGCGCACCGCCGAAGGCCGTTGCAGGGCGACGAAGTCCTGGGCCAGCAGCTCTTGCCAGCGCACCTGGGGTTGCCGGGCCAGGGGCGAGCTTGCCGGCACCACGGCGACGAAGCGGTCCATGTACAGCGGGTGAAAGTGCAGCGCCGCGTTGCTGTCGGGCTCGAAGCCGATGCCCAGTTCGACGCGGCGGTGGCGCACCAGTTCCAGCACCTGTTCGTTGATCACGTCGTGCACGGTGACGTTGACCTTGGGGTAGCGCTGGCGAAACACCTTGAGCGCATCGGGCAGCAGGTTGCCGGCGTAGGAGGGCATGGCCGCCACCGACACCCGCCCCAGTTGCAGGGTGAAGCGCTGGCGCAGCATTTCTTCGGTGTCGTCCCAGTCGCCCAGCAGGCGCCGGGCCAGGGGCAGCAGAACCTCGCCCTCGGGGGTCAGGCTGACGCTGCGGGTGGTGCGGGTCAGCAGGGCGCCGCCGAGGTTGTCCTCCAGCGCCTTGATGGTCAGGCTCAGGGCCGGTTGCGACACATGCAGGTGCTCGCCGGCCTGGGCGAAGCTCTGGTACTTGGCTACGGTGACAAAGGCACGCAGCTGCTTGACGTTCATGACGGGCTCGCGATTTGTTTTGTAAAAGTTATCAATCGATGACGAAAACAAAATTAACAAATCAGTCGGCTGCGGTGAAGATGACCGTACGGTTCCAACAACTATAAAAGGCGACTGAGCATGGCCGGACTGGACAAGCGTGTAGCAACCTACGAAGAGGCCCTGGCAGGCCTGACCGACGACATGACGGTACTGGCCGGTGGTTTTGGCCTGTGCGGCATCCCCGAAAACCTCATAGCCGAAATCAAGCGCCGCGGCGTCAAGGGCCTGACCGTGGTTTCCAACAACTGCGGCGTCGATGGCTTCGGCCTGGGCGTGCTGCTGGAAGACCGGCAGATCCGCAAGATGGTCGCCTCGTACGTGGGCGAAAACGCCGAATTCGAACGCCAGCTGCTCAGCGGCGAGCTGGAAGTCGAACTCACCCCGCAGGGCACCCTGGCGGAAAAAATGCGTGCGGGCGGCGCCGGTATTCCGGCCTTCTACACCGCCACCGGCTACGGCACCCCGGTTGCCGAAGGCAAGGAAGTACGCGAGTTCAAGGGCCGCAAGTACATCCTCGAAGAGTCGATTACCGGCGACTTCGCCATCGTCAAGGGCTGGAAGGCCGACCACTACGGCAACGTGGTGTACCGCAACACCGCGCAAAACTTCAACCCGCTGGCCGCCACCGCCGGCAAGATCACCGTGGTCGAGGTTGAGGAAATCGTCGAGCCCGGCGTGCTGCTGCCCAGCGAGATCCACACCCCGGGCATCTTCGTCGACCGGGTGATCGTCGGCACCTTCGAAAAACGCATCGAAAAGCGCACCGTCAAGGCCTGAGCGCCGCCTCCCGAAGAACAACAAAGAGACCCAGACCATGGCACTGACCCGCGAACAGATGGCACAACGCGTCGCCCGTGAACTCAAGGATGGCTACTACGTCAACCTTGGCATTGGCATCCCCACCCTGGTGGCCAACTACGTGCCGGCCGACATGGACGTGATGCTGCAATCGGAAAACGGCCTGCTGGGCATGGGCGAGTTCCCCACCGAAAGCACGATTGACGCCGACATGATCAACGCCGGCAAGCAGACCGTCACCGCCCGGCGCGGTGCGTCGATCTTCGACTCGGCGCAGTCGTTCGCCATGATCCGTGGCGGCCACGTCGACCTCACCGTGCTCGGCGCCTTCGAGGTGGATGTGCAGGGCAACATCGCCTCGTGGATGATCCCCGGCAAGCTGGTCAAGGGCATGGGCGGCGCCATGGACCTGGTGGCCGGTGCCGAGAACATCATCGTCACCATGACCCACGCCTCCAAGGACGGCGAGTCCAAGCTGCTGAGCCAGTGCAGCCTGCCACTGACCGGTGCCGGCTGCATCCGCAAGGTGCTGACTGACCTTGCCTACCTCGAGATCGACAACGGCGCGTTCATCCTGCGTGAGACCGCGCCGGGGGTGAGTGTCGAGGAGATCATCGCCAAGACCGCCGGCAAGCTGATCGTGCCTGACGATGTGAAGGAAATGACTTTTTAATCTTGCCGTGCCCCTGTAGGAGCGGGCTTGCCCGCGATGGCGCCAGCTCAGGCAACACCGCTGCCTGATCTATCGCTATCGCGGGCAAGCCCGCTCCTACAGGTATTTGCGTCGCTTCAGAACTGACCAATAAAACCAATAAAAGGAAGACTCACGTGGCCGCTGATATTCAAGACAGCCGCTCCGCCCGCTTTGCCCTGCGCTGCTCCAACTGGGCCGAACGCTGGTTCCCCGACTCCTGGGTGTTCGCCGCCCTGGCGGTGGTGCTGGTGTGCCTGGGCGCCCTGGCCATGGGCGCCAAACCCACCGACACGGCCAAGGCCTTCGGTGACGGCTTCTGGAGCCTGATCCCGTTCACCATGCAGATGGCCTTCGTGGTCATTGGCGGTTATGTGGTGGCCAGCTCGCCACCCGCTGCCAAGCTGATCGACCGCCTGGCGCGCATCCCGAAAAACGGCCGTTCGGCGGTGTGCTGGGTGGCGCTGATCTCGATGCTCGCCTCGCTGCTCAACTGGGGCTTGTCGCTGGTGTTCGGCGGCCTGCTGGTGCGCGCCCTGGCACGGCGTACCGATTTGAAGATGGACTACCGCGCCGCCGGTGCTGCCGCCTACCTGGGGTTGGGTGCGGTGTGGGCGCTGGGGCTGTCGTCGTCGGCTGCGCAATTGCAGGCCAACCCGGCCAGCCTGCCGCCGTCGATCCTGTCGATCACCGGGGTGATTCCGTTCACCCAGACCATCTTCCTCTGGCAGTCGGGGGTGATGCTGGCGGCGTTGGTGGTGGTTTCGCTGGTGATCGCCTACGCCACCGCGCCAGGTCCCAACAGCGCGCGCAGCGCCGAAGACTGCGGCGTCGACCCCAGCTTCACCGCACCGCCGGCACCGCAGCGTACCCGCCCGGGCGAGTGGCTTGAATACAGCCCGATCCTGATCCTGCTGCTGGTGGCCCTGGCCGGGGGCTGGTTGTACCAGGAGTTCGCCACCAAGCCTGCGATCACCGCGATCTCCGGGCTGAACACTTACAACCTGCTGTTCATCATGCTCGGTGCCTTGCTGCACTGGCGCCCACGCAGCTTCCTCGACGCCGTGGCCCGCGCGGTACCGACCACCACTGGCGTGTTGATCCAGTTCCCGCTGTATGGCTCGATTGCGGCGATTCTCACCCAGGTCAAGGGCGCTGACGCCGAGACCCTGGCCCACCACATTTCGCTGTTCTTCACCCAGATTGCCACCCATGACACTTATGCGTTGCTGATGGGGGTGTACTCGGCGGTGCTGGGCTTCTTCATTCCGTCCGGTGGTGGCAAGTGGATCATCGAAGCCCCTTACGTGATGCTGGTGGCCAATGACCTGAAGTACCACCTGGGGTGGGCGGTGCAGATCTATAACGCGGCCGAGGCCTTGCCTAACCTGATCAACCCGTTCTACATGCTGCCGCTGCTGGGGGTGCTGGGGCTCAAGGCGCGGGATTTGATCGGTTTCTCGTTTGTGCAGTTGCTGGTGCATGTGCCGTTGGTGCTGGTGTTGCTTTGGGCGTTGGGGACGACCTTGGAGTATGTTGCGCCTGTGATGCCTTGATGGGGTTTGGGGTGGGTTTGAGTTGGTTTTGGAAGTTGTAGGCGCATTCATTATTTGTTGTGACGCTTATTCACCTTTCCGCCCTTACGGCGGGTAACTTTTTGAAGTCCGGAATGCCGGCCAATCAAAAGTCACCAAAAAATCCTCGCTCCATTCATCCGGCCCCTGCGCTTCGCTCCGGGGTACCCTCACTCCGGGCTTGCTCCGGGGGTACGCGCCGACGGGCCGTCCCTGGCCCGATCGGCGCTCGACCGGCATCCATGCCGGTCGCCCCCCTACGCAATCCCTGCGTTCGGCCTCCTGAAGT
>NZ_JBJDNC010000040.1:0-55565 GCF_044900265.1 Pseudomonas sp. NPDC089406 | reverse complement strand
CCGGCAAAACCGGGTCCCTGCCCGCTCTGCCGATCAGCGAACCCCAGGCTGGCGACGTTTCCGCGTTCGTTCCGACCAACGTGATCTCGATCACCGACGGTCAGATCTTCCTGGAATCGGCCATGTTCAACTCGGGCATCCGCCCTGCAGTGAACGCCGGTGTTTCGGTATCGCGTGTTGGTGGTGCCGCTCAGACCAAGATCATCAAGAAACTGTCCGGTGGTATCCGTACCGCTCTGGCTCAGTACCGTGAACTGGCAGCATTCGCCCAGTTCGCTTCCGATCTGGACGAAGCGACCCGCAAGCAGCTGGAGCATGGTCAGCGCGTTACCGAGCTGATGAAGCAGAAGCAGTACGCGCCAATGTCGATCGCCGACATGGCCCTGTCGCTGTACGCCGCTGAGCGTGGTTTCCTGACTGACGTAGAAGTCTCCAAGGTCGGCAGCTTCGAGCAAGCGCTGATTGCCTTCTTCAACCGTGATCACGCCGAACTGATGGCCAAGATCAACGTGAAGGGTGACTTCAACGACGAAATCGACGCTGGCATGAAAGCCGGTATCGAGAAGTTCAAGGCCACCCAGACCTGGTAAGCCGCAGCGGGGGCTCCGGCCCCCGCTTGCTAACCTGATAGGTGATACATGGCAGGCGCAAAAGAGATTCGCAGTAAGATTGCGAGCATCAAAAGCACGCAAAAAATTACCAGCGCCATGGAGAAAGTGGCGGTCAGCAAAATGCGCAAGGCACAAATGCGCATGGCTGCTAGCCGTCCTTACGCGGAGCGTATCCGCCAGGTGATCGGTCATCTGGCCAACGCCAACCCGGAATACCGCCACCCGTTCATGATCGAGCGCCCTGTAAAGCGCGCCGGTTATATCGTGGTGAGCAGTGACCGTGGTCTGTGCGGTGGCTTGAATACCAACCTGTTCAAGGCCCTGGTCAAGGACATGAGCGCAAACCGCGAACAGGGCGTGGAAATCGACCTGTGCGTGATCGGCAGCAAGGGTGCGACTTTCTTCCGCATCTTTGGCGGCAACGTCGTAGCCGCGATCAGCCACCTGGGCGAAGAGCCATCGATCAACGATCTGATCGGCTCCGTCAAAGTGATGCTGGACGCCTACCTGGACGGCCGTATCGATCGCCTTTCGGTGGTTTCGAACAAGTTCATCAACACCATGACCCAAAAACCGACGGTAGAGCAATTGGTACCGTTGGTGGCAACCCCGGATCAGGATCTCAAGCATCACTGGGATTACCTGTACGAACCCGACGCAAAAGAGCTGCTGGACGGCTTGATGGTGCGTTACGTGGAGTCGCAGGTATACCAGGCGGTGGTCGAGAACAACGCTGCTGAACAAGCGGCCCGGATGATCGCCATGAAGAACGCCACAGACAACGCCGGTGATTTGATCAAAGAGCTGCAATTGATCTACAACAAGGCGCGTCAGGCTGCGATCACCCAGGAGATCTCGGAAATCGTCGGCGGCGCTGCCGCGGTTTAACGGTTCAAAAATTCAGAGGATCCAGCTATGAGTAGCGGACGTATCGTTCAAATCATCGGCGCCGTCATCGACGTGGAATTCCCACGTGACGTCGTGCCGAGTGTTTACAACGCGCTGAAAGTACAAGGCGCGGAAACCACCCTGGAAGTTCAGCAGCAGCTGGGCGACGGCGTGGTTCGTACCATTGCGATGGGCTCGACCGAAGGCCTGAAGCGCGGTCTGGATGTCGTCGACACCGGCGCTGCCATTTCCGTTCCTGTTGGTAAGGCCACCCTCGGCCGTATCATGGACGTACTGGGCAACCCGATCGACGAAGCCGGCCCGATCGGCGAAGAAGAGCGTCGCGGTATCCACCAGCCAGCGCCTTCGTTCGCTGACCAGGCAGGCGGCAACGACCTGCTGGAAACCGGCATCAAGGTTATCGACCTGGTTTGCCCGTTCGCCAAGGGTGGTAAGGTTGGTCTGTTCGGTGGTGCTGGTGTCGGCAAGACCGTAAACATGATGGAACTGATCCGTAACATCGCCATGGAACACAGCGGTTACTCCGTGTTCGCTGGTGTGGGTGAGCGTACTCGTGAGGGTAACGACTTCTACCACGAGATGAAGGACTCCAACGTTCTCGACAAGGTAGCGCTGGTCTACGGTCAGATGAACGAGCCACCAGGAAACCGTCTGCGCGTAGCGCTGACCGGCCTGACCATGGCTGAGAAGTTCCGTGACGAAGGTAACGACGTTCTGCTGTTCGTCGACAACATCTATCGTTACACCCTGGCCGGTACCGAAGTATCCGCGCTGCTGGGCCGTATGCCTTCGGCAGTAGGTTACCAGCCGACCCTGGCCGAAGAGATGGGCGTTCTGCAAGAGCGCATCACTTCGACCAAAGAAGGCTCGATCACCTCCGTCCAGGCCGTATACGTACCTGCGGACGACCTGACCGACCCGTCGCCAGCCACCACCTTCGCCCACTTGGACGCCACCGTCGTTCTGTCCCGTGACATCGCCTCCCTGGGTATCTACCCAGCGGTCGACCCACTGGACTCGACTTCGCGCCAGCTGGACCCGAACGTGATCGGCAACGAGCACTACGACACCGCGCGTGGCGTTCAGTATGTTCTGCAGCGCTACAAAGAGCTGAAAGACATCATCGCCATCCTGGGTATGGACGAGCTGTCCGAGACCGACAAGCAACTGGTAGCCCGCGCTCGTAAGATCCAGCGCTTCCTGTCGCAGCCGTTCTTCGTGGCCGAAGTCTTCACCGGTTCGCCAGGCAAGTACGTTTCGCTCAAGGACACCATCGCTGGCTTCAGCGGCATCCTCAAAGGTGACTACGACCACCTGCCAGAACAAGCGTTCTACATGGTCGGCAGCATCGACGAAGCGATCGAGAAAGCCAAGAAACTGTAATCCCGGCGCCCCGCAAGGGGCGCTAATCAGGTTGAGGCAAGCAGATGGCTATGACAGTCCATTGCGACATCGTCAGCGCGGAAGGAGAGATCTTCTCCGGCCTGGTCGAGATGGTAGTAGCGCACGGTAACCTGGGTGATCTTGGTATCGCTCCGGGCCACGCGCCGCTGATCACCAATCTCAAGCCTGGTCCGATCACGCTGACCAAGCAGGGTGGCACTCAAGAGGTGTTCTACATCTCCGGTGGCTTCCTCGAAGTGCAGCCGAACATGGTCAAGGTTCTTGCCGACACCGTGCAGCGTGCTGCCGACCTGGACGAAGCACAAGCTCAGGAAGCCCTCAAGGCTGCTGAGAACGCGCTGAACACCAAGGGCTCGGACTTCGACTACAGCGCTGCTGCTGCACGTCTGGCCGAGGCCGCAGCTCAGCTGCGTACTGTCCAGCAAATGCGCAGAGGCAAGTAACTGGCCACGGCCGGTCACCTGCATTGCGATTGAGTTAAAGGGTAGCCTCGGCTACCCTTTTTCTTTTTCTGAATTTCCCCTCTTCGGTCACCTCTGACCGCCCAGGATCGGTAGCCAGCCAATGTCCCTCGATATCGTCATTCTCGCCGCAGGCCAAGGCACCCGCATGCGCTCCGCGCTGCCCAAGGTGCTGCATCCGGTGGCCGGCAACTCCATGCTCGGCCATGTTATCCACAGCGCCCGCCAGCTGCAGCCCAAGGGTATCCACGTGGTCATCGGCCACGGCGCGGAGCTGGTGCGCGAGCGCCTGGCCGCCGATGACCTGAACTTCGTCCTGCAGGACAAGCAACTGGGTACCGGCCACGCCGTGGCCCAGGCCCTGCCGGCCATCAGCGCCGACACCGTACTGGTGCTGTACGGCGATGTGCCGCTGATCGAGGTGGACACCCTGCAGCGCCTGCTGGCCAAGGTCAGCGCCAGCCAGCTTGGCCTGCTGACGGTGAACCTCGCCGACCCCACCGGTTACGGCCGTATCGTGCGTGACGCCCAGGGCCAGGTGCAGGCGATCGTCGAGCACAAGGACGCCACTGAGGCGCAGAAGGCAATCAAAGAAGGCAACACCGGTATCCTCGCCATGCCCGCTGCGCGCCTGGCTGACTGGATGGGCCGGCTGTCCAACAACAACGCCCAGGGCGAGTACTACCTCACCGACGTGATCGCCATGGCCGTGGCCGATGGCCTGGTGGTGGCCACCGAGCAACCGCATGACGCCATGGAAGTGCAGGGCGCCAACGACCGCCGCCAGCTGGCAGAGCTTGAACGCCACTACCAGCTGCGCGAAGGCCGCCGCCTGATGGCCCAGGGCGTCACCCTGCGCGACCCGGCACGCTTCGATGTGCGCGGCGAGGTGAGTGTTGGCCGTGACGTGCTGATCGACATCAACGTGATTCTTGAAGGCAAGGTGGTCATCGAGGACGACGTGCAGATCGGCCCGAACTGCGTGATCAAGGACAGCACCCTGCGCAAGGGCGCGATCATCAAGGCCAACACCCACCTGGATGGCGCGGTGATGGGCGAGGGCAGCGATGCCGGCCCGTTCGCCCGCCTGCGCCCGGGCAGCGTGCTGGAGGCCAAGGCCCATGTGGGTAACTTTGTCGAGCTGAAGAACGCCCGCCTGGGCGAGGGCGCCAAGGCCGGCCACCTGACCTACCTGGGCGATGCCGACATCGGCGCGCGCAGCAACATCGGCGCCGGCACCATCACCTGCAACTACGATGGCGCCAACAAGTTCAAGACCGTCATGGGCGAGGACGTGTTCATCGGCTCCAACAACTCGCTGGTGGCGCCTGTGGAAATCCAGTCCGGGGCCACCACTGCCGCGGGCTCGACCATCACCCAGGCGGTGCCGGCCGGGCAGCTGGGCGTGGCCCGCGCCCGCCAGCGCAATATCGAAGGCTGGAAGCGGCCAGAGAAAATCAAAAAGAGCTGAGTTATCCACAGCGCTTTTTGCACAGGCCGGCTTATGTGAATAAGCCGGCCTTTTTATTTGTCCACAGGGCTCAATGCCTGATCAGGTGATCCCTGTGGGAGCAACTGTCTTGCTCAATCTCTAAAGCTGGGCACCGCGTCGTCATCTTCGCGGGTAAACCCGCTCCCACAGGATCGCACTAGGCGCGAATCAGGCGCCGTACCTGTGGGAGCGGCTATAGCCGCGAAGCAGGCGGCGCGGTGGATGGCACCGGCCTTGCCGGTGTTCGCGGCTGAAGCCGCTCCTACAGGGTAAGCACTTGACTAAATGCCTTCCTTAGGTTTTGATTGCACCACTTATCTTTCGAATCGAAACTTAAAGCCGAAATGTCGAAACGAAACACGCCCCAGCGCCGCCACAATATCCTCACCCTGCTCAACGAACAGGGCGAGGTGAGCGTCGACGCCCTGGCCAAGCGTTTCGAAACGTCCGAAGTGACCATTCGCAAGGACCTCGCCGCCCTGGAAGCCAACGGCCTGCTGCTGCGTCGCTACGGCGGGGCGGTGACCATGCCCCAGGAGCTGCTGGCCGAGACCGTGCAACCGGTGTCGTTGTACAAGCAGGCCATCGCCAAGGCTGCCGTGGAGCGCATTCGCGAGCACGCCCGGATCATCATCGACAGCGGCAGCACCACGGCGGCAATGATCCCGCAACTGGGGCGCCAGCCCGGCCTGGTGGTGATGACCAACTCGCTCAACGTGGCCCGCGCCATCAGCGAGCAGGAGCACGAGCCGGTGCTGTTGATGACCGGTGGCACCTGGGACCCGCATTCGGAGTCGTTCCAGGGCCAGGTGGCCGAGCAGGTGCTGCGCTCCTATGATTTCGACCAGCTGTTCATCGGTGCCGACGGCATCGACCTGGAGCGTGGCACCACCACCTTCAACGAGCTGCTGGGCCTGAGCCGGGTCATGGCCGAAGTAGCCCGCGAGGTGATCGTGATGGTCGAGTCCGACAAGGTCGGCCGCAAGATCCCCAACCTCGAGCTGCCCTGGGGCAGCGTCAATACCCTTATTACCGATGATCGCCTGCCTACGGAGGCACGCGACCGCATTCAAGCCCGCGGCATCAACCTGATCTGCGCCGCTATCAGCTAGGAGCAACATCTTATGTGTGGAATCGTGGGTGCCGTTGCCGAACGCAACATCACAGCCATTCTGATCGAAGGCCTCAAGCGCCTGGAATACCGCGGCTACGACAGCGCCGGCCTGGCCGTGCTGACCCAGCAGGGCCTGGAACGCCGCCGGCGCATTGGCAAGGTCGCCGAGCTGCAGGCCGCAGTCACCACCGACCCGCTGGCAGGCCAGCTGGGCATCGCCCACACCCGTTGGGCCACCCACGGCGCGCCGACCGAAGGCAACGCCCACCCGCATTTCTCCGGCCATGAAGTGGCGGTGGTGCACAACGGCATCATCGAGAACCACGAAGAGCTGCGTGACGAGCTCAAGGGCCTGGGCTACGTGTTCGCCTCGCAGACCGACACCGAGGTGATCGTGCACCTGCTGCACCACCTGCTCAAGACCACCCCGGACCTGACCGAAGCTCTCAAGGCTGCAGTCAAGCGCCTGCACGGCGCCTACGGCCTGGCGGTGATCAACGCCAACCAGCCCGACCGCCTGGTCGCCGCCCGCAGCGGCAGCCCGCTGGTAATCGGCCTGGGCCTGGGCGAGAACTTCCTGGCCTCCGACCAGCTGGCCCTGCGCCAGGTCACCGACCGCTTCATGTACCTCGAAGAAGGCGATATCGCCGAAATCCGCCGTGACCAGGTGCTGGTCTGGGACCAGGCCGGCAAGCCGGTGCAGCGCGAGACCGTGCAGCACAGCGAAGGCGCCGAAGCGGCCGACAAGGGCCAGTACCGCCACTTCATGCTCAAGGAAATCCACGAGCAGCCCTCGGTGGTGCAGCGCACCCTGGAAGGCCGCCTGGGCAAGGACCACGTGATGGTCCAGGCCTTCGGCCCGCAGGCTGCCGAGCTGTTCGCCAAGGTGCGCAACGTGCAGATCGTCGCCTGTGGTACCAGCTACCACGCCGGCATGGTTGCCCGTTACTGGCTGGAAAGCCTGGCCGGCATCCCTTGCCAGGTCGAAGTGGCCAGCGAGTTCCGCTACCGCAAGGTGGTGGTGCAGCCAGACACCCTGTTCGTGTCCATCTCCCAGTCCGGTGAAACCGCCGACACCCTGGCCGCCCTGCGCAACGCCAAGGAGCTGGGCTTCCTCGGCAGCCTGGCGATCTGCAACGTCGGCATCAGCTCGCTGGTGCGCGAGTCCGACCTGACCCTGCTGACCCTGGCCGGCCCGGAAATCGGCGTGGCTTCGACCAAGGCCTTCACCACCCAGCTGGTATCGCTGATGCTGCTGACCCTGGCCCTGGGCCAGGTGCGCGGCACCCTGGAAGATGGCGTCGAGGCCGAACTGGTCGAAGAGCTGCGCCGCCTGCCAGCGCGCCTGGGCGAAGCCCTGGCCATGGACCAGGTGGTGGAGAAAACCGCCGAGCTGTTCGCCGACAAGCACCACACCCTGTTCCTCGGCCGCGGCGCCCAGTACCCGGTGGCGATGGAAGGCGCGCTGAAGCTCAAGGAGATCTCCTACATCCACGCCGAAGCCTACCCGGCCGGCGAGCTCAAGCATGGCCCGCTGGCGCTGGTCGACAGCGACATGCCGGTAGTTACCGTGGCGCCGAACAACGAGCTGCTGGAAAAGCTCAAGTCCAACCTGCAGGAAGTGCGCGCCCGTGGCGGTGAGTTGGTGGTGTTCGCTGACGAGCAGGCCGGCATGAGCAATGGCGAAGGCACCCACGTGATCAAGGTGCCGCACATCGTCGATGCGCTGGCGCCGATTCTGTACACCATTCCGCTGCAGTTGCTGTCGTACTACGTGGCGGTGCTCAAGGGTACTGACGTGGACCAGCCGCGTAACCTGGCGAAGTCGGTGACAGTGGAGTAATACGGCCCGGTGTTCGGTACAGCTGGATTCTGAGAATTAAAACTGTCGCACCGCAATAAAAACTGTCGCTGACGGAGGGAGCCTTAACCGGCTCCCTTCTTCGTTGCGCCCATTCTTTTTCCGGGCCTTTGTAATAACTTCAATCTGCGACCATCGTCAGCGCTTTAGCACCGATCTCTTCATATGTCTGGTTACCCCGATGGTGAGCGCCTTACAAGCGCTCAGGCAGTGTATTGCTAACGTCCAGGCCGGGTTCACTGCCGAGCAGCCTGGCGCGCCAAGTCGGCAGATCATCCTCATTCACATCCAAACGCTTAAGCCATTGGTCAGCCGACCAGCCCACCAGTCGTAGCTCGCCGTCATGGGAGCCGCCGTGCAGTGAGCCGACTGTTTCGTACCGGATACCTTTGAGCGCATGGTTCAATAGGACGTAGGCAGCGGGCCTGGGGTCCTCGGCATCACCCCCTGCCGGGTAAGCACCGGCCTGAATTACCACACCAGCACCATAGTCGTAGAAAGCGAAATGGCTCGATGGCAGTTGTGCGCGCAGCGCCTCAAGGCCGCCGACCAAGGTTAGACGCTCGTGGTCGAGAACAGTCAGCCAATTGACAGTCTTGATTCTGATCGGTTTGAACTCGGGGGTGTTAGCCAAAAGGCTGGCTGTTCCGACATCAAGACCCGGCATGCGGGCAGCCATGAACGCCTCCGTCGGCTCGTTGGCGTCCCGATTAGTCACCGACAGATTGTAAGCGTGCCCGGCGTACCCCTGTTGCGCTGACAATCGCCGTGAAAAACTGCTGAACAAGCGGAGGAAGTCAAGCGGCCGCCGTTCCTGATAGAGCAAAGGTACGGAGAACTCCAGAATACTCAGGTCACGTCCGATCTTCGCTTCCCATGCAGCCTTTGCAACGATCTTGAATAGCCATGGGCTTGCATCGTTCGATTGCTTGCCGCTGGTGTAGTAGAAGCTCAGCGGGTAATCCTCGTCCATAGAGGCCAGCATTTCACGTAACGGTTTTGCATCGTCATACGCAGTCAGGGGTTTGCCCTCAGGAGGCTCTTCGCGCCAGAGCCAAGTGAGGTGAGGTTCTGCCTGATGCTTGAAATCGTCGAAACACTGGCTCAGTGCTTCGCGCACGAGGGAGGTATGCGCCTCCTTGAAATAAAGCGTGCCTCGTAGACAGAGCACTGCCCCGACATAATCCTGACGTCCGCCTTTCATCAGCAGGTTGCCTGGCATCTCCAGCAGGTGGGGAGATTTGGCCAGTTCTTCAGCTACGTTGAACTCAGGTTTCATGAGAACCTCTGCGAATTAATATGCGGGAATCGCCGGAAGCGGGGAGCGACCAGGAAGCGGTGTGGCCATCCGCGACAATTTTAATGCTCAAAAACCACAGTCCCTGGTTCCGCTAGGGGCTTTTTGTATCCAGTACGAGTAATCAAGGATGTTGATGAAACTGGCGCCGAAGAAGCGGCGCAACCCACGCAATTTTTATCTGAGTATCGCTGCTGTGTTGTTGATAACCGGCGTTGGCCGTTATTTCGCATACAAGGCCGAGCAGGAGAAGGTGGCGCAGCAGGCGCTGCTGAGCGAACGCCTCGCGCAGTTGAACGCGACGCTGCCCAGGCAGGTGGATGCCCTGACCACGCTTGAGTTCGTCGGTTTGACCTATGGCGACACGATGTTTTATCGCTACCGGATCAACCTGGCCGCGAGCAGCCTTTCCGATGAACGCAAGGCCAGCATGCAAGCGGGCATTCGTCGTGGCCTGGAGCAACTGGCGTGTAAAGAGCCGCAGCTGATGGCGGCGATGCGCAAGTTCAAGATTCACCAGGAACACTTCTATCTGGCCAGAAACACCTCGCTGTTTTCTGTCGAGCTGTATCCCGAGCAATTGAACTGCCAGGGCTGAACCAGGGTTTCTGACAGTCACTGAAGTAATCCCCCATGTGCCGTTAACTGGCAAAACGGGGGACGTGCCTCTGTCGGTGCTTGAGCAGATGTGAGCCCATCAGGCGCGTCTGAGGCGAGCATGCAAGGCTTTGCGCCATTTTTTGGTAGGCCCGGCCTCATCGCCGGCAAGCCGGCTCCTACAGGGGTGTGATCGTACAACTAGGATACGAACGCCCTCGAAACTCTGTAACGAGTCGGTTAACAAGATTTAGTTGTACGACGACCTATGACATGGCACTCTCTGGCTTGAAACAATTTGTCTCAAATGGCCCTGCCGGCCCTTGAGCCAATCACCACACCTCTAAAAACAAAAGCCAGGTGAACCATGAAGATCAAAGGCATCCGTTGGTGGATGGTCAGCCTTGTCACGGCTGGGCTCGTCGTCAACTACCTCGCCCGCAACACGCTGTCGGTGGCCGCGCCCACCTTGATGAGCGACCTCTCCATCAGTACCGAGCAATACGCCAAGATCGTCGCCGCCTGGCAGGTGTGCTACGCGCTGATGCAGCCGATCGCCGGCTGGTTCATCGACTTCATCGGCACCAAGCTGGGCTTTGCGGTGTTTGCCATGGCCTGGTCGGTGGCCTGTGCCGGTGCGGCGCTGGCCACGGGCTGGCAGAGCATGGCGTTCATGCGCGGGCTGTTGGGCATGACCGAGGCGGCGGGGCTGCCGGCCGGGGTCAAGGCCACCACCGAATGGTTCCCGGCCAAGGAACGCTCGGTGGCCATCGGCTGGTTCAACATCGGTTCATCGCTCGGCGCCTTGCTGGCGCCGCCGCTGGTGGTGTGGGCGATCCTGCACAGCGGCTGGCAGCTGGCGTTCGTGCTGGTGGGCGTTTCGGGCATTGTCTGGACCCTGCTGTGGATGCTGCTGTACAAGCACCCGCGGGACCAGAAACGCCTGAGCCATGAGGAGCGCGACTACATCCTTGCCGGCCAGGAAGCGCACTTCAAGCAAGAGGCCCGCGAGAAGGGCGCCTGGAAGCGTATCTTCAAGACCCGCAACTTCTACGCCATCGCCTCGGCGCGGATTCTGTCCGAGCCGGCCTGGCAGACCTTCAATGCCTGGATCCCGCTGTACCTGATGACCGAGCGGCACATGAACATCAAGGAAGTGGCGATGTTCGCCTGGCTGCCGTTCCTGGCGGCCGACATCGGCTGTGTGCTGGGTGGCTACCTGAGCCCGCTGTTCCACCGCTACTTCAAGGTGTCGTTGTTCACCTCGCGCAAGATGGTGCTGGTGTTCGGCGCCAGCTGCATGATCGGGCCGGCCTGCATCGGCTTGGTGGAAAGCCCCTATACCGCGATCCTGCTGCTGTGCATCGGCGGCTTTGCCCACCAGACGCTGTCGGGGGCGCTGTACTCGATCACCTCGGACTCGTTCAGCAAGGACCAGGTAGCCACGGCCACCGGCATGGGCGGGATGTGCGGCTATCTGGGGGCGGCGGTGTTCACCCTGGTGTTTGGCGTGCTGGTGACGCAGATCGGCTACAGCCCGCTGTTCGTGGTGCTGGCGGTGTTCGACGTGGTGGCTGCGGTGCTGGTGTGGAAGGTGGCGCGGGAAGTGTTGGCAGAGCCTGCCAAGCAGCCTGTGTCGGTGAATTCCGAGGCGCTGGCATAGCGCAGAACGTTAAGGGCAACTGCCTTGTGTGGGCTGTGCTGGCCTCATCGCCGGCAAGCCGGCTCCTACAGGTACAGCGCAGGCCAGACGGTCATGCGATCCCTGTAGGAGCGGCCTTGTGTCGCGATGGGCTGCGCAGCAGCCCCCAATCAGGCAACGCGGTTACACCGGCTGATACTGCACCTTGAACCCCAAACTCATCCCTTCCCCCGGCTGCAACAACCGCAACCCCGGCCTCCCCGGCAGGTGATGGGCATTGACCGGGTGGCTGACCGGCTCGAAGCAGAAGAAATCCTTGCCCTCTGGGCAGAACAGCAAGAAATGCTCGGTGCCGCTGGCGCTGCAGGCCAGTTGATAACCGGGCTGCTCGATGACGCAGCTGCCCGGCCAGCCACCGAACCCATGATCGACCTGCCGGCTGGGCAACGGCCCCATCCGCTCGAACTGCCAATCTTCAGGCAATGCTGCCTGGCGAGACGGCAACCTGCCTTCTTCCGCCAGCCACACATGCTGCGCTGCCGCCTGCAACCGGGTCTCGGCATGGCGCGGAAAGTAAGGGTGCAGCCCCAACCCGAACCAGTTGGCCACCGCACCCTGGTTACTCACCTGCAGCTCCAGGCTCAGGCAGCCCTCATGCAGCTCCACATCCAGCGTCGCCCGGTAGGCAAACGGCAGGTCACTGTCGAGGGTCAGCCGTGCGCGCCGGTCGGTGTGGTGTTCCACCTGCCAGGCCTGCTGCCAGGCGCTGCCGTGGATGGGGTAAGGGTCATGCTCGGTGTTTGGCGCCAGCGCCTGCCAGCCATCGGGGCGGGCAAAGCCACCCTCGGCGATACGGTTGGACCACGGCACCAACGGGTAGCAGCCCAGGCGGCGCGGTGTGCCGGCAGCCAGCGCTGGCGCATCGCTGTGGCGCAGCAGCGCCTGGCCGGTAGCCTTTACCGTCCAGTTGACCAGGCTGGCGCTGACTTGGGGGGCCAGGCTCAGGCGGGTCAGGTGGTCTTGCAGGTGCAGCAGGGTCACGGCCATCGAAGGCTCCTTGTCACAAGCAGGTCAGCTGGCGCGGCGGTAGGTCAGCAGCACGATGCCGCATACCACCACGGCGCCGCCGAGCAATTGCAGGCCACCTAGCTGCTGGTCGAGCAGGGCCCAGCCCAGCAGCAGGGTGGCAATGGGTTCGACGTTCATCACCGGCGCGTTCTGCGCCATGTTCAGCCGCGGTACACAGACGAACAACAAGGTGAAGGCCACGCCATACAGCACCACCAGGCTGGCCAGGGCGGCCCAGCCGCCGGGGCTCGAAGGCGGCGACAGCCCGGCCGGCATCACCCCGCTGGCGCCGGCCACCAGCATGCTGCTGAACACCACCAGCAAGGTCAGCAGGCTGCGCACCGGGCCGCGTACCTCGGCCAGCTTGTGGTCGGTTATCCACAGGCCGCAGGCAAATGCACAGGCGGCGCCGAAGGCCAGGCTGACGCCCAGCGCCCAGTGCGGGTTGGCCTCGCCGCCGTCGGCCAGGCGCGCCGGCACATCCAGCGCCAGCACCAGGCCGCAGAGGATCAGCCCCATGAACAGCACGGTGCGGCCAGTGGGGCGCGCACCGCCCAAAGCCCAGGTGAGCAGCGCCAGCAGCATCGGGAAGGTGTTGCCCACCAACAATGCCAGGGCCACCGGAATGCGCGCCACCGCCGAGTACAGGCACAGGCTCTGGGTGGCGATCAGCAGGCCCAGCAGCAGTTGCCAGCGCCGCGTGCCGCTGGGCAGGCCCAGGGCCTGGCGTTGCCACAGCAGCAGGCAGGCCAGTACCAGGAAAGTGATACCCGAGCGGCAGAGAATCGCCAGCAGCACGCCGGTGCCGTCATCGAAGGCGATGCGGGCGGCGACGTGGTTGGCGGCGAACGAGCAGGCCAGCAGCGCCAGCAGGGCGATGGCCAGCTTGCGCGGGAAGAGGGGTGGGGCAGTGGTAGTTACAGCCATGTGCAGGGTCCATTTGCAGAAGCACACCCCCTGTGTAGGAGCGGCCTTGTGTCGCGAAAGGGCTGCGAAGCAGCCCCCGGATTTCAGCGTTGATGCAGAGACCGAGGGGCCGCTTTGCGGCCCTTTCGCGACACAAGGCCGCTCCTACACAGGGGGCGGTGCGGGATTACAGTACGACGCTAGGCAACCACAGCGAGATGGCCGGAATGTAGGTCACTGCCATCAGCACCAGGAACAGCGCCAGGTAGAACGGCAGCAGCGCCTTCACCGTGGCTTCGATGCTCACCTTGCCGATGGCCGACCCCACGAACAACACCGCCCCCACCGGCGGGGTGATCAGCCCGATCCCCAGGTTCACCAGCATGATCATGCCAAAGTGCACCGGGTCCACGCCGATGCCGGTGATCACCGGCAGCAGGATCGGCGTGAGGATCAGAATCAGCGGCGCCATGTCCATCACCGTGCCCAGTAGCAGCAACATGAAGTTGATGCACATCAGGATCACGTAGCGGTTGTCCGACAGGGTCAGGAACGCCGTGGTGATCTTCGACGGGATCTGCATCAGCGTCATCACGTAGCCGAAGCTCGCGGCAAAGCCGATCAGAATCATCACGATGCTGATGGTTCGCACGGTGCGGTGCATCAGCTTGGGCAGGTCGCGCCACTTGTAGTCGCGGTAGATGAACATGGTCACGAAGAACGACCATACCACCGCCACAGCCGCCGATTCGGTGGCGGTGAACACCCCGGACAGGATACCGCCGAGGATGATCACCATGGCCATCAGGCCCCACAGCGCTTCACCGGCGATCTTCAGCGCCTGGCGCAGCGGAATCACCTCGCCCTTGGGGTAGTTGCGTTTCTTGGCGAAGATCAGGCACAGGCCCATCATCACCGCGCTAAGCAGCAGCCCGGGCATTACGCCGGCCATGAACAGCGAGGCGATCGAAACCGTGCCGCCAGCGGCCAGCGAGTACAGCACCGAGTTGTGGCTGGGCGGGGTCAGCAGTGCCTGCACCGAACCGCTGACCGTCACTGCGGTGGAGAACTCGCGCGGGTAGCCCTTGCGCTCCATTTCCGGGATCAGCACCGAGCCCACCGAGGCGGTGTCGGCCACCGACGAGCCGGAGATGGCCCCAAAGAAGGTCGAGGCCATGATGTTGACCAGCGACAGCCCGCCGCGCACGAAGCCCACCAGCACCCCGGCGAAGGCCACCAGCCGGCGTGACATGCCGCCTTCGGCCATGATCGCACCGGCCAGCACGAAGAACGGAATGGCCAGCAGCGAGAACTTGTTAACCCCGCTGGCCACCTGGATCATCATCGCCTGCAGCGGGATGTCGATGTACCAGGCGCCGATCAGCGCCGACAGGCCCAGGGCATAGGCCACCGGCATGCCCAGCAGAATCAGCGCAATGAAGCTGCCCAACAGAATGAATGCATCCATTTATGCGGCTCCTTCGCTTTCTTCGAGCTGGTCGAAACGCACCGCGCGGCGGTGGCTCTGGTCGCCCAAGAGGAGTTTTTCCAGCACAAAGCTCAGCGTCAGCACGCCGCCGACGGGGATCGGCGCGTAGGTCATGCCTACCCGCACCCCGGGCAGCGAGGCCAGCGACTGGTTCCAGGTGGTGATGCACAGCTGGGTGCCGTACCAGGTCATGAACACGCAGACCACGATCATCAGCACCTGCACGAACACCGACAGCAGCCGGCGCTGCAGCGGTGGCAGGCGGTCGGTGATCATCGCCACCGCCATGTGGGCGCCGGCGCGGTAGCTGGCGGCGGCGCCGACGAAGGTGAACACCACCATCAACAGGATCGAAACCGGCTCTGGCCAGCTGGAGCCGGTACCCAGCACGTAGCGGGCGAAGATGCCCCAGGGGATGATCAGCGACATGGTCAGGATCGATAAACCCGCGATCCAGATGCAACTGCGGTACAGCGTGTCGTTCACGCTGAGAAATAGCGATTTCATAGGCGTCACCAAAGCGGCAGTGCGGCGGGCGCCGCACTGCCGGGGTCGTCTGGGAAGGGGCCGGGGTTACTCGACGGCGTCGATACGCTTCATCAGGTCGGCGTACTGCGCGCCGTACTTCTCGCGTACCGGGGCGGTGGCGTCATAGAACGGCTTGGTATCGACTGTGATGAACTCGACGCCGGCGGCCTTGAGCTTCTCTTCGCTGGCGGCAGACTTGGCGTCCCACAGCGCGCGCTCTTCCATCTGCGCCTCGCGGGCGACCTTCTTCACCAGCGCCTGCTGGTCGGGGCTGAGCTTGTTCCAGGTGGTCTTGGACATCACCACCGGCTCCGGCAGGATCAGGTGGTTGGTCAGGGTGAAGTACTTGGCGCTCTGGTAGTGGTTGTGCTCGAGCAGGGTTGGCGGGTTGTTCTCGGCGCCGTCGATCACCCCGGTCTGCAGGGCGCTGAAGATTTCGCCGGTGTCCATGGCGATGCCGTTGCCGCCCATGGCGTTCATCATGTCGATGAACAGCGGGTTGCCTTGCACGCGGATCTTCATGCCCTTGAGGTCTGCCAGGCTGCGCACCGGTTTTTTCGTGTAGATGCTGCGCGAGCCGCCATCCATCCAGGCCAGGGCCACCAGGTTGAATTCGGAGTTGGTGATCTTGTCGAGGATCTCCTGGCCGATGTCACCGTCGATGATCTTGCGCATGTGGGCGTGGTCGCGGAACACGAACGGCATGTTGAACACGTTCACATCCGGCACCACCGGGCCGACGATGCCCAGGCTCACGCGGGTCATCTGCACGGCGCCGATCTGGGTCTGCTCGATCACTTCCTTCTCCGAGCCCAGCACGCCGCCGGCGAACATCTTGAAGGTGATATCGCCATTGCTGGCCTGTTCGAGCTTCTTGCCCATGTTCTGCTCGGCCACCACAGTCGGGTAGCCGGCCGGGTGAATCTCGGCGAACTTGATGTCCAGCGCCGAGGCCGGCATGGCCAGGCTGAAGGTGAGGGGGAGTACGGCAAGAAGCAGCTTGCGTTTGAAGGTCATGGTGAAACTCCGTGTTTTTTATTATCCGGTTTCGTTCGTGCAAGTGTTGTGGTGCCGGGGCGGTTCAGCCGTGCCAGGCAGGCTCCTCCAGGCCCTTGGTGCCAGGGTTGAGGGCAAACACCCCGCCGGCCAGCGGCTGGTCGCCGAGGTCGGTGTCGGCAGGGCGAATCGAGGTGACGTACAGGGTGTCCAGGCTGGCGCCGCCAAAGGCGCACATCGCCGGTTTTTTCACCGGTACTTCCAGGGAGCGGTCGAGGCGCCCGTCGGGGGTGAAGCGGTGGATCAGCCCGGCATCGTTGCCGCAGATCCAGTAGCAGCCGTCCTGGTCGACCGCGGCGCCATCCGGGCGGCCGGGGTGCTGGCGCATGTCGACGAACAGCTGCCGGTTATGCGGCGTGGCGCTGTCGATGTCGTAGTCGAAGGCCCAGATCTTCTGCACCTCGGGGTGCGAGTCGGACAGGTACATGCGCCGGCCGTCGGGGCTGAAGGCCAGGCCGTTGGGCACGATCATGCCGCCTTGCTGCAGGTGCAGGCGGCCTTCGCCGTCAAAGCGGTACAGCGCGCCGACGCTGGCGCCTTGCTGCATGTCCATCAGCATGGTGCCGGCCCAGAAGCGGCCCTGGCGGTCGCAGCGGCCATCGTTGAAACGCATGCCGCCCCGGGCGTGCTCGACGCCGCTCAGCAGGCGGCTGGTGAGCCTGCCGTCGGCCTGGGGTTGCAGTTCGAAGATGCCGCTTTGCATGCCTGCCACCCAGCCCTGCGGGCCTCGAGCGATGCAGGCGAGCATTTCGTCGCCTTGCCATACCTGGTGCGCGGCGTCGGCCGGGCGCCAGCGGTGCAACTGGCGGGCGGGGATGTCGACCCAGTACAGGGCCTGTTCGCCGGGGTGCCACACCGGGCTCTCGCCGGTGCCGTTGCGGGCGTCGATGATCAGTTCGCAGTTCATGGGCAGGCCCTCTGACGCAGGATCAGTTGAAGGGGCCGGCCACGGCGAAGGCGCCGCCCTGGTAGACCATGCTCGGGTCGTCGGCAGCGGGTGCCGGCTGGGCCTCGACCGCTGCGCGGAACGGCTCGGAGCTGTCCTTGGGCGCGTAGCCCAGGTGCTCGGCGTAGCGGTTGTCCCACCACACGGTGCGGTTGTCCGAGGCGCCGTAGACGATGGTGTGGCCGACGTCCGGGGTGAACAGACCACGCTCGATCAGTTGCACCAGGTCGTCATAGCTCAGCCAGGTGCAGAGCATGCGTGGGTTCTGCGGCTGCGGGAACGACGAGCCGATGCGGATGCTCACGGTCTCGATGCCGTAGCGGTCGAAGTAGAAGCTGGCCATGTCCTCGCCGTAGCACTTCGACAGCCCGTAGTAGCTGTCGGGGCGGCGCGGGGAGTGGGCGTCGATGCGCTCGTCCTGGCGGTAGAAGCCGATGGTGTGGTTGGAGCTGGCGAAGATGATGCGCTTGACCCCGTGCTGGCGCGCCGCCTCGTACACGTGGAACACGCCGCAGATGTTAGGGCCGAGGATGGCTTCGAAGGAGTGTTCGGTGGACACGCCGCCAAAGTGGATGATGGCGTCCACGCCTTCGACCAGGGCGTGCACGGCTGCCTTGTCGGCCAGGTCGCAGGTCACCACTTCTTCGTGGGGGCCGCGGGTGGGCTCCATGGGGCTGATGTCGGAAAGGCGCAGGACCTCGGCGTAGCCTTGCAGGCGTTCGCGAAGGACCTTGCCCAGGCCGCCTGCGGCTCCGGTGAGCAGCAGGCGCTTGAGGGGGGTAGTGGTCATGGCCGGCTCTTGTTGTTAATTGTTGTAAGTTGTCGTATGACTGAGAAGATTATCGGCAGGGGTTTTGGCTGTTGTCAATGCTGCCTTGGTGGTTATGCACTCAGCTGCAGGATCGCGCAAAACCCGAAGCCTGCGCGGTATCTGTAGGAGCGGCCTTGTGTCGCGATGGGCTGCGTAGCAGCCCCGGCGATTTTGCATGTGTTGGAATTTTGGGGGCTGCTACGCAGCCCATCGCGACACAAGGCCGCTTCCCACAGATACCGCGCAGGCTTCACGCGTCGCGGGGCCCTGAAGGAGCGTCCCTTACAACAACGACAACGGGTAGTTGAAGATCAGACGGTTCTCGTCGAACTCGTTGTTGCTGTAGTCCCGGCGAATCGACGAGTTACGCCATTTCACGCTCAAGTCCTTGAACGGCCCGCTCTGGATCACGTAGGCCAGCTCGGTCTCGCGCACCCATTCCTTGCCGTCGGTCACCGTGCCGGTGTGCACGTTGTCGCCGCTGATGTAGCGGTTCATCAGGGTCAGCCCCGGCACCCCGACGGTGACGAAGTTGAAGTCGTGGCGCACCTGCCACGAGCGCTCTTCTGCGTTGTCGAAGCTTGAGTTGTAGCTGTCGTTGGCCAGGGTGCCGCCGCTGGTGCCGTTGACCCGCATCCAGGTGTCGCCGTCGACCCGCTGCAGGCCCACCCAGAAGGTATGCCCTGCGTACTTGGCCGAGAACATCCCCGACCAGGTCTTGTTGTCCAGTTGCCCGGCCCGCGCGGCGCCGTCGTCATCGCCGTGGAAGTAACCCAGGTTGGCGCCCAAGGTCCAGTCGCCCAGCGGTTGGCTGTGGGTCAACTGCACGTACTGCTGCTGGTAGACGTCCTTGAGCTCGGCATTCCACAGGCCGAGCAGGGTGCGCTTCTGGTTGAAGGTGTATTCGCCACCGACGAAGTTGAAGCGGTCAGACACCCCGCCGCCGTAGCTCATGTCTTCCATGCTCGCGTCGTTGCGCGGGCTGTTGCCGCGGAACTGCCCGCCGTACAGGGTCAGCCCGGCCAGTTCGCTGGAGGTGATTTGCCCGCCGCGGAAGGTCTGCGGCAGCGAGCGGCCGTCGTCCGAACGCAGTATCGGCAGCACCGGCATCCATTCGCCGATCTTGAGTTCGGTCTTGGAGATCCGCGCCTTGCCCGCTACCGCCAGGCGCCCGTAGTCGTCGGCCGGGCGGCCATCGTCATGGCGCGGCAGCAGCGCCGTGCCGTAGGTGCCGCCACCGCCATCGAGCTTCACCGACCACAGCCCGAGCACGTCCACGCCAAAGCCGACCGGCCCTTCGGTGAACCCGGAACGGGCGTCGAGGATGAAGCTCTGGGTCCACTCCTCAGCCTTGCTCTGCGGGTTGGCGGGGTTGGTGAAGTTGCGGTTGATGTAGAAGTTGCGCAGCCCGAGCGTGGCTTTGGCATCCTCGACGAAGCCCTCTGCCAGGCTGGTGGCTGGCAGGCCACCTAGAACGCTGGCGCCAAGCAGGGCGAAGGGAAGGGTCTGGCCGATTTTCATTATTGTTGTGCTCCCTGAGGGTGTAGCAGCCCGTCCCCCGTGCGCGCGTTGGCACCGGAGGTTGAGGCGGTGGGTGTCCGGCCCGGGGTGGGCCAGCCGATGAATGCGTGGGGGTGCCGGCGTCAGCTGCCCAGGGGTGGGCGCAACGAGCCGAAGGGGCTTGCCGGGGATAGAAGCGGGTGCAGGGGACGGACGTGCGGCGTGGCGGATGTCGACATGGTGTGGGTCACTCGTTGTTATTTTTGTTATCGGTTGTCGTACAACGTGCCGGATTATTATCAAGGGCTGACGGGGCTGTCAACGCTTGATCTGCTTCTGTGCCAGTGGAAATTTCGCGCGTGCCATCACGGCACAGGTCAATGGACCGCCGTTGCATTTGCCGTACTTTGCCAAGCCTCTGTATCACCAAGGACGAGAAAGTCATGCAGAAAATGGAGCGGTTCCACGACATCCAGCCCCTCGAACACCCGGACGTCACCCTGCAGCTCAACGGCCAGCCAGTGGTTGCCGCAGCAGGCGAAACGGTACTCAGCGTGCTTAACGCGGTGGGCCTGCGCCAGGTGGCGTGCAACGACCACGGCCAGGCCAGCGGCGCCTTTTGCGGCATGGGCGTGTGCCATTGCTGCCTGGTGCAAATCGACGGCCGGCCCAAGCGCCGCGCCTGCCAGACCGTGGTGCGGCCGGGCATGCAGGTGGTCACCCAGGTAAACCCGGTATACGGGGAGGGCCGCCCATGAGCCTGCGCCCTGTGATCGTCGGTGGCGGCTCGGCCGGCATGGGCGCTGCCATCGAGCTGGCCGAACACGGCGTCGACAGCCTGCTGTTCGACGAAGCCTCGCGCCCCGGTGGCGTGGTGTACCGTGGCCCGCTGCGCGTAGGCGTCGACCTGGGCTACCTGGGCCCGCGCTATGCCAAGGCGCTGAACGCACTGCACGAGGACTTTGCCGCCAGCGCCGAGCACATCGACCTGCGCCTGAACCACCGCGTGGTGGGCGGCGACGAGCAGCGCCTGATGGTGCTGGACGCCGACGAACAACTGCACGAAATCGACTACAGCCACCTGCTGCTGGCCGCCGGTTGCCACGAGCGCAACGTACCGTTCCCCGGCTGGACCCTGCCGGGGGTGATGCTGCTGGGCGGCCTGCAACTGCAGATCAAGAGCGGGGTGGTCAAACCCCTGGGCAGCACGCTGATCGCCGGCACCGGCCCGTTGCTGCCGCTGGTGGCCTGCCAGCTGCATGCTGCTGGCGCCAAGGTGGCCGGGGTGTTCGAGGCCTGCGCGTTCAACCGCATCGCCCGGGAGAGCCTGGCGCTGATGAACAAGCCGCAGCTGTTTCTCGACGGCTTGAGCATGCTGGCGTACATGAAGCTCAACGGCATCCCCATGCATTACGGCTGGGGTGTGGTGGGTGCCAGCGGCGACGCTGAACTGCGCGAAGTCAGCGTGGCGCCCTACACCAAGGACTGGCAGCCGGACATGACCCGGGTGCAGCGCGAAACCGCGCAAACCCTGGCGGTGGGTTACGGCTTCATCCCGCGCACCCAGCTCAGCCAGCAGCTGGGCCTGGCCCACGGCTTCAGCGAGGACGGCTACCTGCGCGCCGAATGCAACGTGTGGCAGCAAAGCAGCCGGCCCAACGTGCACCTGGCCGGCGACATGGCCGGCATTCGCGGCGGCGAGGCGGCCATGCTGACCGGGCGCATCGCGGCGGTGTCGATACTGCTGCAGATGGGCAAGCTGGATGCCGAGCAGGCCATCGAGCGCCGCGAGCGCTACCTGGGCAAGCTGGCCGCGATCAAGCGCTTCCGCTCCGGGGTGGAGCGCTACACCGCCCGGGGCGCTGCGCAGATCGGCCTGCCCCAGGCCGACACGGTGATCTGCCGCTGCGAGCACGTGACCCGCGAGCAGATCGACCTGGCCCTGGAGTAGGGCGTGCAAGACATGGCCAGCCTGAAGATGCGCACCCGGGTGAGCATGGGCGACTGCCAGGGGCGCATGTGCGTCGGCTACTGCAGCGACCGCCTGCGCAGCGCCACCGGGCGCCAGGACGTGGGCTGGCTGCGCCCGCGTTTCCCGGTGGACCCGATCCCGTTTTCTGCATTCGCCCAGCTGGCCACGGAGGCCTGAACATGACCAAGCACTACGACATCGTCATCGCCGGTGGCGGCGTGATCGGCGCCTCCTGCGCCTACCAGCTGTCCAAACGCAAGAACCTGCGCATCGCCCTGATCGACAACAAGCGCCCGGGCAACGCCACCCGCGCCTCGGCCGGTGGCCTGTGGGCCATCGGCGAGTCGGTGGGGCTGGGCTGCGGGGTGATCTTTTTTCGCATGATGTCCTCGCGCAGCAAGCGCGAAGCCAATGGCGCGGCGGTGGTGGTGGACTCCAGCACGCCGCACATCCTGCCGCAGTGTTTCTTCGACTTCGCCTTGCAGTCCAACGCACTTTATCCACAGCTGCACCAGGAGCTGATCGAGCGTCACGGCATGGACTTCAAGTTCGAGCGCACCGGGCTCAAGTACGTCATCCAGGACGAAGAAGACCAGCTGTACGCCGAGCATATCGTGCGGCACATCCCGCACCTGGCCGACCAGGTGCGCTGGCTGGACCGTGCCGCGCTGCGTGCTGCGGAGCCTGCGGTGACGCCGCAGGCCACCGGCGCGCTGGAGTTCCTCTGCGATCACCAGGTCAGCCCGTTCCGCCTGGGCGATGCGTTCATGGAGGCGGCGCGGCAGAACGGCGTGCACCTGTACCCCAACGTCGATGTCACCGGCGTGTTGCACCAGGGTTCGCGCATCAAAGGCGTACGCACCGCGCAGGCCGGCGAGTTCCATTGCGCCACGCTGATCAATGCCGCGGGCGCCTGGGCTGCCGAGCTGAGCGAGTGGGCCACGGGGCAGAGCATCCCGGTCAAGCCGGTGAAGGGCCAGATCGTGCTCACCGAGCGCCTGCCCAAGCTGCTGGACGGCTGCATCACCACCAGTGACTGCTACATGGCGCAGAAGGACAACGGCGAGATCCTGATCGGCAGCACCACCGAGGAGAAGGGTTTTGACGTGAGCAACACCTTCCCGGAGATCAGCGGGCTGGTGCAGGGGGCGATCCGCTGCGTGCCACAGCTGGCGCAGGTGAACCTCAAGCGCACCTGGGCCGGGCTACGCCCGGGGTCGCCGGACGAGCTGCCAATTCTCGGGCCTGTGGATAACGTCGAAGGGTACTTCAATGCCTGCGGGCATTTCCGCACCGGCATTCTCACCTCGGCGATCACCGGGGTGTTGCTGGACAAAGTTGTCCACAACGAGGCGCTGCCGCTGGATATCACGCCGTTTCTGGCGTCGCGCTTCGCGGTTGTGGATAAAAAGGTAGGGGCCTTGTGAGCCGAGATGTTTTGAGTGCCGCGTAACCTGTAGGAGCGGCCTTGCGTCGCGATGGGCTGCAAAGCAGCCCCGGCGATCTTGCATGATGCAAAAATCTGGGGCTGCTTTGCAGCCCATCGCGACACAAGGCCGCTCCTACAGGGTTCCCTGGAACATCAGGGAACTGTGCTTCAGATCTGCATCGCCATCCCGTCCACATTCATCGCCGCCTGGCGCAGGGCCTCGGAACGGGTCGGGTGCGGGTGGCAGGTAAGGGCGATATCCTCGGCCGAGGCCGAGAACTCCATGGCCACGCAGAACTCCCCGATCATCTCGCTGACGCTCGGGCCCACCAGGTGCACGCCCAGCACCTCGTCGGTGTCGGCGTCGGCGAGCACCTTGGCGAAGCCTTCGGTCTCGTGGTTGATCTTGGCGCGGCTGTTGGCGGTGAAGGGGAACTTGCCCACTTTGTAGGCACGGCCCTCGGCTTTGAGCTGCTCTTCGGTCTTGCCCACGCTGGCCAGTTCCGGGCGGGTGTAGATAACGCCCGGGATCAGGTTGTAGTTCACCTCGTGGGGCTTGCCGTGGATGCGCTCGATGCAGGCCACTGCTTCGTCCTCGGCCTTGTGCGCCAGCATCGGGCCACTGGTGACATCGCCGATCACCCAGATGCCCGGCACCGGGCTGCGGTGGTGGTCGTTGACCAGCATGCCGCGCTTGTCGGTTTCAAGGCCCACGCTCTCCAGGTTCAGCCCTTTGGTGTACGGGCGGCGGCCGATGGCCACCAGCACATAGTCGGCCTGCAGGGTTTCGGCGGCGCCGCCGGCGGCCGGCTCGACGGTCAGGCTGACGCTGTCGGCGGTCGAGGTGGCCTGGGTCACCTTGCTGCCCAGCTTGAAGGCCATGCCTTGCTTGGCCAGGGCTTTTTGCAGGGTCTTGGCGGTTTCTTCATCGGTGCCCGGGCAGATGCGGTCGAGGTATTCGATGACCGTCACCTGGGCCCCCAGGCGGCGCCACACCGAACCCAGCTCCAGGCCGATCACCCCGGCGCCGATGACGATCAGGTGCTTGGGTACCTGGGGCAGCGCCAGGGCGCCGGTGGAGTCGATGATGCGCTGGTTGTCGATGGTCACGCCTGGCAGCGGGGTGGGTTCGGAGCCGGTGGCGATGACGATGTCCTTGGCTTGCAGGGTAGTTTCGCTGCCGTCTTCAGCCTTGACGATCACCTTGCCGACGCCGTCCAGGCGGCCCCAGCCCTTGACCCAGTCGACCTTGTTCTTCTTGAACAGGTACTCGATGCCCTTGGTCAGGCCGGTCACGCTTTGGTCCTTCTGCTTCATCATCTGCGCAAGGTTCAGGGTCGGCTTGACCTCGATGCCCAGGTGCGCAAATTCCTCACCGCTGGCCGCCTCATACAGCTCGGAGGCGTGCAGCAGCGCCTTGGAGGGCATGCAACCGACGTTCAGGCAGGTGCCGCCGAGGGTCGAGCGGCCTTCGACACAGGCCACGCTCAGGCCCAGCTGGCCGGCGCGGATCGCGGCGTTGTAACCGCCGGGGCCGGCGCCGATGATCACCACGTCATAGGATTTCATGGGGGTTGTCACTCCAGGGATGTGAGAAAGCGAAGAGGGCATAAGGTTAATCCCGGCGCAGAGGATTGTATACAATCTGCTGCGCTGACTGTGGCAACGCCCCTAGACCAAGGTCGTGATTACCGGAAACTTCGTACTAATGAACTACCCTCATCCGGTGGCGTCGCACATGTAAGGCCAGACGCCCCGTCTGATTGAATGGGAGGGTCATGAATGCTTGCGCAACTTCCACCCGCGTTGCAGAGCTTGCACTTGCCGTTACGCGTCAAGCTGTGGGACGGCAACCAGTTCGACCTCGGGCCCAGCCCGCAGGTGACGATTCTGGTCAAGGAGCCCCAGCTGATTTCCCAGCTCACCCACCCCAACCTGGAAGAACTCGGCTCGGCCTTCGTTGAAGGCAAGCTGGAGCTGGAGGGCGATATCGGCGAGGTCATCCGCGTCTGTGACGAGCTGAGCGAGGCGTTGCTCAAGGATGAAGACGAGGTGCTGCCGGCCCGCATGGCCCACGACAAGCGCACCGACGCCGAGGCGATTTCCTACCACTACGACCTGTCCAACGCGTTCTACCAGCTGTGGCTGGACCCGGACATGGCCTACTCCTGCGCCTACTTCAAGGAGCCGGACAACACCCTGGCCCAGGCCCAGCAGGACAAGTTCGACCACCTGTGCCGCAAGCTGCGCCTGCAGGCCGGCGACTACCTGCTGGATGTGGGTTGTGGCTGGGGCGGTCTGTCACGTTTTGCTGCCCGCGAGTACGGCGCCAAGGTATTCGGCATCACCCTGAGCAAGGAGCAGTTGAAGCTCGGCCGCCAGCGGGTGAAGGAGGAGGGCCTGGCCGACAAGGTCGACCTGCAGATCCTCGACTACCGCGACCTGCCCCAGGATGGCCGTTTCGACAAGGTGGTCAGCGTCGGCATGTTCGAGCATGTCGGCCACGCCAATCTGGCGCTGTACTGCCAGCGCCTGTTCGGCGCGGTACGCGAGGGTGGCCTGGTGATGAACCACGGCATCACCGCCAAGCATGTCGATGGCCGCCCGGTGGGGCGCGGGGCGGGCGAGTTCATCGACCGCTATGTGTTCCCCCACGGCGAGCTGCCGCACCTGTCGATGATCACAGCCAGCATCTGTGAAACGGGGCTGGAGGTGGTGGACGTGGAGAGCCTGCGCCTGCATTACGCCAAGACCCTCAATCACTGGAGCGAGAACCTGGAGAACCAGCTGCACCGCGCCGCCGCACTGGTGCCGGAGAAGACCCTGCGCATCTGGCGGCTGTACCTGGCCGGCTGCGCCTATGCCTTCACCAAGGGCTGGATCAACCTGCACCAGATCCTCGCCGTCAAACCCCACGCCGATGGCCACCACGAGCTGCCATGGACCCGTGAGGACCTGTACCGCTGAAACCTGTCCGCCGGTGTGCCCGGTAGGTGCACCGGCGGGTTGGCTACAGGATCGGTGAAATCAGCCGCGCGATGCGCATGCCCAGTTGCTGCAGGCGGTGGGTGTCGCGGCTGTCTTCGGCGGTGATCTCCCGGGCCTGCTCGAAGTCCTGCAACAGCATCTGCTCGACCTGGTCGGCGAAAGCGCGATCGACGGTCAGCAGGGTGATTTCGAAGTTCAGGCGGAACGAGCGGTTGTCCAGGTTGGCGCTGCCGATGGCGCTGACCTCGTCGTCCACCAGCACCACCTTCTGGTGCAGAAAACCCGGTTGATACCTGAACATGCGCACCCCCGCGCGTACTGCCTCGAAGGCGAACAGGCTGGAGGCGGCATAGACGATGCGGTGGTCGGGGCGCGACGGGATCAGAATACGCACGTCCACACCCCTCAATACCGCCAGGCGCAGGGCCGCGAACACCGCCTCGTCGGGGATGAAGTACGGGCTGGTGATCCACACCCGATGGCTGGCCGAATGGATGGCTTCGACGAAGAACAGCGAGCAGGTTTCCTGCGGGTCGGCGGGGCCGGTGGCCAGGGCCTGGCACAGCACGCCGTCCTCGGGGTAGGTGTCGGGCAATATCAGCGGCGGCAACTCGCGGGTGGCCCAGTACCAGTCCTCGGCGAACGACTCCTGCAGGCAGGCCAGCACCGGGCCGCTGACCTGCACATGGGTGTCGCGCCAGGGCGAGAGTTGCGGGTGCCCGCCGACGTACTCGTCGCCCACATTGTGCCCGCCGAGGAAGCCGGTCAGGCCATCGACCACCACGATCTTGCGGTGGTTACGGAAGTTCACCTGGAAGCGGTTGAACAGGCCGCGGCGGGTGGCAAAGGCTTGAATCTGCACGCCGGCGTCGCGCAGCACCTGGCTGTAGCGGGCAGGCAGGGCGTGGCTGCCGACCCGGTCGTACAGCACGAACACCCGTACGCCGTCGGCGGCCTTGCGCAGCAGCAGTTGCTGCAACTGCCGGCCCAGGGCGTCGTCGTGGATGATGAAGAACTGCACCAGCACCGTGTCGCGGGCTTGCTCGATGGCGGCGAAGATCGCCTCGAAGGTGGCCTGGCCGTTGATCAGCAGCTTCACCTCGTTGTTGGCAAGGCACGGCATGCGCCCGAGCTTGGGCATGGCGCGCAGCGCCGCGTAGCTGTCCGACTCGCGAGCGGTCAGCGCTTCTTCTACCCAGGGCCGCCAGTTGAGGTTGGCCATGGCCACGTGCATTTCCTGGTTGGCCTGGCGCCGGGCCTGGATGTACGCATAGAACGAGCGGGCGCCGAACACCAGGTAGGGGATCAGCGCCAGATAGGGGATGAAGAACAGTGGCATGGCCCAGGCGATGGCGCCTTGGGCGGTACGCACGGTGAACACCGCGTGCAGCGCGGCGATGATGCCGAGCAGGTGAATCAGGCCGAGCACGTAACCGAAAAAGTAGGGGCTGTGGAAATCCATACGCATCCTGCTTGCCGAGAGCACTGGCATCTAACAGACCACGTTCATGGGGGCCTCTGCAACCCGGCGGCTAAAATGACGTCTAACGGCACAGTCCGGCTTGAGCCGGTATTTCCAGGAGCGTTGATCCATGAAGAATCGTCTGCCACTGCTTGCCCTGACCTTGGCCTTGGGCAGCCCGCTGGTCCATGCGCAGATGCTGCAACCCGGCTTGTGGGAGCTGACCACCAGCAACATGCAGGTCGATGGCAAGCCGTTGCCGGACATGGAGTTCATGCTTGGTCAGTTGAAGAACCTCGCGCCCGAGCAGCGGGCGATGATGGAGGCCGCACTGGCCAAGCAAGGCATTACCGTCGGCGGCAAGGGCGTGCGCTCGTGCCTGACCCCGGAGCAGGTCAAGACCGATGACATCCCGCTGCAGGACCCGCAGTCCGGCTGCACCCAGAAGATCACCGAGCGCACCGGCAATGTCTGGAAATTCCAGTTCAGTTGCCCGAAAGCCCAAGGCCAGGGCCAGGCCACCTTCCTCAGCGACCGCGAGTTCCTGACCAAGGTCAACGGCACCTTCAACGCCTCGGGCGTTCAGCAGCAGGGCAGCATGGACACCCGTGCGGTGTGGCTGGGCAGTGACTGTGGCACGGTGAAGCCGCGCAGCTGATCACCACTGCCAACGGCTGGCAGCTACCGCGTCGTGGGCATGCAGGCTTTCTGCATGTTCCACGCGCAGCTTGAAGGCCGTCACCCACTGCGCCTGGCGCAAGGCCTGGTGCAGGCGGCGGGCAGCATCCTCACAGAACATCAGGTTCTGGCCGTTGGCCAGGGCGAAGGCTTGCTCGTCGGCGCGCTTGACCGCGGTCTGAACCGCAGTACCCAAGGCGCCTTCGGCGCGGTCGATCAGTTCGGTCAGGTGCAGTTCGCCGTCGGCCAGGCGCACCTGCAGCCTGGCGTTGCTGCGCTGGCTGTGGGGCGTGGCGACGATGCCGCTGCTGCTGCCCAGCCATTGGCGCACGCTGTCGCGGTCCAGCGATGAGCCGGCGAAGTCCCGGTCGAACTGCTCCTGAATCAACTGCCGCGCCAGGGCTGCCGAGCATGGGCAGGTGGAGGAGTAGGGAATATCCACCGATAGTTCCACGTGGAACATTTCATCTTCAAGGCGTGCATCGATGCTGACCGGGTAGTGCTTCCAGCCGGCCAGTGGGCTGACCAGGGCAGGGCGTTTGAGCAGGTGATCAAACGTCAGGCGCAGGTAGGCGCGGCGGGACAGGCCTTGGTGGCTTTCGAGAAAGCGCTCCAGCACCTGGCGAATCAGCGCGTTGCTCAAGGGCTGTTGTTCCAAAATTTCCAGCGCCAGGTACAGGCGCGACATATGGATGCCGCGGGCCGCGCCATCGTCCAGGCTGACGCCGGCATCGGCCCGGGCGCTCAGGCTGCGCCCGTCGAGCAGCAGCGGCAGGGCAATGCCGCACATGCCTACCCAGTCCAGCGGCAGGGATTGCTCGCTGCTTTGCGCGGCGATGTCGGGGAGGGTGAGGCTGGTCATGGCAAGGGTCCTGAAATGGAAGGCTTAGCGGCAACCGCCGACGAGGCTGCAGTGCAGATCGAAACGCTGGCCGCTGGAACTGGAGACGCGGTTGAGGGTGGTCCAGCCAATGCGCCGGCTGTAGCCGACCCAGGCCTCGCCGTCGCTGGCTAAACCTGTGAAGAAAGTCAGTGCGCCGTAACGGCTGTTGGTTTGTGCCCACAGGCGCTTGCCAGCGCTTTCGTAGCCGCGCAGGTAAAAGGTGCTGCCTTCGGTGCGCACGCTGTAGTAGTTGCCCTTGCTGTCCTGGCAGGCCAGCAAGGTGGCGCTGCGGGTGCACAGCGCCAGGTCGGTGCGCGGCATGGCCAACACCGGCAGGGGCAAGGTGATCGACAGCAGCGCCAATGCGCAGAACAGTTTCATGAATGACGCTCTCCGGGGCGACCGTTCGGTCAAGACGGCTTGGCGAAATTGTATTGTTATAATATAACATTGTGCAATGCATCGCTTCGAATGCGCCTGCCCGATGAGGTCCGTCATGCCCAACCGTCTTCCTGTCACCGTGCTGTCCGGCTTTCTCGGCGCCGGCAAGAGCACGCTGCTCAACCATGTGCTGCGCAACCGCGACGATTTGCGCGTCGCGGTCATCGTCAACGACATGAGCGAAATCAACATCGACGCCAGCGAGGTGCAGCGCAACGTCAGCCTGAACCGCGCCGAAGAAAAACTGGTGGAGATGAGCAACGGCTGCATCTGCTGCACCCTGCGCGAAGACCTGCTTGAAGAGGTGGCCCGGCTGGCGCACGAGGGCCGCTTCGACTACCTGCTGATCGAGTCCACCGGTATTTCCGAGCCGCTGCCTGTGGCCGAGACCTTCACCTTCCGCGACGAGCAGGGGCGCAGCCTGTCGGACATGGCGCGCCTGGACACCATGGTGACTGTAGTCGACGGCCTGAACTTCCTGCGCGACTACCAGGCCGCCGATAGCCTGGCCAGCCGCGGCGAAACCCTGGGTGAAGAGGACGAACGCTCCATCAGCGACCTGCTGATCGAACAGGTGGAGTTCGCCGACGTGCTGCTGCTTAGCAAGATCGACCTGATCAGCCAGCACGAACGCGAAGAGCTGACCGCCATCCTGCGCAGCCTCAACGCCCGGGCGCAGATCGTACCGATGGTGATGGGTGAGGTGGCGCTGTCGCGGATTCTCGACACTGGCCTGTTCGACTTCGACCAGGCGGCCCAGGCACCGGGCTGGCTGCAGGAGCTGCGCGGCGAGCACGTGCCGGAAACCGAGGAGTACGGCATTGCCGCCACCACCTGGCAGGCGCGCCGGCCATTTCACCCGCAGCGCTTCTTCGACTTTATCAACAGGCCGTGGAGCAATGGCCGCCTGCTGCGCTCCAAGGGCTTCTTCTGGCTGGCCAGCAAATACCAGGAGGCCGGCAGCTGGTCCCAGGCCGGCGGCATGATGCGCCATGGTCTGGCCGGGCGCTGGTGGCGCTTCGTACCTCGTGAGCAGTGGCCCCAGGATGAAGAAAACACCGCAGCGATTCTCAAGCAGTGGTCGGTGGAAACCGGCGACTGCCGGCAGGAGCTGGTGTTCATCGGCCAGAACATCGACTTTGCACAGTTATCCACAGAGCTGGATGCTTGCCTGCTCAGCGATGCGGAGATGGAGCTGGAACCAATGGCCTGGCTGCGCCTGCCCGACCCGTTCGGCCCCTGGGTCGAGGAGGCGGCGGCATGATGCTGGCGCGCCAGGTTGTGGATATCTGCCAGGTGCACGGCCCGTCGCCGCAGGTGATGACCGATATCTTGCGCGACGGCGTCAACCTGGCGGTGTGGCAGCGGCAGTTGCCGCCGCAGGTGGAGGATTTTGCCGCACTGGTACTCAGCCTGGGCCAGACCTTTGCCGACGAGCGGGTGGTCGACGTCGACGAGCGGCAACCGGTGCACTTGCCACAGCTGTTGCGCGAGGCGGCCGACCTGCATGGCTACGAAGGCTTCGTGGCGGATGTGGCGTGGCTGGTGGATGCCTATACCTGCCTGCTTGGGGCGCGGCGCATCGGTTTGCGCCTGCGGGTGCTGGAAGGCGCCATGTGCCCGCGTTTTCACGTGGACCATGTACCGCTGCGGCTGTTGAGTACCTATGGCGGGGTGGGCAGTGAATGGCTGGAAGAGGGGGTGATCGACCGCCAGCGCTTGCAGCACGATCAACCGCCTGTGGATAAAATCCGACACCTGGCAGTTGCGGACGTTGCCTTGCTCAAGGGTGAGAAGTGGCAGGGTAACGAGGGGTATGGGCTTATCCACAGGTCGCCGTTGACCCCTGTGGGTGAGCGGCGGTTGCTGCTGAGCCTGGATTGGCTGGCGTAACCTGAGTCTCGTGGGAGCAACTGTCTTGTACTGCCTGAACCGGCCTCATCGCCGGCAAGCCGGCTCCTACAGGTACGGCACTGGCCTGAAGCTTACGCAGTCCCTGTGGGAGCGGGCTTTGAACAGCATCGCGGGGCAAGCCCGCTCCCACGCTGTAGACTGGGCCTGAACTTCTTAGGCGATACGCAAGAATGCTCCACAACATCCCCACCCACCTTGTCGCTGGCCCCCTGGGCGCCGGCAAGACCAGCCTGATCCGCCAACTGCTGGCCCAGCGCCCGGTCAACGAGCGTTGGGCTGTGCTGATCAACGAGTTCGGCCAGATCGGTTTGGACGCCGCGCTGCTGGCGCGTGACGAAGACGGCATCGCCATCGGTGAGGTCGCCGGCGGCTGCCTATGCTGCGTCAACGGCATGCCGTTCCAGGTGGGGCTGGGGCGCCTGCTGCGCAAGGCGAAGCCGGACCGGGTGTTCATCGAGCCGTCCGGGCTTGGCCACCCCCGGCAGTTGCTGGAGCAACTGCAACAGGCGCCTTGGAAGGGCGTACTGGCGGTACAGCCCTTGCTGATGGTGCTGGATGCCCAGGCCCTGGCGCGTGGTGAGCGGTTACCTGAGGCGCAGCAGGCGGCATTGCCCGCCTGTGAATTGCTGGTTATCAACAAGTCGGCGGCTGTGGACAGCGCATCCCGCCTGTTGATAACTGCAAATCTTCCAGCTACTGAGGTGTTTTGGACGGATCAAGGCGCTTTGCCGTTGCCTCGGCTACCAGGTTTTTCCACAATCGGTGACGCCGAGGCAGCCATTTCCAGGCTGCCTGTGGACAAAAAACCTGCCGCCATGGCGGCCTTATGGACAGATACCACACAGCCGATCTGCCAGGCTCAGCAAGGTGAGGGCGGCTGGAGCGTGGGCTGGCGCTGGCACCCCAGCCAGTGCTTCGATAGCCAACGGTTGGCCGGGTTTCTGCAAGCCTGGCCATGGCGCCGGGCCAAAGGGGTTATCCACAGCGCACAAGGCTGGCAGTCGTTCAATGGCCTTGAAGGTGACTTTCAGTGGCAGACAAGCGAATGGCGCAAGGACTCACGCCTGGAGCTGATCTTCGACACTGCACAACCTTTGCCAGCGCTGCAGGCCGCCCTGGCAGCCTGCCGCCTGCAAGGCTGATCAGTTGCCCCAGCGGTTGTGCTCCTGGCGCCACTGCTGCATCTCGATCACGTTGTCGGTGCGTGGCGGGGTCTTGATCTCGAACGGGTAGGGCGCCAGCTCGATCTGCAGGGTGTGGGCGCCGAACTGGGTAACGGTGCCGGGGTGGCGCTGTTCACCGGTAACGGTGAACTCGAAGTTGTAGATGCGTGCCAGGCGCTTCTTGCCGTTGGCATCGCGCACGAAGCCGATACGCTTGAGCGCCACCGCATCGTCGAGCAGCTCCAGGTCGAGCTTGGCGCAATGCTGCTTGACCCGCGCCAGGGCTTTTTCGCGCAGCCCGTGGTTGTGCCACAGCCAGGCGCCTGCGGTCGCCACCAGCATCAGGACGAAGAGGTTTTCCAGGGTCAACATTTGGCTTAGCTCCAGACAGGTCGATCCAGCTTAACTGCGTCTCTGGCCTGTCGTACAGATGGCATTCGGGTTCATACTGCGCGCCGCACATTCGTTCAATGGTTTCGGAATTTTCCTGCATGAAACGCACGCCGCACCTGCTCGCCATCCAGTCCCACGTCGTCTTCGGGCACGCCGGCAACAGCGCCGCGGTGTTTCCCATGCAACGGGTGGGAGTGAACGTCTGGCCGCTCAATACCGTGCAGTTCTCCAACCACACTCAGTATGGACAGTGGGCAGGTGAAGTGCTTGCCCCGGCGCAAATTCCTGCGTTGGTGGAAGGCATTTCCAATATCGGTGAACTGGGCCACTGCGATGCGGTGCTGTCGGGCTACCTGGGCAGCGCCGAGCAGGGCCGGGCGATCCTCGCCGGCGTGGCGCGCATCAAGGCCGCCAACCCACGGGCGCTGTACCTGTGCGACCCGGTCATGGGGCATGCCGAGAAGGGCTGCATCGTACCGGCCGAGGTGGGGGAGTTTTTGCTCGACGAAGCGGCGGCGCGGGCCGACATCCTCTGCCCCAACCAGCTGGAGCTGGACAGCTTCTGCGGGCGCCGCGCGCAGTCGCTTGAAGACTGTGTGGGTATGGCCCGCAGCCTGCTGGAGCGCGGGCCGCAGGTGGTGCTGGTCAAGCACCTGAACTACCCCGGCCGCGCCGACGACACCTTCGAGATGCTGCTGGTGACTGCCGAGGGCAGCTGGCACCTGCGTCGGCCACTGCTGGCCTTCCCGCGCCAGCCGGTGGGGGTGGGTGACCTGACCTCGGGGCTGTTCCTGGCCCGTGTGCTGTTGGGGGACAACTGGCTGCAGGCGTTCGAGTTCACGGCATCTGCGGTGCATGAGGTGCTGCTGGAAACCCAGGCCAGCGCCAGCTACGAGCTGCAGCTGGTGCGGGCCCAGGACCGCATCGCCCATCCGCGGGTGCGGTTCGAGGCGCAGCGGCTGGCAGTTTAACAGCGGGCCCTGTAGGAGCGGCCTTGTGTCGCGAAAGGGCCGCACAGCGGCCCCGGCATTTCATGCGGCGAAGCTGAAAATCTGGGGCCGCTTCGCGCCCCTTTCGCGACACAAGGCCGCTCCTACAGTGGACCGGCTTCAGATCGAATCGGTCTTGAGGTTCTGGTAGCGCTCTTCCAGCTCCTGGCGGATCTGCCGACGCTGCTGGCCTTGCAGGAAGCGGCGCTTCTCCTCGCTGCTGTGCGGCTGGCGCGGCGGTACCGGCACCGGGCGGCGGTTGTCGTCCACGGCCACCATGGTGAAGAAGCAGCTGTTGGAATGGCGTACCGAGCGCTCGCGGATGTTTTCGGTCACCACCTTGATGCCCACCTCCATCGAGGTGTTGCCGGTGTAGTTCACCGAGGCCAGGAAGGTCACCAGCTCACCCACGTGCACCGGTTCGCGGAAGATCACCTGGTCCACCGACAGGGTCACGCAGTAGCTGCCGGCATAGCGGCTGGCGCAGGCATAGGCGACTTCGTCGAGGTATTTGAGCAGCGTGCCGCCGTGTACGTTGCCAGAGAAGTTGGCCATGTCCGGTGTCATCAGGACGGTCATCGACAACTGGGCGTTTCCAGGTTCCATAGTGAGCTCACGGTGTGGTTGCGCTGAAACGGGGCGGGTATCTGCTGACACTTCTGTTCCCCTCTTTGAGGTTTCCCATCCTGGTACGGGACGTCGCCTGACGCTCCATCGTCACGCCGATTCTGCCATCGGCGCCGCTGCGGTTGCCGATCTGTTTCCATATATTGCACGGACGATGTGCGGCAAGGCGCGATGTTAACCTGACAGCGCCCATGCAACGTGGGCTTTTCCATCTATCACTACAGTATGTGCCTGCTTCGGTTGTCAGCGTTTTCTGGCAGAGGAGCGGTTCGCCCCGTGCATCGAGACAAGGAGTATCACGCCATGCATGCCATCAGCTTCATCCAGGACCTGGCCGTGATCATGCTGGTCGCCGGTGTGGTGACCATCCTCTTTCATCGTCTCAAGCAGCCCGTGGTGCTGGGCTACATCGTCGCCGGCTTCATCATCGGCCCGCACACCCCGCCGTTCGGCCTGATCCACGACGAAGACACCATCAAGACCCTGGCCGAACTCGGGGTGATCTTCCTGATGTTCTGCCTGGGCCTGGAGTTCAGCCTGCGCAAGCTGTTCAAGGTGGGGGCTACGGCGTTCATCGCGGCGTTTCTGGAAATCGTCCTGATGATCTGGATCGGTTTCGAGATCGGCCGCTGGTTCGGCTGGAACACCATGGACTCGCTGTTCCTCGGCGCCATCCTGGCCATCAGCTCGACCACCATCATCGTCAAGGCGCTCAACGACCTGAAGATGAAGAACGAGCGCTTCGCGCAACTGATTTTCGGTGTGCTGATCGTCGAGGACATTCTCGGTATCGGCATCATCGCCCTGCTGTCGGGCATCGCCGTCAGCGGCACGGTGAGCTCGGGCGAGGTGTTCTCCACCGTGGGCAAGCTGTCGCTGTTCATGATCGTCGCGCTGGTCATCGGTATCCTGCTGGTGCCGCGGCTGCTGGCCTACGTGGCCAAGTTCGAAAGCAACGAGATGCTGCTGATCACCGTGCTGGGGCTGTGCTTCGGCTTCTGCCTGCTGGTGGTCAAGCTTGAGTACAGCATGGTGCTGGGGGCCTTCCTGATCGGCGCGATCATGGCCGAGTCGCGCCAGTTGCTGAAGATCGAGCGGCTGATCGAGCCGGTTCGCGACCTGTTCAGCGCCATCTTCTTCGTTGCCATCGGCCTGATGATCGACCCCAGCATCCTGGTCGAGTACGCCTGGCCGATCGTGGTCATTACCCTGGCCGTGGTGCTGGGCAAGATGCTTTCCTGCGGCTTGGGCGCGTTCATTGCCGGCAATGACGGGCGCACCTCGCTGCGGGTGGGCATGGGGCTTTCGCAGATCGGCGAGTTCTCGTTCATCATCGCCGCGCTGGGCATGACCCTGCAGGTGACCAGCGATTTCCTCTACCCGGTGGCCGTGGCGGTATCGGCCATCACCACGCTGCTGACGCCTTACCTGATCCGCGCCGCCGACCCGCTGTCGATCAAGCTCGGCAAGGTGGTGCCTAGCCGCCTGTCGCGGGTGCTGTCGCTGTATGGCGAATGGCTGCGCAACATCCAGCCCCAGGGTGAGGGGGCGATGCTGGCGGCGATGATCCGGCGCATCCTGTTGCAGGTGGGGGTAAATCTTGCGCTGGTGATCGCGATCTTCTTCAGCGGTGGTTATTTTGCCGGGCGCATCGGTGAATGGCTCAGTGAGTGGGTGGCCGATGGTGGCCAGCAGAAGGCGTTGATCTGGGGCGCGGCATTGCTGCTGTCGCTACCTTTCCTGATTGCTGCGTACCGCAAGCTCAAGGCGCTGTCGATGCTGTTGGCGGAGATGGGGGTCAAACCGGAGATGGCCGGGCGGCATACCCAGCGTGTACGGCGGGTGATTGCCGAGGTGATCCCGCTGCTGTCGCTGCTGGTGATCTTCCTGCTGCTGTCGGCGTTGTCGGCCAGCATCCTGCCCACCAGCGAACTGCTGCTGGTGATCGTGGTAGTGGCGGCAGTGGTGGTGGCGTTGCTTTGGCGCTGGCTGATCCGCGTGCATACCCGCATGCAGGTGGCGCTGTTGGAGACGTTGGAAAACAGCCGCGATCATTCGCACTGAAGAGGGCGCCTTCTGCGCAAGATTTCACCGTCGTCCGAGGGGATGGAGCGGTAGCGATGTCGCCAGGCGCAGAAAGCTTGGCGATTTTAAGCACTTTAATGGCATAGGGCCATGATTTTTCCTGCGCCCGATTCCCTGTGTAGGAGCCGGCTTGCCGGCGATAGGGCCATGTGCTCTTTCGACAGGTCCGGCCAAATCGCCGGCAAGCCGGCTCCTACAAGGGATATGAAAACGGGCTCAGCTTTCCAGCCAGACGTCCCGCACCCAGTGCCACACCGATTCCCAGCTTTCTTCGGTGACGATCTCTTCCTCGCCGGACCACAGCACCACGGTGCCGTCTTCCTCTACGCAGTAGTAATCGTCGCCGTCCTGGCAGATCGGGATCAGGTCGCGGGGTACGCCGGCATCCCAAGCGTTGGCCGCCACGTCCGGCAGGTAGGTGTGCGATTGCGGGTCGGTGACGGTCACCGGCTCCAGCGAGCCGTAGATCACGTCGCTGACGGTGAGCAGGTATTCCTTGAACACAAATGGAATGTTGATGAACAGCTGTTCCTCGATCTCCACCAACTGATCTTCATCGGGAAGCTCCAGCGGCACCGGTACCGGCTCGTTTGCTTCACGGAGTTGCTCGATCACTTCTTCCACGGTTCACATCCTCTAGCCTTGATGACAACGCTGCGCGTTATACCCTAGTAGCCGACTGTGGCAAAAGCAAAAACCCCGGGCCAGGGCCCGGGGTTTTGTGTACAGCGTGCGGTTATCAGTCGTTTTGACGGATACCGGCCACCAGCCAAGGCTGGTTTTCGCCCTGGGCGCGAACCATGTGCCAGCTTTCGCTGAAGGCTTCGCCCTGGTCGAAGCGCGAGGTCTTCGACACGCCACGGAAGGTCAGGGTGGCGTCGGTGTGGTTGGCGCGATCTTCTACGCCGTCCAGCTGTACGTCGAGGTTGTCGATGTAGGTGGACTGGAAGCCGTCGCCCAGCTCGGCGCGCTCACGCTTGAGGAACTCGAGCATTTGCGGGGTGACGAACTCGGAGATCTTGTCCATCTCGTTGGCGTCCCAGTGCTGCTGCAGGGTCTGGAAGTGCGAACGGGCGGCTGCCAGGAAGCTGGCTTCGTTGAACCAGGCCGGTGCATTGACCGTTGGCGAAGGGGCAGCAGCGGCGGAGCCACCGAAGATCGACTGTGGGGCAGCCTGCGGCTGGGCTTCACGCTGGTACGGGGCGTGGCCGGCGGCAGCGTGCTGCGGCTGCTGCTGGCGACGACGCGCGGCGATGAAGCGGAACACCAGGAAGGCGATCAGGCCCATGATCAGGAAGTCGAGGATCTGCATACCCTGGAAGCCGTCGCCCATGAACATGGAGGCCAGCAGGCCACCGGCGGCGATGCCGGCCAGCGGGCCCAGCCAGCGCGAAGCACCGCCAGCGGCGGCCGGCGCGCGGCCCGGTGCGGTCGGGGCAGCAGCAGGGGTAGTCGGGGATGCCTGGCGAGTCTGGTGCATAGGCGCGGCGCCCGAGCTCTTGCCGCCACCGAAGCGCTTGGCGTTGGCGTCGAGGCTCAGCGTCAGGCCGACGCAGAGCGCCAGAGCGATGCTAAGAAAACGTTGCATAAGTTGGGGGTTCCCATTTTGTGGATTGCACGCGCGTCATGGTGCACATGAAGCAGCAGACATGACCAGCGACAAGATGTTTCGAGCTTTTGCCTGAATGGTGAAGGAAAAGGCGACTTGTGTTGCGGGCAAGGGCCCTATCGCCGGCAAGCCGGCTCCTACATATCTGTAGGAGCCGGCTTGCCGGCGATAGGGCCGGTAAAGGCAGTACGAGGCAGTTTCCCCTACAAGGCCTCGAGCTTGGCGTAGCCAAGCATCAGCCACTTGCTGCCTTCGTCGAAGTTCACCTGCACCCGGGCCTGGGCGCCGGAGCCTTCGAAGTTGAGGATCACGCCCTCGCCGAACACCGCATGCTGCACGCGCTGGCCAAGGTTGAAGGCGGTCTGCGGAATGTTGGCATTGGCGAACAGGCTGCTGGCCGGCGCCTTGGCGCCGCCGAACGGGCGGCTGACGGTGTTGGACAGGCGCACTTCCTGAACCAGCCCGGCCGGGATCTCGCGTACGAAGCGCGACACCTTGTTGTAGGTTTCGCTGCCGTACAGCCGGCGGGTCTCGGCGTAGGTCATGATCAGCTGGCGCATGGCCCGGGTGATGCCGACGTAGGCCAGGCGGCGTTCCTCTTCAAGGCGGCCGGGCTCTTCCAGGCTCATCTTGTGCGGGAACAGCCCCTCTTCCATGCCCACCAGGAACACGTAGGGGAACTCCAGGCCCTTGGCGCTGTGCAGGGTCATCAGCTGGATGCTGTCTTCGTGCTCGTCGGCCTGGGTGTCGCCGGCCTCGAGCGAGGCGTGGCCGAGAAACGCCGACAGCGGCGACAGGTCGGCGTCTTCTTCGCTGGTTTCGAAGTTGCGCGCGGCGCTGACCAGTTCCTCAAGGTTTTCTACCCGGGCCTGGCCTTTTTCGCCTTTTTCTTCCTGGTGGTAGATGATCAGCCCGGACTGCTCGATGACCGTCTGGGTCATCAGGTGCAGCGGCATGTCGGCGACCTTGCTGGCGAGGTTCTCGATCAGCTCGATGAACGCACCCAGGGCGCTGGCGGCGCGGCCCTTGAGAGCCTTGGCGGCCAGCAGCTGGCACATGGCCTGCCACATCGACAGCTGCGCGTGACGGGCGTGGTCGCGGATGGCTTCGACGGTTTTTTCGCCGATGCCGCGTGGCGGCACGTTGATCACCCGCTCCAGTGCGGCGTCGTTGCCGCGGCCCTCGAGCAGGCGCAGGTAGGCCATGGCGTTCTTGATTTCGGCGCGCTCGAAGAAGCGCTGGCCGCCATAGATGCGGTACGGAATGCGTTCGCGCAGCAGCGCTTCTTCAAGCACCCGTGACTGGGCGTTGGAGCGGTACAGGATGGCGATTTCGTTGCGCGCATTGCCCTGCTTGACCAGGCTTTCGATGGTCTCGACCACGTAGCGCGCTTCGTCGTGCTCGTTGTAGGCGGCGTACAGCGTCAGCGGCTCGCCTTCGCCCATGTCGGTCCACAGCTCCTTGCCCAGGCGCCCGCTGTTGTTGGCGATCAAGGCGTTGGCGGCCTTGAGGATGCCGCCGGTGGAGCGGTAGTTCTGCTCCAGGCGGATCATCTCGGCGTCGGGGAAGTCTGCCGTGTACTGGTGAATGTTCTCGATCTTGGCGCCGCGCCAGCCGTAGATCGACTGGTCGTCGTCGCCCACCGCCATCAGGCTGCGCCCGCCGGCACCGAGCAGACGCAACCAGGCGTACTGCACGGCGTTGGTGTCCTGGAACTCGTCCACCAGAATGTGCTGGAAGCGGCGCTGGTAGTGCTCCAGCAAACCGGGCTGGTCGCGCCACAGGTCGAGGGCTCGCAGCAGCAGTTCGGAGAAGTCGATGACCCCGGCACGTTCGCAGGCCTGCTCGTAGTTGGCGTAGATGTCGCGCATGGTGCCCAGGAACAGGTCGCCGCCGGCCTGGATATGGCGCGGGCGCAGGCCTTCGTCCTTCTGCCCGTTGATGAACCATTGGGCCTGGCGGGCCGGCCATTTTTGCTCGTCCAGGCCCATTTCGCGCATGACCCGCTTGATCAGGCGCTGCTGGTCGTCGCTGTCGAGAATCTGGAAGTTCTGCACCAGCCCGGCTTCCTGCCAGTGCGCGCGCAGCAGGCGGTGGGCCAGGCCGTGGAAGGTGCCCACCCACATGCCGGCCGGGTTGATGCCCAGCAGTTGCTCGATACGCTGGCGCATCTCGGCAGCGGCTTTGTTGGTAAAGGTCACCGACAGGATCGAGTGCGGCGAGGCCCCTTCAACCTGGATCAGCCAGGCGATGCGGTGCACCAGCACGCGGGTCTTGCCGGAGCCGGCGCCGGCCAGCACCAGTTGGCGCCCCAGCGTGGCCGCTACGGCCTGGCGTTGGGCGTCGTTGAGGGAGTTCAGCAGGAGGGAGAGGTCATCGGTATGCATCCGCGCATTCTAGGGCCGCGCGGGGGGCAGGGGCAAACGCCCGCCGTGCAAATCGCCGGCGGGCTTGTTGACCGTTCATCGGCAAGCACGGCGCTGCCGCGTGGTTGAGCGGTCGCAGTACGACGCACAAGACATTTTCGAAATCATGACGCAGAGCAGTTTGGTCCGGGGCGACGCTTGTGTATTCTCCCAGCACATTTGCGGTCAGCCATAACAAGAACACAACAAGAAACCAGCCATATGACCCAGGAATGCAGGGCGATCGGAGCATCGCCGCAGGCGTTACGTAGCGTTCGCAGGCAATTTGCCACGGAACTGTCGATCGAGCGCACCCGCCTGCTTTATCAGGGCTCGCTGCTGCCCACACTGTTCATGCTGCTCAACGGCCTGCTTTGCGCCTGGCTGTTGTGGAGCCCTGCGCGCTATTTGCTGGTGAGCGTGTGGATGGTCTGGCTGCTGGCGCTGGTGGCGCTGCGGGTGATCCAGGTGGCGGCGTTCGAGGCCGCTACCCCTTTGCGCCAGGCCATGCCCAGCTGGCGGCGCATGTTCCTGTTCGGCTCGGGGTTCAGCGGGCTGACATTGGCCAGCGCTGCGATCGCTCTGGTGCCTGTGGATAACTTCGTACAGCAAGCCTGGGTATTCGGCTTGCTGGGGGCGGCGGCGCTCTCGGCCAGTGTCGCCTATGCGGTCAGCCTGCCGGCCTTTCTGAGCTTTGCCTTGCCCTGCCTGCTGCCGCCGACCCTGTTCCTGTTCGTCTATGACGCCGGCCAGCAGCGAGGCTGGGGCTGGCTTGGGCTGATCCTGCTGGGGGCGTTGATGGTGGTGGCCTGGCAGGTCAACCGCCTGATCGAGCGCGGCCTGCTGCGGCGCTTCCAGAACCAGGCACTGATCGAGCACCTGCAGACTGCCCAGCGCCACGGCGAAGACCTCAACCACCAGCTCAGCGGCGAAGTGCGCCAGCGCCGTCAGGCCGAAGAAGAGCTGCGCAAGGCCCATGCCGGGCTCGAACAGCGCGTGGCCCAGCGCAGCCACGAGCTGGACCTGGCCAACCAGGCCTTGAGCAAGAGCGAACAGCGCCTGGCCCTGGCCCTGGAAGCCAGTGAGCTGGGGTTATGGGACTGGAACCTGGCCAGCGACGAAGTGCACCACACGCAGTTGCACGCGCTGTTCGGCCTGGATGCCGAGCAGGTCCGCTCGGTGCGTGGCGACCTCAAGCCGCGCCTGCACCCCGACGACCTGCCGCTGCTGCGCCGCACCCTGGTCGAGCACCTCAAGGGCCGTACCGAGGATTACCGGGTGGAGTACCGGGTGCGCCATGCCCAGGGCCACTGGTGCTGGATCGAGGACCGCGGCCGGGCCGTGGAGCGCGACGCCGGGGGCAAGGTGCTGCGCATGCTCGGCACCCGCCGCGATATCACCGCGCGCAAGCTTCAGGAAGAGCAGCAGCGCCTGGCCGCCACGGTGTTCGAGGCCGCCAGCGAAGGCATTGCCATTCTGGATGCCGACTATGAGCTGCTGGCGGTCAACCAGACCTTCTGCGATGTCACCGGCTACGGTCGCGCCGAACTGATCGGGCGCAATGCCCTGGAGCTTTCGTGCAGCCGCGACGCCCGCCGCCACAGCCAGGCCATCGATCAGGCCCTGGAGCAGCAGGGCCGCTGGCAGGGCGAGCTGGTCGAGGCGCGCAAGAACGGCGAGCTGTACCCGCAGTGGCTGCAACTGAACAGCGTGCGTGACGCCCGTGGCCGCATCGCCAGCATTGTCGGCTTCTATACCGACCTGTCGGCGCGCCGCGAGTCGGAGGAGCGCTTGCGCTACCTGGCCCATTACGACGACCTCACCGGGCTGGCCAACCGCGCGCTGTTCCGCCTGCGCCTGCACGAAGGCGCCCAGCGCATGCGCCTGAACGGGCGCAGCCTGGCGTTGCTGCATGTCGACCTGGACCGCTTCAAGCTGCTCAACGAAAGCCTTGGCCACGAACTGGCCGACCAGTTGCTGAAGAAGATGGCCCAGCGCATCGCCAACGCCGTGCCCGAGGCCGACACCGTGGCGCGGCTGTCGGGCGACGAGTTCGCCATCCTGTTCGACGGCTACACCAACCTGTCCAGCCTGGTGCGGGTCACCACGCGCCTGCTCGACAAACTGCGGGTGCCGCAGCGCCTCGGTAGCCACGAAGTGGTGATCAGCGCTTCGGTGGGCATCAGCCTGCTGGCTGACGGCAACTTCGACCTGAACGCGCTGGTCAGCCAGGCCGACATGGCCAAGCAGCACGCCAAGCACCTGGGTGGCGACAACTTCCAGTTCTACACCGAGAGCCTGCGCGCCAGCACCCTGGAGCGGCTGCAACTGGAGAACCAGTTGCGCAAGGCCATCGACGAGGGGCAGTTGCTGGTCTACTACCAGCCCAAGCTGTGCCTGCGCACCGGCCAGCTGCATGCCGCCGAGGCGCTGGTGCGCTGGCAGCACCCGGAGCTGGGCATGGTGCCGCCGGGGGAGTTCATCGGGCTGGCGGAAGAAACCGGGCTGATTGCGCCCATGGGCGAGTTCGTGTTGCGCCAGGCGTGCTGGCAGGCCTGCCAGTGGCGGCGCCAGGGGCTGGAGATTCGCGTGTCGGTCAACCTGTCGGTGTACCAGCTGCGCCAGGGCAAGCTGGTCAGCCTGGTGCGCCAGGTGCTGGGGGAGTCCGGCCTGCCGGCGCACCTGCTGGAGCTGGAACTGACCGAGAGCCAGTTGCTCGACAGTGTCGAGCACATCATCGCCACCTTCGAGCAGTTGCATGCGCTGGGGGTGAAGCTGGCCATCGACGATTTCGGCACCGGCTATTCGTCGCTCAGCTACCTCAAGCGCTTCCCGGTGGACTACGTGAAGATCGACCAGGCGTTCATCCGTGGCCTGCTCGAGGGTAGCCAGGACGCGGCGATCACCCGGGCGATCATCGCCATGGCCAAGAGCCTGCGCCTGCAGGTGGTGGCCGAAGGGGTGGAAACCCCGGAGCAACTGGCGTTCCTGCGCGAGCATGGCTGCGATGAGGTGCAGGGCTACCTGATCAGTCGTCCGGTGGACCCTGCCGCATTCGAGGCCTTGTTGCAGCGGCCGCCGAGTTACCTGAACGGCTGAGCGGCGGGCGCCTCAGGCCGGTCAGTAGGTGTCGATGATGTCGGTGATGCTGGTGATCAGCTTACGGTCGTGGATGATCTCCACCTTGGGGATATTGCTGTGATCGCCCGGCATCTGGAACGCCACAACTTTTTCGGTTACCACCTGTGGGTAGATGCCGTCCTGCTCCTGCAGCTTGAGTTCCAGCCGCAGGTTGAAAGACCGGTCCTGCAGGCCGGGCATGCTCAGCACAGGTTCGATGCCCGGGTGGGCTACACACACCGTGCCGTATACGCGAAAACAGGCGTTGCCCGGCATCTTGTCGTTCTGGGCGACCCAGCCTTTGGTTTCGATGGTCATGTTGAAAGTCTCCTGAGTGCGGCGCGGAATGCGCCGCTACAGGGGCTAGCTTCAGGTGCTGGCGCCATCCAAGGCAGCATGAAGCCTTTCAGCCATGCCACTTTCTACCCTGGTGGGCGAGCAGGCTGTTGGCCTGCTCGGGCCCGTTGCTGCCGGCGGGGTAAGGGCGCGGCGCCTGGAAGTGCTCCTCCCAGCCCTGCACGATCGGGTCGATCCAGGCCCAGGCCGCCTCGACCTCGTCGCGGCGCATGAACAGCGTCGAGTCACCCTCCAGTACATCCAGCAACAGGCGCTCGTAGGCCTCCCAGCGGCGGGTCTGGGCGAATGCCTGGGCCAGGTTCAGGTCCAGCTCCACAGGGGCCAGGCGCATGCCCTTGCCGGGGCTCTTGGTCATCATGCGCAGGCTGATGTGCTCGTCCGGTTGCAGCTGGATCAGCAACTGGTTGACCTGGCCGCCGTTGAACAGCTCATGGGGCACCGGCTTGAACTGGATGACGATCTGCGAGGAGCGCCGCGCCATGCGCTTGCCGGTGCGCAGGTAGAACGGCACGCCGGCCCAGCGCCAGTTGTCGATGTGTGCCTGCACAGCGACGAAGGTCTCGGTGTCGCTGTCGTTGTCGACGTCTTTTTCGAAGTAGTAGGCCGGCACTTCCTGGCCGCCGATCTTGCCTGCGTGGTACTGGCCGCGCACGGTCTTGTCCTGCACGTCCTGGCCGGTGATGGGTTTGAGCGCGCGCAGGATCTTGACCTTTTCATCGCGCACCGCCTCGGCCTCGAACTGCGCCGGCGGCTCCATGGCCACCAGGCACAGCAGCTGCAGCAGGTGGTTCTGCAGCATGTCGCGGGTGGCGCCGGCGCGGTCGTAGTAGCCGCCGCGGTTTTCCACGCCCAGGGTTTCGCAGACGCTGATCTGCACATGGTCTACCTGGCTGTTGCGCCATACCGGCTCGAGCAAAGCGTTGGCGAAGCGCAGGGCCATGAGGTTCTGCACGGTCTCCTTGCCCAGGTAATGGTCGATGCGAAACACCTGGGGCTCATCGAACACCGCGCCGATCGCCTCGTTGATGGCAGTGGCCGACTCCAGCGAATGGCCGATGGGCTTTTCAAGCACGATACGCGCCTCGCTGTCGACCAGCCCGGCAATGCGCAGGTGGTTGGCGATGGGCACGAAAAGCGTAGGCGCGGTGGCCAAGTAGTAGATGCGCGTCAGCCCTCCAGGCTCGCCCAGATAGCGCGCCAGGCGGCCGAAATCGCCACTTTGCGAGGCGTCCATGGGGAAGTAGTCGAGTCGCGCCGAAAAGCGTTGCCACACTTCTTCGTCGAAGTCCTGACGGGCGATCTGCGCCCGGCAGTGGCGCTCGGCAAGCCTGACGTAGTCGTTGCGCGGCAACGGCCGGCGGGCCAGGGAGATGATCCGCACAGCGTTGTGCAGGCGGTCCTCGCGATACAGGTGGTACAGCGCCGGCAGCAGCTTGTGCAGGGCCAGGTCGCCCGTGCCGCCGAAGACCAGAATGTCGCAAGGAATAGTCAAACCGCCACTCTCCACGTTCGTTTAACTGGGCGGGTTGGCAAGCATGTAGTATAACTACAAGAAAGCTACATCCCGGCCAGCCGATCATAACCGAGTCCAGCCTGTGAATCTGTTGCAACATATCGCCCAATCGCGCCACCTGCTGCGCAAATCGGAATTGAAAGTAGCCGACCACGTGCTGCTGGACCCGGCTGCGGTCATGCACAGTTCGATGGCGGACCTTGCGCACAACGTCGGTATCAGCGAGCCGACCATCGTGCGTTTTTGCCGGGCGATCGGCTGTTCGGGCTTTCAGGACCTCAAGCTCAAGCTGGCGCAGAGCCTGGCCGCAGGCGCCAGTTTCGGCCAGTTCGCCATCCATGAAGACGACTCGGTCGCCGACTACAGCCTGAAGATCTTCGACACCACCCTGCACACCCTGATGGAGGTGCGCGAGCACCTCGACCCGTTGGCGTTGCAGCAGGCGGTGAGCGCCATGTCCCAGGCGCAGCGCGTGGAGTTCTACGGCTTTGGTGCCTCGGGTGCGGTGGCTGCCGACGCCCAGCACAAGTTCTTCCGCCTGCTGCTCAGCGCGGCGGCGTACTCCGACCCGCACATGCAGGCCATGTCGGCGGTCACCTTGAAGCCTGGCGACGTGGCGGTGTGCATCTCGCAGTCGGGTCGTTCCAAAGACCTGCTGATCACCGCCAACCTGGTGCGTGAAAGCGGCGCCAACCTGATCACCCTGTGCCCCAGCCAAACCCCGCTGGCGGAGCTGTCGACGGTGAACCTGGCCATCGACGTGCACGAGGACACCGAGATCTACACCCCGCTGACCTCGCGTATCGCCCATCTGGTGGTGATCGACGTGCTGGCCATGGGCGTGGCCATGGCCCGCGGGCCGAGCCTGGTCAATCATCTGAAGAGCGTGAAGCGCAGCTTGCGCAGCCTGCGTTTGTCGCCCAAGTCGATCAAGGCTACCGACGACTGATCTGCAGCGCCTTTTCGGGCCCTATCGCCGGCAAGCCGGCTCCTACAAAGATCACCTGTAGGAGCCGGCTTGCCGGCGATAGGGCCCGAAAAGGCTGCGAAACTTCACCAATCTGTCACCATTCCACCGCCAAATCGTAAACCGCCGAAGCCACCCTGAAACTCCCCGCATCCTATCTGGGAGACAGGCAATGGCTCACGATCACGACGGTTCGTACCAACCTAACGCCAAGGCTCGCAAGCAGCAGGAAAAGGACCAGCGCCGCATGGAGTTTCGCCGCGCCATCGAAAGCTACTGCGACCAGCGCCAGCTGCTGCGCGAACTCGCCGACTACCCCGACCTGCAAGCGGTCACGGTGTGGCAGGTGTCGGCGGCAACTTCCCCGAGAAACGCTCCCCAAGCCCGCTGATCTGCGCACGTTCGCCGCGGATGAACGCCTGGAAGGCCAGGGCCACCGGTGACTGGCGCTTGCTCCTGGACTGCACCAGGCACCAGCTGCGGTACAGCGGCAGCTCCTCCACCGGCAGCTCTTTGAGCACGCCGGTGGCCAGCTCCAGGTTGACCGCGTGGCGGGTCAGCAGGGCGATGCCAAGGCCGGCCACCACGCACTCACGCTGCGAATCGGTGGAGGCCACCTCCAGCGTCTGGGTGAAGTGCACGCGCTTGTCCTTGAAGAACTCCTCGCAGGCCTTGCGCGTGCCCGAACCTTGCTCGCGTACCAGCAGCGTATGAGGCTCCAGGTCTTGCAGGCGCAACTTATCGAGCTTGCACAGCGGGTGCTCGGGCGGCGCCACGGCGACGATCGGGTTGTTCAGAAACGGCAAGAACTCCAGGCCCATGTCCTGGGGCACCATCGACATCACCGTAAGGTCGTCGCGGTTGTCGGAAAGGCGCCGGATCGCCTGGGCGCGGTTGACCACGGTGAGCGTGAGGTTGACCTCCGGGTGACGCTGCTTGAAGGCGGCGAACAGGTGTGGCACGAAGTACTTGGCGCTGGACTCGATCGCCAGTTTCAACTGCCCCTGCAGTGAGCCCTGCATGTCCGACAGCTGCATGTCGAGGTTCTCCAGGCGCCCGAAGATATCCCGGCTGGCGCGCTGCAGCGCTTCGGCGGCTTCGGTCAGGTAGAGCTTCTTGCCGACGTACTCGAACAGCGGCTGGCCCACCAGCTCCTCGAGCTGGCGGATCTGTAGACTTACGGCGGGTTGCGTCAGCGCCATCTCTTCGGCCGCCCGGCTGTAGGAGCGCAAATCGCACACCTCGTTGAACACCTGCAATTGACGCAAAGTCATACGCATCAATGACTTACGCATTTTTATCCCGCCATCGGCAATACCTTGTTACTCAACTATAAGCTTTTGCTTATGCAGCCTCTAACAAATATTGATTTTTGTTTATCGACCTTCAGCGCTAGGGTGACTGTGCGACTGGCCAGCAACGTCTGGTCACGCGCCGACCGGTAGAACCGGATCGTCTGTTCCTACGGCTTTGGGAAGAATCCAGTGATAAAAAAAATCCTGATCGCCAACCGGGGTGAAATCGCAGTCCGAATCGTGCGGGCCTGCGCCGAGATGGGCATTCGCTCTGTTGCGATCTATTCCGACGCCGACCGGCACGCCTTGCACGTCAAGCGCGCCGACGAGGCCTACAGCATCGGTGCCGAGCCCCTGGCCGGCTACCTGAACCCGCGCAAGCTGGTGAACCTTGCTGTGGAAACCGGCTGTGACGCCCTGCACCCGGGTTACGGTTTCCTGTCGGAAAACGCTGAACTGGCAGAAATCTGCGCCGAGCGCGGGATCAAGTTCATCGGCCCGGCCGCCGACGTGATTCGCCGCATGGGCGACAAGACCGAGGCCCGCCGCACCATGATCGCGGCCGGTGTACCGGTTACCCCCGGCACCGAAGGCAACGTTGCCGACATTCACGAAGCCCTGAGCGAGGGCGAGCGCATCGGTTACCCGGTGATGCTCAAGGCCACCTCCGGGGGTGGCGGGCGTGGTATCCGCCGCTGCAACAGCCGTGAGGAACTGGAACAGAACTTCCCGCGGGTCATCTCCGAAGCTACCAAGGCCTTTGGTTCGGCCGAAGTGTTCCTGGAAAAGTGCATCGTCAACCCCAAGCACATCGAGGCGCAGATCCTCGGTGACAGCTTCGGCAACGTGGTGCACCTGTTCGAGCGTGACTGCTCGATCCAGCGCCGCAACCAGAAGCTCATCGAGATTGCCCCAAGCCCGCAGTTGACCCCCGAGCAGCGCGCCTACATCGGCGACCTGGCCGTACGCGCAGCCAAGGCGGTGGACTACGAGAACGCCGGTACCGTGGAGTTTCTGCTCGCCGATGGCGAGGTGTACTTCATGGAGATGAACACCCGGGTGCAGGTGGAACACACCATCACCGAAGAGATCACCGGCATCGATATCGTCCGCGAGCAGATCCGCATCGCTTCGGGCCTGCCGCTGTCGATCAAGCAGGAAGACATCCAGCACCGCGGCTTCGCCCTGCAGTTTCGTATCAACGCCGAAGACCCGAAGAACAACTTCCTGCCCAGCTTCGGCAAGATCACCCGTTACTACGCCCCGGGCGGCCCGGGCGTGCGCACCGACACGGCGATCTACACCGGCTACACCATCCCACCGTTCTACGACTCCATGTGCCTGAAGCTGGTGGTCTGGGCGCTGACCTGGGAAGAAGCCATGGACCGCGGCCTGCGGGCCCTGGACGACATGCGCGTGCAAGGGGTGAAGACCACCGCCGCGTACTACCAGGAAATCCTGCGCAATCCGGAATTCCGTAGCGGCCAGTTCAACACCAGCTTCGTCGAAAGCCACCCCGAACTGACCAACTACTCGATCAAGCGCAAACCCGAAGAGCTGGCCCTGGCCATCGCCGCCGCCATCGCCGCCCACGCAGGCCTGTGAGGAACCGAATAATGTCCAAGAAAATCTTTGTTACCGACACGATCCTGCGCGACGCCCACCAGTCCCTGCTGGCCACCCGCATGCGCACCGAAGACATGCTGCCGATCTGCGACAAGCTCGACCAGGTGGGCTACTGGTCGCTGGAAGTCTGGGGCGGCGCCACCTTCGACGCCTGCGTGCGCTTCTTGAAGGAAGACCCGTGGGAGCGCCTGCGCAAGCTGCGCAACGCACTGCCCAACACCCGCCTGCAGATGCTCCTGCGCGGTCAGAACCTGCTGGGCTACCGCCATTACAGCGACGACGTGGTCAAGGCTTTCGTCGCCAAGGCCGCGGTCAACGGCATCGACGTGTTCCGCATCTTCGACGCCATGAACGACGTGCGTAACCTGCGCGTGGCCATCGAGGCGGTGAAAGCCGCCGGCAAGCACGCCCAGGGCACCATCGCCTACACCGTCAGCCCCGTGCACACCATCGACGCCTTCGTCGCCCAGGCCAAGCAGATGGAAGCCATGGGCTGCGACTCGATCGCGATCAAGGACATGGCCGGCCTGCTGACCCCGTTCGCCACCGGCGAGCTGGTACGGGCGCTGAAGGCCGAGCAGTCGCTGCCGGTGTTCATTCACTCCCACGACACCGCCGGCCTGGCTGCCATGTGCCAGCTCAAGGCTGTGGAAAACGGTGCCGACCACATCGACACCGCCATCTCCAGCTTTGCCTGGGGCACCAGCCACCCGGGCACCGAGTCGATGGTCGCCGCGCTCAAGGGCAGCGAGTTCGACACCGGCCTGGACCTGCAGCTGCTGCAGGAGATCGGCCTGTACTTCTACGCCGTGCGCAAGAAGTACCACCAGTTCGAGAGCGAGTTCACCGCCGTGGATACCCGCGTGCAGGTCAACCAGGTGCCGGGCGGGATGATTTCCAACCTGGCCAACCAGCTCAAGGAGCAAGGCGCGCTCAACCGCATGAACGAAGTGCTGGCGGAGATCCCGCGGGTACGTGAAGACCTCGGCTTCCCGCCGCTGGTAACCCCCACCTCGCAGATCGTCGGCACCCAGGCGTTCTTCAACGTGCTGGCCGGCGAGCGCTACAAGACCATCACCAACGAGGTGAAGCTGTACCTGCAAGGCGGCTACGGCAAGGCCCCGGGCGTGGTCAACGAGCAACTGCGCCGCCAGGCCATCGGCAGCGAAGAGCTGATCGACGTGCGCCCGGCCGACCTGCTCAAGCCGGAAATGGCCAAGCTGCGTGCCGACATCGGCGCCCTGGCGCGCAGTGAAGAAGACGTGCTGACCTTCGCCATGTTCCCGGACATCGGGCGCAAGTTCCTCGAAGAGCGTGAAGCCGGCACCCTGGCCCCCGAAGCCCTGCTGCCGATCCCGGAAGCCGGCGCCGTGGCCTCGGCCGGTGGTGAAGGCGTGCCGACCGAGTTCGTCATCGACGTGCACGGCGAAACCTACCGCGTCGACATCACCGGCGTGGGCGTCAAGGCCGAAGGCAAGCGCCACTTCTACCTGTCCATCGACGGCATGCCGGAAGAAGTGGTCTTCGAGCCGCTCAACGAGTTCGTCGGCGGCGGCAGCAGCAAGCGCAAGCAAGCCAGCGCGCCGGGTCACGTCAGCACCACCATGCCGGGCAACATCGTCGATGTGCTGGTCAAGGAAGGCGATGTGGTCAAGGCCGGCCAGGCGGTGCTGATCACCGAAGCCATGAAGATGGAGACCGAGGTGCAGGCGGCCATCGCCGGCAAGGTCGTGGCCATCCACGTGGCCAAGGGCGACCGGGTCACCCCGGGCGAGATCCTGATCGAGATCGAGGGCTGATTAGCAGGCCCTCATCTGCAAGCGGTTAACCTCTGGGGAGCGAATGCTCCCCTTTTTTTTGTGTTGGATTTTCCGGCCTCTTCGCGGGCAAGCCCGCTCCCACAGGGATCGCGCCAAGCCTGAGAGCAGCGCGGTACCTGTGGGAGCGGGCTTGCCCGCGAAGAGGCCGGAAGTTCCAGCAAATCGTTCAGCCTTTGCGGCATGCCTCGAGCGTCTCTATCTGACCTTCTGGCTGTTGGTTTGCATCACTCAACCAGCGCTCGAACCCCGCTGCCACCGCCGGCCACTCGCCATCGGTGATCGAATACCAGGCGGTGTCGCGGTTACGGTCCTTCACCACCATGTGCTGGCGGAACACCCCTTCAAAGGCGAAACCGAAGCGCTCGGCAGCGCGCTTGGAGCGGGCGTTGGCGTCATTGCACTTCCACTCAAGGCGGCGGTTGCCCAGCTCGAAGCCCAGCTTGCCCAGCAGGTACACGGCCTCGGTGCCTTTCGGGGTGCGCTGCATGGCCGCGCCAAAGGCGATGTGGCCGATTTCGAAGCGGCCCTGCTCGGGCACGATCGACATGTAGCTGAGAATGCCTTGCACCTGGCCGCTGGTGCGGTCGATGACGCTGTAAAACAGCGGGTCGCGCCCGGCTGCGTTGCCTTCGAGCCAGCGGTCGAAGCTTGCGCGCTCGCTGAACGGGCCATAGGGCAGGTAGTCCCACAACAGCGGGTCGCAGCCCCGGCCTTGCAACACCTCCCAGAGGTCGTCGCCATGGCGCGCCGGGTCGAGTTTTTCCAGGCGGATGAAACGCCCGTCGAGGGGCTCGGCATCGGGCGTGCCGGCCGGCTTCCAGTTCAGTGCTTCAGTCATGTGCCTTACAACCCTTTGCGAAATTGAATGAAGCCGGGGCGCTCGGCAACCTGCTCATACAGGCTGATGGCGGTGGCGTTGGTCTCGTGGGTCAGCCAGTGCACCTTGATGCAGCCGTCAGCCTTGGCCGTGGCGTACACGTGCTCGATCAGCTGGCGGCCGATGCCCAGGCCACGTACCTCGCTGTTCACATACAGGTCCTGCAGGTAACAGGAATTCTCGATGCTCCAGTTGGAACGATGGTAGATGAAGTTGACCATGCCCACCGCCTGGCCATCGACCCAGGCCAGGGTCGAGTGAGTGGGCTCGTTCGGGTCGAGCAGGCGTTGCCAGGTGCTGAGGCTGACGGCTTCGGCCAGTTCGGTCTGGTAGAAGCGCAGGTAGGCCTGCCACAGGGCAAGCCAGGCGGCGTGGTCTTCGGCGCTGACGGGGCGCAGGGTGATGTTGGGCATGGGCTTGTTCCTTCAGAGGTGGCGCATTTGCGCCGCCAGTTGGTTGTCGAGGTAATCGGGGCTGGCGGCCAGGCCCTCACGCACGCCGGCAATATCCTGCGCCGAGCGGTTCTGGCTGAGCTTGCGCGCGCCTTGCAGGCGGGCGATGGGCAGGCGGACGCCGACGATGGCGCGCAGCATGCCTTCGAGGTAATCCGCTGGCGCGTCGGCGACTTGCCAGGGTTTGTCGCGGCCCTGTTCGTGGCGCTCGGTCAGGCGGCTGACGATGTCCAGCAGCGGCGCTGCTTCGTGGATGACCTCGGCCGGCCCGTAGGCGTGCACGGCGGTGTAGTTCCAGGTGGGCACCACCTGGGGGTTGTCGGCCTTGCTCGGGTAGAAGCCTGGGCTGACGTAGGCGTCGGCGCCGGGGAATACCAGCAGCGCCTCGGCGCCGCGCTCCAGGTCCTGCCACTGGCGGTTGGCCCGGGCCAGGTGGGCGTAAACGGTGCCGAATTCGCCTTCGTCGGTGGCTACCAGCACCGGCAGGTGGGTGGCCAGCAGGCCCTGCTCGCCATGGCTGACCAGCATGGCCAGGCGGGTGTCGAGCATGTGCCGGTGCAACGCTTCAACGTTGTGTTCCTGATGGGGTTTGCTGTTGTACATGCCGGTGTTCCTTGTGCTGTGGCTCCATCCTAGGCAGGCTATTGGCTCTGTGTAAGAGCCATTCATGACTGTTTTCATAGGTCCAATGCCATGAGCGAGCACACCCACGCGTTGCCCTTCGACCCGGCCGGTATCACCCTCGACCGCCGCCGTGGCCTCAGCCAGCAGCTGTATCAGGCGTTGCGCGCGCGGGTACTGGATGGCCGCCTGGGCAGCGGCACACGGCTGCCGGCCACCCGTGACCTGGCGTTGGTGCTGGGTTTGTCGCGCAACAGCGTGGTGCGTGCCTACGACCAGCTGTACGCCGAAGGCTTCATCGAAAGCCGGGTGGGCGACGGCACTTATGTAAGCCAGCTACCAAAACTATCCACACAACTATCCACAGGGTTATCCCGTGGGTTATCAACAGAGTTATCCACATTTCAGGCTTCTGATACTGAGGATTCATCCAGTTCAGAGGCCTCCAGCGAGCCTTTGCAGCGCCTGAAAAACCATCACTTACCGCTGCCTCGCACGGGCGCGCCACGCGCATTTCGGGTGGGAGTGCCGGCCTTCGATCTGTTCCCTTTCGACGTGTGGGCCAAGCTGCAAGCGGGTTTCTGGCGAAACCCCGATGCTGCGCTGCTTGGCTACGGTGACCCGGCAGGGGAGTTGCCCCTGCGTGAATTGATCGCCACCTACCTGCGCCGCTCCCGCGGCCTGACTTGCAGCGCTGAACAAATTGTGATCACCAGTGGCGCACAGCAGGCCATCAGCCTTTGTGCACAGCTGCTGTTACAGCCCGGTGACGGTGTGGCTGTGGAAAACCCTGGCTACCGCGCGGCCGGCAATGCCTTCGCCATGGCCGGTGCCCAGCTGCGCGGCGTACTGGTGGACGACGAGGGCATGGATTGCGCGCGGCTGGCCGGGTTGAGCGACTGCCGGGTGGCCTACGTCACCCCGGCGCACCAGTACCCCACCGGGGTGACCATGAGCCTGGCCCGGCGCCTGGCGCTGCTGGCCTGGGCCGAGCGCCAGGAGGGCTGGGTGATCGAGGACGACTACGACGGCGAGTACCGCTACAGCGGCGCGCCACTGGCGCCGCTGGCCGCGTTGGACCGCCAGGGCCGGGTGTTGTACGTCGGCACTTTCGGCAAGGTTGCCTTCCCCGCCTTGCGCCTGGGCTACCTGGTGTTGCCGCGGCGCCTGGTGCAGGCCTTCAGCCAGGGCCGTGCTTTGACGGTGCGCCATTCAGAGGTGAGCACCCAGTGCGTGATGGCCGAGTTCATGGCCCAAGGGCACTTCCAACGGCATATCCGGCGTATGCGTAAAGCCGCGCTGAGCCGGCGCAACGTGCTCAAGGCCGGGTGGCCTGCGGAGGTTGCCGGGCTGGGGGCAATGCCGGAGGTGGCGGCGGGGCTGCATGTAAAGGTGGCTGTGGATAACTTTGCCCGGGAGCAGGAGCTGGTGGCGCGGGCTGAGGCGGCTGGGGTGGAGGTCAACCCGTTGAGCGGTTACTGGTTGCCGGACAGCGAGGTGCCTGTGGATGAAAGGGCGGGGCTGGTGCTGGGGTTTGCGGCGGTGCCGGAGGGGCAGATTGCCGAGGCGTTGATGCGCTTGCGCAAGGCTTGGCGCAAAGGGTAGGGCTGCCGGCCTCTTCGCGGGCAAGCCCGCTCCCACAGGTAACGCGCAGGCCGCAAACCTGCGTTGTTCTGTGGGAGCGGGTTCACCGGAGTGCCGGACCACCGCGAACACCGGCAAAGCCGGTGCCATATATCGCGTTGCTTGCTTCGCGGCTAAAGCCGCTCCCACAGGGCCTGCATAAGCTTCAGGCCAGTGCCGTACCTGTAGGAGATCACCCAGCCCTTCGGGCTGCGCTGTCGCGCAGAGAACTGGGCACGAGCCCGCCGCGGTACCTGTGGGAGCGGGCTTGCCCGCGAAGCAGGCGACGCGGTGTCTGGCACCGGCTTCGCCGGTGTTCGCGGGCAAGCCCGCTCCCACGGGCCCCTGCTAAATCAATGAGTTGTAGTTTGTTCTATGAGAGCCGGCTTGCCGGCGATGAGGCCGGTTCAGGCAGCACAAGGCAGTTGCTCCCACAGGTGCTGCGCTTGCTTGAGCTTTTGCGCAATCCTGGACTGCCCCCAAAAAGTTGGACAGCTCTAGGCAGCAGCCTGAGTCCTGTACTCAACAGGGCTCAGGCCATTAAGCCTCAGCTTGATACGGTCA
>NZ_JBJDNC010000039.1:0-56899 GCF_044900265.1 Pseudomonas sp. NPDC089406 | reverse complement strand
ACCGGCATGGATGCCGGTCGAGCGCCGATCGGGCCAGGGACGGCCCGTCGGCGCGTACCCCCGGAGCAAGCCCGGAGTGAGGGTACCCCGGAGCGCAGCGCAGGGGCCGGATGAATGGAGCGAGCATTTTTTGCTTACTTTTTGATGCTTCAAAAAGTAAGCCGCCGTCAGGGCGGAAAGGTGAATAAGCGTCAATACAGCAAATGAATGCGCATAAAAATTCCAAAACCAAACCAAACCAAACCAAATCAAACGAGCTGAACGACCAGCAGGTACACAAAGGCTGCATCAGCGCAAGCCGCAGCCTTTAGCCCTATACCCCGTCCTTTTCGCGATATTTACCCAGCGCCATTGGTCGCCACCCCCCCGGATGGATTAAAGTATCAGCCCTCTGCCCGGCAACCGCCCCCGCGCGCCCAGGCCCATCCCCAGGAACCGTCGACGATGGAACATCGTGAAGCGCTGATCGCGCTGCGCACCTTTCTCTCCTCCCAGATTCTCGGCCAGGAAAAACTGGTCGAGCGCCTGCTGATCGTGCTGCTGGCCGACGGCCACATGCTGGTGGAGGGCGCGCCGGGCCTGGCCAAGACCAAGGCCATCAAAGAGCTGGCCGAAGGCATCGAGGCGCAGTTCCACCGCATCCAGTTCACCCCCGACCTGCTGCCGGCCGACATCACCGGCACCGAAATCTACCGCCCCGAAACCGGCAGCTTCGTGTTCCAGCAAGGGCCGATCTTCCACAACCTGGTGCTGGCCGACGAAATCAACCGCGCACCGGCCAAGGTGCAGTCGGCGCTGCTCGAAGCCATGGCCGAGCGCCAGGTCAGCGTCGGACGCAGCACCTACGAGCTGTCGCCGCTGTTTCTGGTGATGGCCACGCAAAACCCCATCGAGCAGGAAGGCACCTACCCGCTGCCCGAAGCCCAGCTCGACCGCTTTCTGATGCACGTGAAAATCGGCTTCCCCGATGCCGCGGTCGAGCGGCGCATCCTGCTCCAGGCCCGCGGCGAGGCGCTGGGCGGCGAGGTCAAGCCCGAGCGGCGGGTCAGCCAGCAGGCGATCTTCGCCGCGCGCAAGGAAATCCTCGGCCTGTACATGGCCGATGCGGTGGAGGAATACCTGGTGCAACTGGTGATGGCCACCCGCACCCCGGCCAAGTTCGACAGCGAGCTGGCCGACTGGATCGCCTACGGCGCAAGCCCGCGCGGCTCGATCGCCCTCGACCGCTGCGCCCGGGCCCACGCCTGGCTGGCCGGGCGCGACTTCGTCAGCCCCGAGGATATCCAGGCGGTGCTGTTCGACGTGCTGCGCCACCGCGTCATCCTCTCGTTCGAGGCCGAGGCCGCCGGGGTCGACCAGGACCGCGTGGTGCAGCGCATCCTCGACGTGGTCGCCGTGGCCTGACCCCATGCCCACCTCGCAGCTGGCCGAGCCCGGCATCCGCATAGGCCTGTCCGAACTGATCGACATGCGCCACCGCGTGCGCGAAATCCAGCTGTTCTCGCGGCCCGGCCAGCGCAGCCCGCTGGTGGGCTTGCACCACTCCAAGCTGCGCGGGCGCGGCGTCGACTTCGACCAGGTGCGCGTGTACCAGGCTGGTGATGATGTGCGTAACATCGACTGGCGCGTCACCGCGCGTACCCAGGAGCCCCACACCAAGCTGTTCCACGAAGAACGCGAGCGGCCGATCTTCATCATGGTCGAGCAGAGCCAGCGATTGTTCTTCGGCTCGGGGCTGATGTTCAAGTCGGTGCTGGCGGCCCAGGCCGCAGCGCTGTTCGGCTGGGCGGCGCTGGGCCACAACGACCGCATCGGCGGGCTGGTGTTCGGCGACAACGAAAACCACGAAATCAAGCCCCGGCGCAGCAAGCAGAGCCTGCTGCAACTGCTCAACCGCCTGGCGCGGATCAACCAGGCCCTGCACACCGAGGCCACACCGCAACCTGACAGCCTGGGCCTTGCCCTGCGCCGTGCGCGTGAGGTGCTGCGCCCCGGCAGCCTGGCCATTGTCATCTGCGACGAACGTGCGCTCAGCGCCAGCGTCGAGCAGCACCTGGCCATGCTATCGCGCCACTGCGACGTGCTGCTGCTGCCAGTCAGCGACCCCCTCGACCACGCCCTGCCCGCCGCCGGCCTGCTGCGCTTCGCCCAGCGCGGCGCACAACTGGAGCTCGACACCCTCGACGCCAGCCTGCGCCAGGCCTACCGCGAACAGGCCGAGGCGCGCATCGAGCGCTGGGAACTGCTGGCGCAGAAACTGCGCGTGGTGCTGATGCCGCTGAGCACCCAAAGCGAAATGATCGAGCAACTGCGCGAATACCTGAACGCCCAGCGGCCACGGAGCGGCCAATGAACCCGCTCGACCAGCTGCAGCCGCTGATCGCCCCGCCGGCCATCGGCCTGTGGCCGCCGGCCCCGGGCTGGTGGCTGCTGCTCGCCCTGCTGCCACTGCTCGGCTACGCCGGCTGGCGCCTGCGCAAATGGCGCCCGGGCAAGCGCAAGGTGGTACGCGCCGAACTTCCCCTGGACCCGGTGCGCATCGAAGCCCTGGCCGAACTCGCCCGCCTGCCGCGCCCCTACGACGGCGCCCCGGCCGGGGCCTGGCTGCAGCAAATCAACGCCCTGCTCAAGCGCCTGTGCCGCAACCACTACCCCGGGGCCAACAGCCATACTCTCAACGGCCGCCAGTGGCTGGCGTTTCTCGACAACCGCTGCCCGGCCGCCGGCCTGACCCGCTGGATGGTACTGGTCGAAGGCGCCTACAAGCCCGAGTGCAAACTCGACGACAAAGCCATCGTCGGGCTCGCCCAGGCGGTGGAAACCTGGATTCGCAAACATGTTTGAACTGGCCTGGCCCTGGTTGTTCGCCCTGGCGCCGCTGCCCTGGCTGGCGCGCCTGCTGCTGCCTGCCGCCGACAGCGGCGAGCCGGTGCTCAAGGTGGGCTTTCTTGACGAGCTCGAAGGCCTGGCTGGGCGCCGCGCACGGCTGAACCTGCCAACCTGGCGCCAGCAGGCGCCGTTCGTGCTGATCTGGCTGCTGCTGTTGCTGGCCGCGGCCCGCCCGCAGTGGCTGGGCGACCCGGTACCGGTGTCGGCCAGCGGGCGCGACCTGTTGGTGGCGGTGGATGTGTCCGGCTCCATGGACTTCCCCGACATGCAATGGCAAAACGACGAAATCAGCCGCCTGGACCTGGTCAAGGCGCTGATGGGCGACTTTCTACAGGACCGCCAGGGCGACCGCGTCGGCCTGATCCTGTTCGGCAGCCAGGCTTACTTGCAAGCCCCGCTGACCTTCGATCGGCGTACCGTGCGCACCTTCCTCGACGAGGCGCAGATCGGCATCGCCGGCAAGAACACCGCCATCGGTGATGCCATCGGCCTTGCCGTCAAGCGCCTGCGCCAGCGCCCGGCACAAAGCCGGGTGCTGATCCTGATCACCGACGGCGCCAACAACGGCGGGCAGATCCACCCGCTGACCGCCGCCCGCCTGGCCGCACAGGAAGGCGTGCGCATCTACGCCATCGGCATCGGCGCCAACCCCGAGGCCAGCGGCACCCCGGGCCTGCTCGGGCTGAACCCGAGCCTGGACCTGGACGAAGCCTCGCTCAAGGAGATCGCCGACATCACCCATGGCGCCTACTTCCGCGCCCATGACGGCGCCGAGCTCAACGCCATCGGCGATACCCTCGACCAGTTGGAGCCGGTGGCCCAGCAACCCACCCAGGCGCGCACCGCCAAAGAGTTGTATGCCTGGCCGCTGGCCCTGGCGCTGCTGCTCAGCGTGCTGCTGGTGGTGGCCGTGCAATGGCCGGACAACCTGCTGCAACGCCTGCTGCGCAAGCCGCGCTTTCTGCAGCCCCACCCGGAATGGCGCCAGCGCCTCAAGCGCCTGCGCCTGAGGAAGCGGCGATGATCGACCTCTGGCCACAATGGCTGCGCCCGCTCTGGCTGCTGGTGATACCGCTGCTCGGCTGGCTGCTGTTCAAGCTCTGGCACCGGCGCAAGCGCGCCGGGCGCTGGCAGCTGATTCTGCCCCAGCCCTTCCATGCCGTGCTGCTGGGTGGCGGCAGCGGCAGCACCAGCAAGCTGCCCTGGGTGGCCCTGGGCCTGGCCTGGCTGCTGGTGGTGCTGGCCCTGCTCGGCCCCAGCTGGCAGCGCCTGGAAGAAACCCGCCAGCGCCCCGCCGACCCGCTGGTGATCCTGCTCGAGCTGACCCCGCAGATGCTCGCCGAAGACAGCGCCCCCAACCGCCTGGAGCAGGCCCGGCGCAAGGTCCTCGACCTGCTCGAACACCGCAGCGACAGCCAGACCGCGCTGATCGTCTATGCCGGCAGTGCCCACACCCTGGTGCCGCTGTCGGACGATTTGAGCACCACCCGCAACCTGCTGGAGGCCGTCGACCCGTCGATCATGCCGCAGCCCGGCCAGCGCGCCGACCTTGCCGTGCAAAAAGGCCTGGCGCTGCTGGCCCAAAGCGGTCTGGGCCAGGGCCGGCTGCTGTTGATCGGCTCGTCGCTGAGCGAGCAGGAGCGTGACGGCATCGTCAAGGCACTCGGCCGCCAGGGCCCGAGCCTGTTGATGCTGGGCATCGGCAGCGGCGAAGGCGCACCGGTGCGCCAGGCCAGCGGCGAATACCTCAAGGACGAGCACGGCGCCATCCTTCTGCCGCGCCTGGACAGCGCCGCACTCAAGGCCTTCGTCAGCGGTACCGGCGGGCGCTACCGCCACGCCCGCATCGACGACCTCGACCTGCGCGGCCTGGGGCTATTCGACAACCCGCGCCTGCTGCGCGACGACGGCCAGACCGTGCAACTGGACAGCTGGGCCGACCAAGGCTACTGGCTGCTGCTGCCGTTACTGCTGCTGGCTGCCTGTGCCGGGCGGCGCGGCTGGCTGTTCTGCCTGCCGCTGCTGCTGGCCTTGCCGCAACAAAGCTACGCTTTCGGCTTCAACGACCTGTGGCTGCGCCCCGACCAGCAAGGCCAGCAGCTGTTGCAGCGCCAGCAGCCGGCCGCGGCCGCGCGGCACTTCGAAGACCCGCAATGGCGCGGCATGGCGCTGTACCAGGCCGGTGACTTCGAAGGTGCAGCCGCCGCGTTTGCCCAGGGCAACGACGCCGCCGCCCACTACAATCGAGGCAACGCCCTGGCCCGCGCCGGTGAGCTGGAAGCCGCGCTGGACGCCTACGAGCAGGCCCTGGAGCGCCAGCCCGACCTCAAGGCCGCGCTGGACAACCAGGCTCTGGTGCAGCAGTTGTTGCAGCAGCGCGACGCCAAGGCCGAACAGCAGCCAGGCAACGACGATGCCCAGGGCAGCCCCGGCAAGCAGACCGAAGGCAACAGCAGCTCGGCCAGCAGCCAGGCCGAAGGCACCCCGGGCAACGATGACCAGGCACAAGCCCAGGCCTCCACCGAGGCCTCGAGCAACACCCAGGCACCACCGGGCACTGCCGGTGGCGACGACGATACAGTCACCCAGCCGCCGCAGCGGCCGGTCTCCACCAGCCTCGACGCCGAACAGCGCCAGGCCCTGGAGCAGTGGTTGCGGGAAATCCCCGACAACCCCGCCGAGCTGCTGCGCCGCAAATTCTGGTATGAACAGCAATTGCATCAGGAAACCCCACGATGAGTCGCTTCGGCGTCTTTGTACTTGGCCTGCTGTGGAGCCTTGCGGCCCTGGCCGAGCCGACCCTGCAAGCCAGTGTCGACCGCAGCCGCCTGGAGGCAGGTGAAACCCTCGAGCTGACCCTCGAAAGCCAGGACGTCACCCAATTCGGCAAGCCCGACCTGAGCGCGCTGGAGGGCGACTTCGAGGTGCGCGGCACGCGCCAGCTCAACAGCCTGCACAGCCTCGACGGCGAAACCCGCGCCAGCACCCGCTGGATCATCACCCTGCTGCCGCGGCGCAGCGGCAGCTTGCGCATTCCCGAGCTGCAACTGGGCCGCGCGCGCAGCCAGGCCATCGACCTGCAGGTGCAGCAGGCCGACAGCCAGCGCCCCGACATCGCCTCCCAGGTGTTCGTCGAAGCCACCCTCGACAGCTCCGAGGTGTACGTGCAGGCCCAGGCCGTGCTGACCCTGCGCATCTACCACTCGGTGGCGCTGTACGACGACAGCAACCTCAGCCCGCTGCAACTGGAAAACGCCAAGGTCGACCCGCTGGGCGAGTCGCGCACCTATGAAAAGGACATCAACGGCGTGCGCCACGGGGTCATCGAAACCCGCTACGCGCTCTACCCGCAACAAAGCGGCCAGCTGCAAATCCCGCCGCTGAACTTTACCGCCACCGCCGCCGACAACGGCGAACAACCCGCAGGCACCCCGCGGGTCGGGCGTCAGGTACAGGTCAGCTCCTTGCCACTGCAGCTTACGGTCAAACCGATCCCGGCCAGCTACCCCAAGGGCCGCCCCTGGCTGCCGGCCCGCAGCCTCAGCCTGGAAGAACACTGGAACCCCGACCCGGCCAGCCAGCCCACGCAGATCGGCGACTCGCTGACCCGCAACGTGACCCTGCGCGCCGAAGGCCTGTCGAGCACCCAGTTGCCGCCGCTGCCGGCCACCGAGGCCACGGGCCTGCGCCGCTACCCCGACCAGCCGTTGCTGCGCAACGAAATCAGCGAGCGCGGCATGGTCGCCAACCGCGAAGAGCGCGAGGCCCTGGTGCCCACCCACAGCGGCGAACTGGCGTTGCCGGCGCTGGAAGTCACCTGGTGGAACACCCTCGAAGACCACCTGGAGCAAAGCAGCTTGCCGGCCCGCACCCTGAACGTACAGGACAACCCGGCCCTGAGCGCCGACACGCCAGTAGGCGACAGCAACGCCGGGCAACGGCCACTGTGGCCCTGGCAACTGGCGACCCTGGTGTTTGCCCTGACCACCGTGCTCGGCTTCGCCCTGTGGTGGCGCGCCCGTTCGCAACCGGCGGTGCTGCGCGCCGCGCAAAGCGGCCCGAGCCCGCGCACGCTGCTGGACGACCTCAAGCGCGCGTGCCAGGCCAACGACCCCCAGGCCACCCGCCAGGCGCTGGACGCCTGGGCGCGCCAGCAACCGGAAACCCTGGCCGAAATGGCCGCGCGCTTCGTGCCGCTGTCGGATGCGCTGGATGGGTTGAACGGGGCGTTGTACAGCGAGGGTGGCCAGTACTGGCATGGTGACGAGCTGTGGCGGGCGATCGGGGCGATCCCGCCAGCCGAGCAGTTGCTGGCCCCTGGCGGTGAGTCGGGCAACTTGCCGCCGCTGTATCCCAAGTAACCCGGCAACCGCTACGCCGGCTCCTATGGAGCAAATCACAACTCGTTGATTTAACGAAGATTCTGTGGGAGCGGCTTCAGCCGCGAACACCGGCGAAGCCGGTGCCATCTAGCGCGGCGTCTGCTTCGCGGCTGAAGCCGCTCCCACAGGTACCGCGCTGGACCCAGGCTGCGCGCGATCCTGTAGGAGCCGGCTTGCCGGCGATGAGGCCGGGCCTGCAAACGTCGGCCGGCTTGTGCATCTGGGCTCACGGCCCTATCGCCGGCAAGCCGGCTCCTACAGTGATCATGCCTGGCTTGCCGATAGCGGCTCCCCCTCAAATCAACCCGAACGGGTCATCCAGGCTGGCCATGATCTGCTCGAAGGTCACCACCTTGATATCCGGCAACGATGGCGCCAGTTCGGGCGGCGCCATGGCCAACTGCTCGGCGCGGTTGTTCTCGGGGTGGGCATGCCAGCGCTCCAGCGCCTCGGCCAGCCGTTGCGTGCCGGCCAACTCGCCGTAGAGCATGGTCGCATCAACCTGAGTATGGGCCAGGTCCTGCAAGCGCCTGAGCAAGGCCTTCAGCCGCCCGATCTCCTCCTCGAGCATCTGCAGGCTGATCTGCTGAACGTGCCGGTACGGGTCGGCACGGCTGAGCGCGGCATGCCGGTAACCCAGTTGCTGCTCCAGCGGGCGAATCAGCCCGGTCAACAGCTCGAGCTCACGCCGGGTCACCGGCGCGGTACGCTCGCGCAAGGCCTCCTGGTAACGGCGCAAGGCCGCCCAGCAACCGGGGATGTAGCGGATCATCCGGTGGTCGGCAGACAGGAACAAGGTGTCGACGAACGCCCGGCGTTCGGGCAACCCGTCCTTGGCCCGCAGCATGCGGTCGCACACCTCCCCTTCGGTGATGCTCTGGCAGCCCGGCGTCCACAGCACCGCAGAGGTGCGCCCTTCGACCAGCGGCAAGACCATGAAATGGCGCATCTGCCCATGGTGCTCGTAGGGCTGGCCAGGTTCGAGAATCAGGCTGGTGAGGGATTTGCGCGTGCCCAGGATCGCATCCACCTTGAACTGCTCAAGGCTCTGCCGCGTCAGCTCCAGGGGCTTGTGCATCCAGGTTGCCGGCACGCTGGGTGCCGGGTCGTTGTTGTAGACGATGCGATGGTGGGTAAGGCTTGCAGCACTCTGCACGAAGGTTGCATCGCCGGCCCGGGGGGCGCCGAAGGTGTAGAGCTGCAGGTCGATGCCTGGTCTCTTGCGGCGGATCATTTCCGACAACAGCAGGGCGATGGCGCCACCGAGGCTGTGGCCGCAGATGATTACCTGTTGGTTTGTGTGAAATCTGGAGATATAGCGTTCAGCGAAGCGAAAGGCGGTGACTGCTGCTTCGTAAAATCCCTTGTGCGCACGGCCTTTTCCTTCGGTGAACTCCACCTGGGCGAAGTCGATGTCACGAATCAGATCTGCCGGAATTTCGTTAGTACCTCGAATCGCGATCAGCAGATGCTCGTCGCTGTGGGTCGCGTAGGCCTGGGTGTCCGTCGCCCTGCGTTGCCCACGGTCATCCAGGAAGTCCACTCTCACTGGGCTTTCCTGATCATTGCCCAAGGCCGGATCATTTTCCGGGTACAAATCAGGATCAAACGGTACGACCTCCCACCGCGCGGAGTAGGCGACCTCCTCCAGCAGCGGCAAATAAGCGCCCGGCAATGCAGCATCCAGTTCACGTGTCTCTTCGAACCTATTCAACTTGCTGGCGAACCAGTCGCCTGAACTGGGTGTTTCAGGGAACGTAACCAAACCACTGGTGATGGGGTGTTCATCTGGCCTCTGGCCGAAGGGGGCATAGCTCAAGGTTGCCAGCAACGACAGTTGGTACATGTTCAGCAGGCTGAACTCATGGCTTTTTGCGAGTATCGGGCGCAGGGCACGCAGGGGGCGAACTTCCAGTACCGTCTTGCGGTTTGGTTTCAGGCACACGCCATGCTGCCCATGCCCTCGCATCAGTTTGCGCGCATGCTCATCAGGAGGAAAATGTCGCGCTACGGAGGGCGGAAGATGGCTGGTGTGCTCTACCAGATCACGAACCTCGACTTGATAGAACTCCTCGCCTTCCGCCATGGCCTCGTTTGATCGTGTTCGTGTCCCGTCTGCGTTAGCGAAAAATGTATTTTCTGCGCGTACTTGAAGCTCCGTTATCCTCAACGGATAATCAGCTCTCGAGCTCAGATAACTGTAAAACTTCACACCCCCAACGTACGCTGCCGAAAGCAGCAACACCAATCCTCCACTGTAATGAGATACAGTACCGACACCGACCCCATCTAAAACACCCTGATAGACCACGCCCTCTCTATCAATCGCCTCAAACTGCAACCCACCATAAGCCTCCCCACCACCAAATTCGTCCACTAACTGAAAGCTCGTCACCTCTGTTCTTGTAGGGCACGTAAGAACCCGCCTACTAAATGATTGCAACAGGTCATCCTCGAAGATACCAATACTCTTCATTTCCTACTCCTTGCAACCTGGGTAAATAGTACACACTTGGTGATCTACACCTAGGAATTCACTAAAGCTAGTCTGATCACCCCTGCAAAAACCATAGCCATCTTCCATCCCTTCGCCTAAACAGCGTTTCCAACCACCAGCAACCTTTACCCATGTATCTTTCACATAAGGGCGATCTTCTTCGTTCAGCCGTATATTCATTCTTATTGTTTTACCCGGCAATTGTTCAACCAGATACGCACCAAACACCAACCCTTTCCCTTTCTCACCACGCTCATTGTCTTTCTTGCATTCTATTAACTTTGTCAGCACACGTTTAGGCCCAATCGTCCTGAAGAGCCACTGACATTCCCCATAAATTACATTCTCGCCATTCCGGTCAAACGTTCGCTTATGTTTCTCATCCAACTCATAGTAAACGCCCACATTAGCTTCGCGATAACTGAAGTCCAGACGCTGCTTGCCATATTTAGCGAATATATGAATCTCAATATGCCGCAACACCATCTGACAGCCTTTGATCACCGTTCGAATTTCAATTTCAACTGATGGACTGTAATCCGTCTGCCAGTCCCGATTGATCTCCGGCATCGTCCGCCGCCAATCAGTTACCGCACATTCAGTACCTGGCTCCGGCACATAATTCATCCCGGCCCAATAGGCAAACCCCGGCGGCATCTCTGCCACGAACGTGAAGGTATTGGGCTCGCGCTGGGTGCACCCCAATTGCAACAAGGCACCGATACCCACAACACCGCACAGCCACTTGTTTTTCATACCGAACTCCCTGTCAGGCTCAATTGGAACTCCCGTTTCACCCGTTCGAAGTGCAAGTGCGATGACTCGCCGGGCTGCGCTGCCCATTCCCCGCCCAACTTGAACTCGGGCGCGTACAGGCTGTGGAGCAACAACAGCTCGAACCGTTGCGGCGCCAGCCAATCCCAGGCGCGGGCTTGCTCCAGCACCGCGCTCAGCCAGGCATCGGGCTCCCGCTGTGCGGCGAGCAGCAGGTAGCGGTCGTAGTGATGGCGGCACAGGTAACGGTCGGCATTGGCCAGCAGCGTTGTGCCCTCATCCGGTGCGGGCACGTGCAGCCACGCGGGGTCGACGGGCACCGGGTAATCGCCGGGGGCGGGGTTGTCGGTGACGGCCCAGGCCTCGCCCTGCCAGTAGCACAGGCTGATGCTCGGGCCGAGGTAGGCCGGCAGCTCGGCAGCGCTGAGCGCGGCGATGGCACGGGCCAGCACGCGGTTGTCATGCAGGCGGTACAGCACCGGGCCGACCATCAGGCGCTGGCGCCAATGCTCGAGCCAGGCGGGCCAACTGCCGGGGGCCAGGCTGGCCAGCCAGCCCCAGTGGCGCTGCGGGGCGCCGAGGTCGTCTTGCAGCAAGCGCATTTCGCTGGCATCCACCAGCAGGCACAGGGGGCCGTGCGCGGCCAGTTGTGCAGCGGGGGTGACGTCGTACAGCGCGCACCAGCGTTCGCTGGGTAACGCGCCCATCATCGCGCGCCGGGCCTGGGCGTCTTCGTCCAGCATCACCACGATGGCATGCCCGCGGGCACGCTGGCTGGCCATCCATTGCCACGGGTCGAATGCCGTCATGGCCGGCCTCCTTCGGCTGGGCACAGCCCCTCGGCGCAGGCCTGGCACAGTGGGCAGAAGCTCTGGTCGGCGGCCTTGCTGGCGCGCAACAGGGCCAGCATCATCGGTGCCAGCGGCAAGGCTGCCGGTGCAGGCGCTTGCGCCTCGCCCCCAGGCAGCAGGGGCATGGCCTGCATGTCCGCAGCGGGCGCACCGCCCAGCTGGATCGGGCTGCTGCTGAAGATGCCACCGGCGTTGACCACCAGGTATTCGCCGCCTACCCGCAAGGTGATGCTGGCGCCGCCCTGCACCAACACCTCGCCATCGGCCGACACCTGTACCCGCTGCCCGGCGTGCTGCAGCAGCACCGTGCCGACACGGGTGTGGCTGCCCTGCTCTACCGTCAGGTGGTCGCTGGCACGCAGCAGCACCTTGCGCGCCCCGCCTACGGTGCGCAGGTCCTCGGCCTCCACCGTGAGCTGGTGGTCGCCTTTGACCAGCCTGTGGTGGTGGCGGCCGACATGCAGGCGGCTGTCCCGCTCCACCCGCTGTTCGAGGTTGCGCTGGGCCCGCAGGTACAAAAGCTCCTGGCCGGCGCGGTCGTCCATGGACAGTTCGTTGTAGCCACCGCTGCCACCCAGGCTGCGGCTGCGCAGCACGCTGCGCGCCTTGTACTCGGGCAAGGCGTAGGGCGGCATGTTCAGGCTGTCGGGCAGGCAGCCGGTGATCACCGGCTGGTCGGGGTCGTCGTCGAGAAAACTCACCAGCACCGCCATACCCACACGCGGCAGGGTCAACAGGCCGTGTTCGGCACCCGCCCAACCCGACGCCACGCGCAACCAGCAACTGCTGTGCTCGTTGCCAGTGCCCTCGCGGTCCCAATGAAACTGCACCTTCACCCGGCCGAAAGCATCGCAGTACACCTCCTCACCTTCGGGGCCGGTCACCCGTGCGGCCTGGCTGCCCGGCACACGCGGCTTGAAGTGGGTCAGTTCAGGGCGGAAGATCACATCCCACGGGATGGCGCCGAAGGTATTGCCGTACTGGTCACCGTCGCCGCCGTTGGCCTGCTCTTCCAGCACCTGCGGCTGGCGGCCCCAGTGCTTCACGCGGGTCACCAGCCACTGCTGGTTCCAGGCCCGCTGCGGGTGATCGCCCAGGGTCAACAACTGCCCGCTGAGCAGCCCCGGCTCGTCGCTTTCGCCCTCGGCCTGGTAGTGGTCGCTGCGCCAGCGCTCCAGGGTACGCTGCGCCAGCGAACGGCCGCGGGCCTGGTCGAGGGTCTGCAGCAGGTTGCCGGGGTAGGTGTAGTGCTCCAGCAGGTCGGCACCCTCGCCGCTCGAGCGGCGGTAGGCGACTTCGGCGCTGGCCTTGCGAAAGTCATGGTCGCGCAACTCGACCCGGCTGACAGCCGTGCACAGCCTGGCACCGAACGCGCTGATCACCGGGCCGTCGGCGTGCATGCCATTGGCCGGTACGAACGCCAGCGGCCGGGCCAGGGCCGGGAAGTGCATCTGATGGTCGCTGAACACCACCCGGTGGCCATCGCGGGCGTGCTCGAAGCGGTAATGGATGCCCACCTCCTGGCACAGGCGCTCGATGAACACCAGGTCGGTCTCGCCGTACTGCACGCAGTAGTCGCGCAGCGGGTAGGGTTGCTCGAGGCGAAATTCCCAGGCCGGGGCCAGGATGCCGTGCTCGTCGAGCAACTGGCCGACGATCTGCGCCACGCTGCGCTGCTGGAAGATCCGCAGGTTGCTGCGCAGGGCCAGGCGGTGCAGTTGCGGGGCCAGGGTGAGGTGGTAGTGGGTCAGGCGCCGGCCAACCTTGCCCTGGCGCACCTCGGCGAGCACGCCATGTACGCCGTGGCTGTCGAAGGCCAGGTAGGCTGGCTGGCCGAGCAGGCGCTGCAGCGGCAGGTCGGGCTGTTCGCTGACCAGTTCGATGGTGAAGTGATAAAGCTGGCTGATGCCTTCGCTACCGCTGAAGGCCAGCACCTGGGCATCGACGGGCAAGGCCTCGGCGTGCAGGTGAATGCGCCGTTGCGCAGGGGAGTTGAACATCCGTTGTCCTCGTCAGGCGTGGCAAAGGCCGAACCTAACAAAGGCAACCGAAGTGCTGTTGTAAGACGTTTCTGAGCAGGCGGAAGCCTGCTTCCTACATAAAGGTCAGTGCTTTTACGCCGTGTAGGAACCGGCTTGCCGGCAATGAGGCCGGGCCCGCAAACATGGGCCCGGCCTGTGCATCTGGGCTGACGGCCTTATCGCCGGCAAGCCGGCCCCACAAGTACAGTGGTGCTTACTTCTCGAACGGGTTCCAGCCCTGGCGGCCCTTCACTTCCTTGAGGTAGTAGGCGTAGTTGGCGGTCATGCCCCACAGCACGCACAAGGCGACGTTGACACCGGTGTCGATCGCCCGTGGCAGCGCATGGCCGGTGAAACCCTCGTAGAAGCCCAGCACCACACCCACCAGGATGGCGATGCCCAGCAGCGACAGGTTTTTCTTCCACAGGCCCAGCACGAACAGGTAGATCGGGCCGAAGAAGAACGCGATGAAGTTCAGGTTGATCAGAATGCGCTTGCCGGCCGGCAAGGCCTTGAACGCGGCTTTGAAAGCCGGGCTGAAAGGGTCGCCGTTCTTTTCGAAGAACGCGAAGCGCTCCTGCCATTTCGGCTTGTAACCGCTCAGGTCAACCTTGCTCAGGGAAACATCTACCATTTTCGTTCCTTCAGGTGGTTCTCGATAAAGCCGCGCTTGGCGCGCACATCCCTGGCGCCGCAGGCATTGACGAAGGCACGCTCATCCATCGCCCACACACCGGCCTCGGGCCATTGCATCCGGGGCGGCGTGGGCGGGAGACGGGTTGGGCGTGCGCTTCATGGAACATCCTTGTTTCCAAATATTTAATCACTTGGGCCAAGCGCGAACAAGCCAACCGCTGTACAGCCCATGCGCGCCCCTGGTTGGGTTACCATACGCGCCCTTGCGAGCCCCCATTCAAGCCACGCCCGACTCGACATCAACAGGTCACCCATGCGTCTGTTTCACACCTCCGACTGGCACCTGGGCCAGAGCCTGCACGGCCAGGAACGCGACTTCGAACACGCCTGCTTCTTCGACTGGCTGCTCGGCCAGCTGCGCCTGCGCCAGCCCGATGCGCTGCTGATTGCCGGCGACATCTTCGACACCGTCAACCCGCCGGTCAAAGCCCAGGAGCGCCTGTACGACTTCATCGTCCAGGCCCACGAGCAACAGCCCAAGCTGGATATCGTGATGATCGCCGGCAACCACGACTCCGGCTCGCGCATCGAGCTGCCGGCGCCGCTGATGCGCCGCCTGCGCACCCATGCCCTGGGCCGCGTGCACTGGCTCGACGAAGGCCAGCTGGATGCCGAGCGTTTGCTGATACCGCTGACCAATGCCCGCGGCAAGGTCGAGGCCTGGTGCCTGGCCCTGCCTTTTTTACGCCCGGCAGAGGTGACCGGCCCGGCGCTGGGGGACGACTATCTGCAAGGCATCACCCAGGTGCACCAGCAACTGATCGAGGCGGCGCTGAAAAAGCGCAAGAAGGACCAGGCGCTGGTTGCCATCAGCCACGCCCATATGGCCGGCGGCAGCATCAGTGAAGACTCCGAACGCAGCCTGATCATCGGCAATGCCGAGGCGCTGCCGGCGCGGCTGTTCGACAAGGCCATCGGCTATGTCGCCCTGGGTCATTTGCACAAGCCGCAGAAGGTCAACCGCGAGGAGCGCATCCGCTACAGCGGCGCACCGATCCCGCTGTCGTTCGCCGAAATCAACTACCCGCACCAGGTGCTGGAGGTGGAGCTGGAGGGCAGCCAGCTGGTCAGCGTCGAGCCACGCCTGGTGCCGCGCGCGGTGGCGCTGCGCCGGGTCGGGCCGGCGCCGCTGGCCGAATTGCTCGTACAGCTTGCCGACCTGCCGGTGATCGACCTGCTCGAAGACCCCAACCGCCAGCCCTGGCTGGAGGTGCGCGTGCTGCTGGATGAACCCCAGCCAGACCTGCGCCAGCAAATCGAAACCGCGTTGCAGGGCAAGGCTGTGCGCCTGGTGCGCATCAGCGCCGAATACGCCGGCAGCCGCCGTGAAGAAGACGACGAACAAGCCTTTGTCGAACTCGCCCAGATGACCCCGCAGGACCTGTTCGGCCGCGCCTGGCAACAGGCCTACGGCAGCGCCGCCGACGAGCAGGCCCTGGCCGATTTCGCCGAGCTGCTGCAAGACGTGCTGCAGGAAGAGGAACAGCCATGAAAATTCTCGCCATCCGCCTGAAGAACCTGGCATCCCTGGCCGGCCCCATCGATATCGACTTCACCGCCGAGCCCCTGGCCAGCGCCGGCCTGTTCGCCATCACCGGGCCTACAGGCGCCGGCAAGAGCACCCTGCTCGACGCCCTGTGCCTGGCGCTGTTCGGCAGCGTGCCGCGGCTCAACGACATCGCCCGGGAAGCCAAGGTGCCCGACGCCGATGGCGAAATCCCCACCTCCGACCCGCGCAACCTGCTGCGCCGCGGCACCGGCAGCGGTTTTGCCGAGGTGGACTTCGTCGGCATCGACGGGCGCCGCTACCGCGCCCGCTGGGAGGCCAACCGCGCCCGCGAAAAAGCCAACGGCAAGCTGCAGCACAGCCGCCAGAGCTTCTACGACCTGGACAGCGAGCAACTGCTGGCCAGCGGCAAGAACGACTACAAGCAACTGGTCGAGGCGCGCCTGGGGCTGAACTTCGAGCAGTTCACCCGCGCGGTGATGCTAGCCCAGAGCGAGTTCGGCGCCTTCCTCAAGGCCGACGACAAAGAACGCAGCGAGCTTTTGGAAAAGCTCACCAACACGGCCATTTACACCCGCCTCGGCCAGCGCGCCTTCAGCAAGGCCCGGGAAACCGGCGAGGCGCACAACGACCTGAAGAAACAGGCCGAGCACCTGCTGCCCCTGGCCGACGAAGCCCGCGCCGAGCTGGACCAACAGCTGGAGCAGGCGCAGCAGCAGTTCAAGGCCGATCAGGCGCGCCAGCGCCAGCTGGAGCAGCAGCGCACCTGGCTGAACGAGCAACGCCAGTTGCAGGCCCAGCACGGCGAAGCCAGCCAAACCCTGCAAGCCGCCGAACAGCAGTGGCAGCAACTGGGCGAGCAGCGTGTCGACCTGCAACGCCTGGAACGCCTGGCGCCGCAGCGCCACCAGTTCCATCGCCAGCAGCAATTGGCCGCGCAACTGGCGCCGCTGCTCGATGAGATCACCCAGCAGCAAACTCAGCAGGATGCCCTGCAAACCAGCACCGCCGAACAGGAGCAGGCACTGGGCGCCGCACGTGGGCTGTTGGCCGACAGCCAACGCCAGCACAGCGAAAACGCACCGCACCTGCGCCAGGCGTTCGCCGCCCAGGGCGACCTGGCGCGGCTGGACAACGAGCAGACAGAACTGCGCAAAGCCTGCCAGCAGGCCGAACAGCAGGTCAGCGAAGGCCAGCAGCAGTTGCAACAGCTGCAAGACAACCAGCAACGCAGCCTGCAACAGCTTGCCCAGATCGACAGCGCCCTGGCCGAGAGCAGCCACCTGGCCAGCCTGGCCGATGCCTGGCAGGCCTACCTGCCGCAGCTCAAGCAAGTGATGCTGATTGGCGGGCGCCTGGCCAAGGGCCGCGAAGAGCTGCCCGGGCTGCAAGCCCAGGCCAGCCAGGCCACTGCCCAGCTGCAGGGGCAACGCGACAGCTTCGAGTTGCTGTTCCGCGAAGCCGGCGCCGAACCCGGCGCCCTGGCCGAACAGATCGACCTGCTGGGCGGCATGCTGCAGGACAACCGCAAGCAACAGCGGGCGGTGGAGGAGCTGGCACGCCTGCACGGCCGCGAACTGGAACTGCGCCAAGGCCTCGACAGCCTGCGCGAGCGTCAGCAGCAGGCCATGCAGCAGCGCCAGCAACTGATCACCGAAGGCACCGCGGCCAAGGCCGAACTGCAAGCCGCCGAGCAGGCCCTGACCCTAACCCGCCAGTTGCTCGAACGCCAGCGCCTGGCACGCAACACCAGCGTTGAAGAACTGCGCGCCCAACTGCGCGATGGCGAACCCTGCCCGGTGTGCGGCAGCGCCGAGCACCCGTTCCACCAGCCCGAAGCGCTGCTGCACAGCCTCGGCCGGCATGACCAGGCCGAAGAAGACGCCGCGCAAAAGCAGGTGGAGCAGCTCAACACCAGCCTGGTGGAGCTGCGCACCCAGCTGGGCGTGGTCAATGCCCAGCTCAAGGACTACCAGCAGCAACAGGCCCAGCTGGGCGAGCAGTTGCAGGCGCAGACCGCGCAGGTGCAGGGCCACGCCCTGTGGCCAGCCCTCGCCCCTCAGGACGATCAGGCCCGCAGCCGTTGGCTCGACGGCCAGCTACGGCGCCTGGGCGAAGAGATCGAGCGCGACGAGAAGCGCCAGGCCGCCCTGCTCGGCCTGCAAAAGGACGCCGCACGCCTGACCCAGCAGTTGCAGGCTGCCAGCGATGCCCAGCAGCAGGCCCAGCGCCACCTCGACCAGCAGCATCAGGCACTGGCGGCTGACCAGCAGCAACTGGAACAGGGCCTGAACGACCTGGCCAGCGTGCTACCCGGGGAGATCCTCCAGGCCCTGCGCGACGACCCGGCCAACGCCTTCCTCGGCCTGGACCAGCAGATCGCCCAGCGCCGCCAGCAGCTCGACCAGCGCCAGGATGAGCAGCAAGAACAGCAAGCCCGCCAGGTGCAGCTGGACAAGCTGCACGACCAACAGCAGGCGCGCCAGCAAGCCTTGCAGCAGGTGCAGCAAAAACTCGCCACGCTGGATGCGCAGCACCAGCAGGTGGCTGCCAGCCTCGCCGAACTGCTCGGCGAGCAGGCCAGCGCCGAGGCCTGGCAACAGCATATGGACACCCAGCTGGAACAGGCCCGTCAGCGCGAGGCTGACACGGCGCAGCAGTTGCAGGCGATGCACACCCAGGGCGTGCAACTGGCCGGCGAGCTGAAAGCCAACCACCAGCGCCAGCAGGCACTGGAGCAGGAACACCAACAGCTGCAAGGCACTATCGCCCAGTGGCGCGCGGAGCACCCCGAGCTGGATGACAGCGGCCTCGATCGCCTGCTGGCCATCGACGACGCCCAGGTGGGCGAGCTGCGCCAGCAGTTGCAGCACGCTGAAAAAGCCGTCGAGCAAGGCCGGGTGCTGCTGCAGGAACGCGAACAGCGCCTGCAACAGCACAGTGCCCAGGCCCACGGCGAGCTGCCGGCTGAAGAACTGGAGCAAAGCCTCGAAACCCTGGCGCAACAACTGGCCGCCCAGGAGCACCAGTGCGCCGAGCTGCGCGCCCGCCAGGCCGAAGACCAGCGCCGCCAGCACGCCAGCCAGGCCCTGGCCGAGCAGATCGACCAGGCCTACCGCCAGTGGCAGCGCTGGGCGCGGTTGAACGCATTGATCGGCTCGGCCTCAGGCGATGTGTTCCGCAAGATCGCCCAGGGCTACAACCTCGACCTGCTGCTGCACCACGCCAACAGCCAACTGCGCCAACTGGCCAAACGCTACCGCCTCAAGCGCGGCGGCAGTGCCCTGGGCCTGCTGGTGCTGGATACCGAGATGGGCGATGAAATGCGTTCGGTACACTCGCTGTCCGGCGGCGAGACCTTCCTGGTGTCGCTGGCCCTGGCCCTGGGCCTGGCATCGATGGCCTCCAGCACCCTGCGCATCGAGTCGCTGTTCATCGACGAGGGCTTCGGCAGCCTCGACCCCGAGTCGCTGCAACTGGCCATGGACGCCCTCGACGGCCTGCAGGCCCAGGGCCGCAAAGTGGCAGTGATCTCCCACGTGCAGGAGATGCACGAGCGTATCCCGGTGCAGATCCAGGTGCGCCGCCAGGGCAACGGCCTGAGCGACGTGGAGGTGTGTGGGTGATTCTCTACTCGTTCCGCCGCTGCCCGTGGGCCATGCGTGCGCGCCTGGCGCTGCGCTATGCCGGCTGCGCGGTGCAGGTGGTGGAGGTACACATGAAGCAAAAGCCCGCCGAGCTGCTGGCACTGTCGCCCAAGGGCACGGTGCCGGTGCTCGACACCGGTGACGGGGTGCTGGAGGAAAGCCTGGACATCATGCGCTGGGCCCTGGCCCGGCACGACCCGCAGGACTGGCGCCTGGCGGCCGACCCGACTGCGGCCGAGCAGGCCGAGGCGCTGATTGCGCACAACGACAGCACCTTCAAAGCGCAGGTGAACCTGTACAAGTACGCCGAGCGTTACCCCGAGCATTCGCGGGAGTATTACCGCAGCCAGGCCGAAGCCTGGCTGGCGCGACTGGAGGGCCTGCTCGAAGGCAAGCGCTACCTGCTGGCCGACCACCCGAGCCTGGCCGATGCCGCCTTGCTGCCCTTGATGCGCCAGTTTGCCGGGGTCGAACCTCAATGGTTCGCCGAGGCGGCTTATCCACGGTTGCGGAGCTGGCTGGAAGGCTGGCTGGAATCGGCCTTGTTCAAGGCAGTCATGGCCAAGTGATCAGCCCTGTGGGGCCGAAGCAGGTTGAAATCAGATCGCCAGAATCGGCGCGGACATCAGCAACAGCACTACCGCCGTGATACGCCACATCATGCTCTGCCCCTTGGAGAGTCAAAAATACAGCGTCAAATTAAAACACATGGCGTTGTGCTATTACCAACTCCTTTACCCTTTCAGTGCGAGTGCTTGCTCAGCGCGGCGTGAAAGTGCGCGCTCTGTTGCAGGTATTTTTCGGTGTAGCTGTGGGTGGTAGGTACCTTGCCGGCTTGGTCGGCCTGAGCATGGGCCGGCAGCACGACGGAGGCGGAAATGGCGGAAGCGGCGATGACCGGGAACAGGTTGAAATTCATGATGGCGGACCTCGGTTTCGGTGGTTGACGTTGGCCCGTCGGGGCCTTGAGTCAAAACTTACGCCGATGCGGCCGCTGGCTGAAATTCATTGCAGCAGTAGCGGATATCACCCAGATCGATAGTGGCGTTCACCGCCCCTGCAGGAGCCGGCTTGCCGGCTCTCATAGAACTACACATAACTCATTGATTTAGCGGGGACCTGTGGGAACGGGCTTGTCGGGGTGCCGAACCACCGCGAAGCAGGCGACGCGGTGTCTGGCACCGGCTTCGCCGGTGTTCGCGGGCAAGCCCGCTCCCACAGGGTCCGCAGCGGGCTCGTGCCCAGTTCTCTGCGCGACAGCGCAGCCCGAAGGGCTGGGTGATCTCCTACAGAAACTTGAGGTCCGACGGTGCCGGCTGGTCGAACGTCTGTATCACCTCACCAAGGGTGCCCTTGCGCGGGTCGCGCTTGAACACCACGATCCGGTCGCTCTTCTGGTTGGCCACCAGCAGGAAGTTACCCGTCGGGTCCAGGGCGAACTCGCGGGGGTGATCGCCTTCCACCGAGCGGCGCTGCAGCAAGGTGAGCTGGCCGTCCTCCTTGCCCACCGCGTACACCACCATCTGGTTGGCAGTGCCGCGGTTGCTCACATACAGAAAGCGCCCATCAGCCGACAGGTGCAAACCGCCGCCGGCCTTGGCGGCAATATCCTTGCTCTCGGTCAGCGGCAGGCGCTGGCGCTCGCTCAGGGCGCCGTCCTGCACATCGAACACCACCACTTCGGCGCTCATCTCAAGGGTGAGGTAGGCATGCCGGCCCTTGGCGTCGAACAGCAGGTGGCGCGGGCCGCTGCCGGGCGGCAACGTTACCGAAGGTGGAATGGCTGGGCTCAGCGGGCGTTCCGGGCTGGCGCCGTCGTAGCGGTAGATGAACACCTTGTCCGCCCCCAGGTCGCAGGCATACAGATGCTGGCCGTCCGGCGAGAGCACCAGCGAATGCACATGAGCGCCGGCTTGGCGCTCGGGGTTGACCTTGCTCGGCGCGTGCCGCGCCTGTTGCACCACGGGCTTGAGCTTGCCGTCCTTCATCACCGGGATCACCACCAGGCTACCGCCAGGCTCGGGGGCGACGGCGTAGTTGGCGACGAACAGGTAACGCTGGTCGTGGCTGAGGCTGGCGTGGGTCGGCTCATCGCCCTGGCTTGGCACCTGGTTCAGCGGGGTGATCTGGCCCTTGGCGTCCACGGTGAAGCTGCTCACGTGGCCCTGGGGCGTTTCGTTGACCGCGAACAGTTGGCGCTGGTCGGCCGACAGCACCAGCCACGACGGGCTGACGCTCTTGACCACCTGTTGCGGCGTGCTGGCGATATGGCCGTTGCGGGTGTCGAAGTCGTAACGGTAGATGCCCTGGCTGGCGCCATCGGTATAGCTGCCCACCAGCAACACGGCGGCGTGGGTATCGAGTACGAGGGTCATCAGGCTAGCGGTCAGCAGGCTCGTCCATTTGCGGTTCATCGTCTTCTTCGTCCGGGGCGCGGAAAGCACTCATACAGACTAGACGATGCTCGCCTGCTTCAGAGGCCAGCTGCCAGTCATCGCCGGCACCGGTGGCGGCGGCGACCTGCTCGGGGGTGAAGGCCCAGCGGCGCAGCTGGCGACCGTCCATGCATTCGATGGTGAGGCCAGTGTCGTCGAAGGTGAAGTCGAAGGCGTGCAGGCCGTCGATCAGGAGCATGTCGCAGGCTGCGAGGGCGGTGGCGAGGGTCATGGGTTTGTCCGAAAAAATGGGTCGGGCATTATAACCAATGGGGCCGCTCTGCGGCCCTTCGCGGGCAAGCCCGCTCCCACAGGTACGGCGCTGGGCTCAAAGCCTGCGCCTCACCTGTAGGAGCGGGCTTGCCCGCGAAGGGCTGCAAAGCAGCCCCAATGCACCCTTGAATGGCCCCCTCAATGGGCGAAGATCGACCCGCCCTGCTTGCCCGCCATCTTTTCCGGCTTGATCAGGAAGCGCGCCAGCGCCGGCAGCAGCCACAGCGCGCCGAACATGTTCCACAGCAGCATGAAGGTCAGCATCAGGCCCATGTCGGCCTGGAACTTGATGGCCGAGAAGATCCAGGTGCACACGCCGATGGCCAGGCACAGACCGGTGAACAGCACCGCCTTGCCGGTGGAGCGCAGGGTCTCGTAGTAGGCCTCCTGCAGTGGCAGGCCGGCACGCAGGAAGCTTTCCAGGCGGCTGTAGATGTAGATGCCGTAGTCCACGCCAATGCCCACGCCCAGCGCGACGACCGGCAGGGTGGCCACCTTCACGCCGATGCCCATGAACGCCATCAGCGCGTTGCCCAGCACCGAGGTGAGCACCAGCGGCAGCACGATGCACAGGGTGGCGGCGAAGGAGCGGAAGGTGATCATGCACATCACCGCCACGCACAGGTACACAAGGATGAGAATGGTCAGCTCGGCCGACTTGATCACCTCGTTGGTGGCCGCCTCGATGCCGGCATTACCGGCTGCCAGCAGGAACTGCAGGCCGTCCTTGTTGTGGCTGTCGGCGAAGGCCTTGGCCGCAGCGGTCACCCGCTCAAGGGTTTCGGCCTTGTGGTCGTTGAGGAACACCAGCACCGGCGCCAGCGAGCAATCGGCGTTGTACAGGCCGTCGGCCCGGGCGATGGAGTTGTTGAGGATGTCCGGGTTGCGCGACAGCGTCTCCCACTTCAGGCTGCCCTCGTTCATGCCCTTGATGACCTGCTTGGAGACGGTCACCAAGGAGATGGTCGACTGCACCCCGGGGGTGTTGTCCATCGCCCACATCAGCTCGTCGATCGGCGCCATGGTGGCGTGCACCGAGCACTGCTCGGCCGGGGTCTTGACCATGATCACCAGCACGTCGGAACTGGTGGAATAGTTGCTGATGATGAAGCTGTTGTCCTGGTTGTAGCGTGAGTCCGGGCGCAGCTCCGGGGCGCCCTGGTCGAGGTCGCCGATCTTCAGGTTCTGGCTGTACCACAGGCCGCCGGCGAAGGCCACCAACGCCAGGGCAATGGACACCGGCGCCACCTTGGGGCTGGCGAAGTTGGCCAACAGGCGCCAGAACGGGTGCTCGCAGGTGGCGTCCTTCTTGCTGCGGGCGATGGCCTTCTGGCTGATGCCCACGTAGCTGATGGCCACCGGCAGCAGGATCAGGTTGGTGAACACGATCACCGCCACGCCGATGGAGGCGCCGATGGCCAGCTCGCGGATCACCCCGATGTCGATGATCAGCAGGGTGATGAAGCCCACCGCATCGGCCAGGATGGCGATCATCCCCGGCAGGAACAGCTGGCGGAAGGTGCGCCGGGCGGCGGTCAGGGCGTTGTCGGCGTCACTGGACTGCAGGGCGATGCCGTTGATCTTCTGCACGCCGTGGGAAATACCGATGGCGAAAATCAGGAATGGTACCAGCATCGAGTACGGGTCCAGGCCAAAACCCACGGCATGCATCAGGCCCAGCTGCCAGACCACCGCCACCAGGGTGGTGATGAGCACGGCGATGGTGCTGCGGATGCACCAGGTGAACCAGTACAGCAGCGCCCAGGTGATCACCAGCGCCACGCCGAAGAACATCGCCACCATCACCAGGCCGTCGATCAGGTCGCCGACCTTCTTGGCGAAGCCGACGATGTGGATCTTCACGTCGGGGTTCTGCGCCTGGAACTTGTCGCGGATCTTCTCTTCCAGCTGGTGGGAGAACTGCTGGTAGTCGAGCTTGACCTGGCGCCCCGGGTCCTGCGGGTCGGGGTAGCTTTCCTGCAGCGGGATGTCGACGATGCTGGACTTGAAGTTGTTGGCCACCAGGCGCCCCACCTGGCCGGACTTGAGCACGTTGTCACGCAGGGTGTCGAGGCTGTCCTGCGAGCCGTTGTAGGTGTTGGGGATCACCTCGCCACCGGAAAAGCCCTCTTCGGTGACCTCGCTCCAGCGCACGCTGGGGCTCCACAGCGACTTGAGGCCGGCCCGGTCGACACCGGGGATGTAGAACACCTCGTCGTGGATCTGGCGCAGGGTCTCCATGTAGTCCTTGTCGAAGATGTCCCCCTTGGTCGATTCCACCGATATGCGCACGGTGTTGCCCAGGTTGGCCAGGTCGTTGCGGTGCTCCATCATCTGCTCGATGAACGGGTGTTGCAGCGGGATCATCTTTTCGAAGCTGGTGGAGGGGCGGATCTGCGTGGCCTGCCAGAACAGGAAAATACTCACCAGCACGCAGATGGCGATGACCACCGGGCGGTTGTTGAAGATCAGCCGTTCCAGCAGGGTGGCCTTGTCCTTGTGCTGCATGTCGAAGCTCTCCCGGCTGGTCATGGGCGTGCCTCCTCTGCGCCGTTGGCGGTGGCCAGGTGTACCCCACCCTGCCCCACCAGCAGCAGGCCGCCACCGGCCAGGCCGCTGACGCCGGCCAGGGCGATGCGGTCGCTGCGGTTGTGCACGCTGAAGCTCTGCCCGTCGTCGGTGCTGCGCAGCACGCTGCCGCCGTTGCCCACCAGCACCAGGCTGCCATCTTCGAGAAGCGTAGCGCTTGCCAGGCCGAATTCGAGGGGGCCGCGTTCGGCCTTGAGCTCGATGGCTTGCCAGGTGTCGCCGAAATCGGTGCTGCGCAACAGGTTGCCGCGCAGGCCGTAGGCCAGCAGGGTGTGTGGCTGGGCGGTGCCGATCACGCCGAACAGCGAGCCCTCGTAGGGGCCCTGCACCTTGCTCCAGGTCTGGCCGTCGTCGCTGGAGCGGAACATGCCGCCCTGCTCGCCGACGATGAACAGGCCGGCGTCCTTCACCTGAGTGATGGCGTTGAGGTGCAGCTGGTCGGGGTTGTCCAGGCGCTCGGCGACGTCCTGCCAGTGCTGGCCGCCGTCGCTGGTTTCAAGCAGTGCGCCGTAGGCGCCCACGGCGAAACCGCGCTGGGCGTCGAGCATGCGCACGTCAAGCAACGGCGCTTCGCGCTCGAGGTCTTCGAACTGCTTGCTCCAGGTGGCGCCGCCATCGCTGCTGGCGAGAATCTGCGCGTCGTGGCCGACGGCCCAGCCGCGCTTGTCGTCGAGGAAGAACACCGCAGTGAGCAGTTGCCGGGTGGGCACCCGGGCCTGGGTCCAGGTCTTGCCCTGGTCGTCAGAGAACAAGATGTGGCCGCGATCACCGACCACCACCAGGCGTTTGCCGGCATGGGTGGCGCCGATCAGCAGGCTCTGCGCGGCCTTGGCCGACTCCACCGAGTACTGCTCGGCGGCCACCGCCGCTTCCACATCGCTGGCGCCGATGCCCAGCACCAGCGCCAGCATTGCGCCGGTCGCCAGCCTGCGGCGTGGCTTGAACCGCTCTCTCATGACTGCCCCCTGTTGTGTTCTTGTCGCGGGTCAATCTATTGCCAGGTGCTGTGAAAACCCTGTTCCAGAGCCCTGGAATAGCTTTTGGCCATGCTATCGGGATTGTCCGACAGAAAACAACGAGCGGGACGTTATGTTTTGTTAACCGCGAAAATGACTGGGGCCGCTGCGCGCCCCTTCACGGGTAAACCCGCTCCCACAGAAATTACATAAACCCTGTGGGAGCGGGTTTACCCGCGAAGGGGCGCGTAGCGGCCCCGGTTTTTCCAGGCTTACGCCAGGCTCTTGCTCACCACCTCATACACATCGCTGGACAGCGCACCGGACGCACGAATGCGCTCCAGCTCGCCCTTCATCAGCACCTGGCGCGCGTCGTCGTACTTGCGCCAGCGGGTCAGCGGCGCCAGCTGGCGCGAAGCGATCTGCGGGTTGAGGGCGTTGAGCTCGATCACCAGATCCGCCAGGAAGCGGTAGCCCGAACCGTCGGCGGCGTGGAAGTTGACCAGGTTCTGCCCGGCAAAAGCGCCAACCAGCGCACGTACCTTGTTCGGGTTCTTCAGGGTGAACGCCGGGTGCTGCATCAGCGCCTTGACCCGCGCCAGCCCGCCCGGCAGCGCGCTTGCCGCCTGCACGCTGAACCACTGGTCCATGACCAGCGGGTTGTCCTTGAAGTGCTCGGCAAAGGCTTCGAGGGCCTTGGCCCGCTCGGCCTCGAACGGCGAGTTGACCAGCACCGCCAGGGCGGTGAGGCGCTCGGTCATGTTGTCGCAGTGCTCGAACTGCTCCAGGGTCGCCTGCAGCACCTGCGGCTTGCCCGACAGCATCAGGTACGACAGCGCGATGTTCTGCAGGCTGCGGCGGGCGAAGTGCTCGGCAGAAGCAACATAAGCGGTTTTGCGCGACACCTCGCGGTTGGCCTGGTAGCGCGCCCACAGGGCGTCGAACAGCTGCCCGGCGATTTGCTTGCGGGCAAATTCGCGGGCGGCGTGGATGGCATCCACATCGGCCACCTGGCTGATTTCGGTGAGGTAGGCCTCACCGGGCAGCGAGAGCATCTCGGCGACCATGGCCGGGTCCAGCGCCGCATTGCCCAGCACGGTGCCCAGGGCGGTGATCAGGCGTTGGTCGAGCACAAGCGCTTCACCGCGCTGGTGCTGGCCGATCAGTTCCTGCAGCACCTGCACCGCCAGCTGCTGCCCCGCTTCCCAGCGGTTAAAACCGTCGCTGTCGTGCTGCATCAGGAACATCAGCTGGTCACGGTCGTACGGGAAGCTCAGCTTGACCGGCGCGCTGAACCCGCGCAGCAACGACGGCAGCGGCTTGGCCTGGATGCCTTCGAAGGTGAAGGTCTGCTCGGCTTCGGTCACCGACAGCACGCGGCTGGTGCCGCTGGCGGCGCTTTCGCCGGCCAGTTGCAGCGCCAGGTCGTTGCCCTCGGCGTCCAGCAGGCCCAGGGCCACCGGGATCACGAACGGCAGCTTGGCTTGCTTGTCCGGGGTCTGCGGGCAGCTCTGGCGGAAGGTCAGGCTGTAACGCTTCGCGCCCGCGTCATACTGCTCGCTGACCTCCAGGCGCGGGGTACCGGCCTGGCTGTACCAACGCTTGAACTGGGTCAGGTCGACGCCATTGGCGTCTTCCATCGCCTTGATGAAATCGTCGGTGGTCACCGCCTGGCCATCGTGGCGTTCGAAGTACAGGTCGCTGCCCTTGCGGAAGCCTTCTGCGCCCAGCAGGGTGTGGACCATGCCCACCACCTCGGCGCCCTTCTCGTACACGGTCAGGGTGTAGAAGTTGGAAATCTCGATAAAGCTGTCCGGGCGCACCGGGTGGGCCATGGGGCCGGCGTCTTCGGCGAACTGGTGGGTACGCAGGTAGGCGACGTCCTCGATGCGCTTGACCGTGCGCGAGTTCATATCGGCGCTGAACTCGGCGTCGCGGTACACCGTGAAGCCCTCTTTAAGCGACAGCTGGAACCAGTCGCGGCAGGTGACGCGGTTGCCCGACCAGTTGTGGAAGTACTCGTGGGCGACCACACCCTCGACCCGCTGGTGAGCGGCATCGGTGGCGGTTTCGGCGCGGGCCAGCACGCAGCTTGAGTTGAAGATGTTCAGGCCCTTGTTTTCCATGGCGCCCATGTTGAAGTCGTTGACCGCGACGATCATGAAGATGTCCAGGTCGTACTCGCGGCCATAGACTTCTTCGTCCCAGCGCATGGACTTCTTCAGGCTGACCATGGCGTGGTCGCACTTGTCGAGGTTCTCTTCCTCGACATAGATGCGCAAGGTCACGTCGCGGCCGGACTTACGGGTGAACTCGCTTTCGACACACCACAAATCACCGGCCACCAAGGCGAACAGGTAGGCCGGCTTCTTGAACGGGTCTTCCCAGGTGGCCCAGTGGCGGCCATCTTCTGCCGGGCCGCTGCCGACCGGGTTACCGTTGGAGAGCAGCACCGGGTAGCGGTGCTGCTCGGCGATCACCGTGGTGGTGAAGACGCTCATCACATCCGGGCGGTCGAGGTAGTAGGTGATCTTGCGAAAACCCTCGGCCTCGCACTGGGTGCAGAACATCTTGCCCGACTTGTACAGGCCTTCCAGCGCGGTGTTGCTCTCGGGGTGGATCTTCACGCTGGTGTCGAGGGTGAAGCGCTCGGCTTGCGGCTGCACGGTCAGGGTGCTGTCGTCGAACTGGTAGTCACCGGCGGCCAGCGCCTGGTCGTCCAGTTGCACGCTCAGCAGCTCCAGTTGCTGGCCGTCGAGCACCAGCGGCGGCAAGCCGGCGCCGCGCTCGGGGTTGCGGCGCATGACCAGTTGCGCATGGACCAGGCTGTGGTCCTCGAACAGCTCGAAGGTCAGGTGCGTCTCGTCGATCAGGTACTCGGGGGCCTGATAGTCCTTGAGGTAGATCACTTGCGGTTGTTCGGTACGCATGGTGACGATCCTTTACTGGAGCACGGCCAACTGGTAGGCCGTGTACTTGCGAATGTTGATCACGCCGGTGTCGAAAATCAGGTACTGGCCCTTGATGCCCAGCAGCGTGCCCTCCACCACCGGGTTCTTGTCCAGGTTGAAGCTGACGATTTTTTGCGGGTAAGCCTGAACCGGGTAGTTCATCTGCACCACTTCGGCGTCCGGCAGCGGCTGGATGGCCTGCAGCCCGAAGCGCTCCTGCAAGGTGCGAATGCCGTCGGCGCAGGCGTCGAAGATCTGCTCGCGAATGGCCGGCAGGTCCAGCACTTCGGCGTCGCCCTTGAGCAGCGCACGCCAGTTGGTGCGGTCCGGCACCTGGCTGCGCAGTACGTCTTCGAGCAGGCCCGATTGCTGGCGGGTGGCCACGCGCATGATCGGCAGCGCCTGGCTGGCGCCCTGGTCGAGCCAGCGGGTGGGCAGTTGGGTGGCGCGGGTGATGCCGACCTTGATGCCCGACGAGTTGGCCAGGTACACCACGTGGTCGGTCATGCAGAACTGCTCGCCCCACGACGGCTCGCGGCAGGTGCCGGCGTCGTAGTGGCATTTTTCCGGGGCCATGATGCACACGTCGCACTGGGCCAGCTTGGTCATGCACGGGTAGCAGTAACCCTGGCTGAAGCTGGTCTTGGTGCGTTTGCCACAGTGGGTGCAGTGGATGGCGCCGAGGTATTCCAGGCGGATCGACTGGCCGATCAGCGGGTTCACCGGCACCTGGGTGTCGTCCAGGCGAAAACTGTACTGCACGACCGGTGCTTCCAGACGCACCGCCATCTTGCTCAAAGAGCCACGAGCGAGTTCGATCAATGTACCGAGTCCGACTTGAACAGGATGTTGGCGATTGGCGCCGACTTGGAGGCGCATTCCTGCGGGCCCATGTAGCCGGTGCGCTGCTCTTCGGGAAGGTTTTGCATCTCCCAGGCGATCACGGCCTGCAGCGACAGCTCTTTCTGCTCGGTGGTGAGCTTGCGGCCATCGGACCATTTGCCGATTTCCACGGCCGTTTTCAGGCTTTCGTAGATTTCCGGGGTGATGTTTTCGATCATTTGCGCGAATGTGGACATGCTGTCTCCTCAGTCAGGCGGCTAGTTTACGCCGGGCGATCATTCCACCCAATAGGCCCGTCAGGCATCCGATGAGCAGGCCACCCACGTGCGCGGCGTTGGCGATTTCGCCAAAGCCCAGCTTGCCGACCACCCCGCTCAGGCACACCAGCAGCCAGATCAGCATCATCCCCAGCACGCCGCGGGGCAGGCTGAACTGCGGGTTGGGCGCCAGCTTGTGGTACAGCCATACATGCCCGAGCAAGCCGTACAGCACCCCCGACAGCCCGCCGAACAGGCCCGGGCCGCTGGTAAAGTGCTGAGCCAGGTTGGACACCAGGCTGAACAGCAGGGTCAGTGCCAGCAGCATCAGCGGGCCCTGGCGCGACTCGATGCGCCGACCCAGCTCCCAGTACCACATGCCGTTCATGGCCAGGTGCAGCACACCAAAGTGCAGCAGCATTGGCGACACCAGGCGCCACCACTGGCCCTCGGCCAGGCTTTGGGCAAAGCCTGTGAAATACAGGTACTCGCCCTGCACCTGGAACGGCAGGAAGCTGAACCAGGCGATGGTCGCAAGGTTGTCGCCCAGGTTGGTGATACCGGCCACCAACAGGCACAGGAACAACGTGAAGGTAGTGACCTTGGCCGCGCGGGCCTGGTCTTTCAGCGAGGGCCGCGCGGGCGCCAGCGCCGGCAAGTCGGTGTCTGCAAGCTGCAGGTCGGCATTGCCGTCGGGGTAGCGCTGGTAGAGTTCATGCACATCGGCGGCAATCGCCTGCGGCGCCCACAGCACCTGCTCCTCGCCCTCCTCCACCACCCGGTGCGGCACCTGCAGGCGGCGCAGCAAGGCGACGAAGCCGGCCAGGTCGACGGCCAGCGGCAGGCGCAGTACCTCGACCGCGCTCATTGGCTGGCCTGCGGGCGTTCGACATCGACCCAGACGAACTTGTGCGGGTCGATGCGGGTTTCGTCATCCAGGCGGTAGGCGGCCAGCTTGCCGTACAGCACGGCGCTGTAGTCCAGGCACGCCAGGTTGTCGCGGATCGGCGCCGGGCGGCCGCTGCGCCAGTAGTGGCCGACGAACAGCAGCGGCTCGTCCGCCCCGTAACGCAGCAGGGCGTTCTTCTGGCTGTGGCTGAGCGGTGCGCGGGCCACTTCGTCGGGCAGCGCGTCGGGCTGGAAGACGATGTCGCCGTAGGTTTGCGGGTCTTCTTCCCAGAACTTGGTGCGGAAGAACGCCCGGGTCAGGCCGTCGCCACCGGTGAGCGTAAGGCCATCAGGCAGGCGCATGTCGGTGCCGCGCAGCAGACGGTTGCACACCGTGGCGGCGAAGCTGCCGCTGACCGCCGAGGCCTGGACGAAATGCTCGTCGATGCAGCCGTTGGGGTACTGTTGGCGCAGCGGGCCGATCAGTTGCGGGTCCCAGCAGGCGTGCACCAGGCGGAAGCGCCCGGCATCGACGAACAACGGCAGCTCGTAGAACCAGTTGATGAAGTCGTGCCAGTCGCCAGGGTGCTGAGCGAACTGGGTGAGGGTCTCGTCGATCAGCCGGGCATGGCGCGGGGTGTGCTCGCGCACATGGGCCTTGCCGCTACCGGGCAACCCCGGGGTGACCCAGCCGAGGGCGTTGTACTCGTGGTTGCCCATGATGCAGAAGGCCTGACCGGCCTCGACCATGTCGTGGACGATGTGCAGCGCCTCGCGAATGCGCGGGCCGCGATCGACGATGTCGCCGAGAAACAGCGCCTGGCGCCGCGGGTGGCGCCACACCCCGCCGGTGCGCTTGTAACCGAGCGCATCGAGCAGGCGTTCGAGGGTGTGCGCGCAGCCATGCACGTCACCGATGATGTCGAAACTGCGCGCCGGATCGAGCATCAGTCGTCCCTGCCCCCCAGGCGGCTGCCCCAGCCGAGCTTGGTGCGGCAGACCTCGTAGTAATTGTGGTCCAGCGGGTGGATCAGGCGCAGTTTTTGCGGCTTCTTGCTCACCGTGATGGTGTCGCCGGGGGCGCAGGTGAAGTGGTTCTGGCCATCACAGGACACCTGCGGGTAGATCTGCAGGTCGTTGGCCACCACGATTTTCAGCTCGCTGTTGCCGTCCACCACGATTGGCCGGCCCGACAGGGTATGCGGGTACATCGGCACGATGACGATGGCGTCGAGCTTGGGGTGCATGATCGGGCCGCCGGCCGACAGCGCGTAGGCCGTGGAGCCGGTGGGGGTGGCGACGATCAGGCCGTCGGCCTTCTGGCTGCAGACGAACTGGCCGTCGATGTGGATTTCGAATTCGATCATCCGCGTCGACTTGCCCGGGTGCAGCACCACGTCGTTGAGCGCGTCACCCTGGCCGATGGCCTCGTGGTGGCGGCGCACCTCGGCTTGCAGCAGGAAGCGGTTCTCCACCAGGTAGTGGCCGTCGAGCACCTCGGCGACCTTTTCTTCCAGCTCGTCGGGGCGAATGTCGGTGAGAAAGCCCAGGTTGCCGCGGTTGATGCCCAGCACCGGGATGTTGTGCCGGGCCAGGGCGCGGGCGGCGCCCAGCAGGCTGCCGTCGCCACCGACCACGATCACCAGGTCGCAGACCTCGCCCAAAAGCTTGCGGGTGGAGGTTTGCAGGCCGTGGCCGGGCAGCACTTCGGCGATGGTGTCCTCGAGGATCACGTGCAGGTGGCGCTCGAGGAGGAATTTTTTCAGTCGGCGAATGGTGTCGAGCACCTGGGAGCTGCCAAGGCGTCCGATGATACCGATATTGCGAAATTGCTCCATGGTGCTCCTGCAAGGCTCTGCGGCGGGGTGACAATAGCGCGATTATGGGCGAAACGACCGGCCAGCGGCAAACCGGCTATGCTCGCTGGATGACGCTTTTCGCCCACCTCGAGCCCCTGCCCCGCCGCCTGCGCCACCCTGCGGTGCGCGACCTGGCCTGGGTGCTGCTGTCTGCGCCGCTGCTGGGCGACGCCCCGTGCCGCCAGCGCCACCCGCTGGCGGGCAGCGCCTGGGCCGACGAACCTGAGCGCCTGGCCGCCTGGCTGCACGCCCTGGACCGTGACCCCGCGCCCTTGCTGGCGTGGCTCACACGCCTGACCAGCCGGCGCCTGGGCCTGTACTACGAGCACCTGTGGCAGTTCGCCCTGCAGCAGGCCCCGGGCATCGAACTGCTGGCGGCCAACCTGGCGATCCGCGAAGGCGGGCGCACCCTGGGCGAACTGGACATCCTGTTGCGTGACCGTGAAGGCGACCATCACCTGGAACTGGCGATCAAGCTGTACCTGGGCCCCCAGGCAGGCGATGACCAGGACCCCGCGCAGTGGCTGGGCCCCGGCTGCCATGACCGGCTGAGCCTGAAGCTTGCGCACCTGGCCGGGCACCAGTTGCCGATCTCGGCGCAGCCGCACAGCCGCGAAGCCTTGCACAGGCTGGGCGTCGAGCAGGTTCAGGCGCATCTGTGGCTGGGTGGCTACCTGTTCTACCCCTGGCCGGGCCATGCCGAACCACCGGCAGGCGCCCACCCGCGGCACCTGCGCGGGCGTTGGCAGCACCGGCGCGACTGGCCGCTGGGCGCCGAGCACTGGCAGCCGCTGGCCAGGCACAGCTGGCTGGCGCCGGCACGGGTCGAGGCAGGCAGTTGCTGGGCGCCGGGGCAATTCGAGCACTGGTTGCAAGGGCTGGACGAGGTGGCGCCGGCGCAGTTGCTGGTGCGCCTTGAAGAGGATGACGACGGCACCTGGCAGGAGGCCGAGCGGGTGTTTCTGGTGGCCGACAGGTGGCCGCATCTGGGCGGGTGAGCCAGCTCGGCGGGGGTGGCCCTATCGCCGGCAAGCCGGCTCTCATAGAACAAACTACAACTCATTGATTTAGCAGGGGCCTGTGGGAGCGGGCTTGCCCGCGAACACCGGCGAAGCCGGTGCCAGACACCGCGTCGCCTGCTTCGCGGTGGTCCGGCACTCCGGCAAGCCCGCTCCCACAGGTACCGCGGCGGGCTCGTGCCCAGTTCTCTGCGCGACAGCGCAGCCCGAAGGGCTGGGTGATCTCCTACAGGGGAACAACACAATTTTTACAGCCAACCATTACGATGATCGCCAGGCGCCAGCAAGAGCGCCCCAACCGACCTGATGACGAGGACCCACCATGGTTTCATCCACTCCCGCAGCCCACTACGCGCGGCCGTCGATCGTGCTGCACTGGCTGATGCTGGTGCTGCTGGCGGCGGTCTACGCCTGCATCGAACTGCGCGGCCTGTTCCCCAAGGGCAGCGCCGAGCGTGACCTGATGAAAGACCTGCACTTCATGCTTGGCCTGAGCGTGTTCGTGCTGGTGTGGCTGCGCCTGGCCATGCGCCTGTCGCGCCCGACCCCACCGATCATCCCCAAGCCCCCGGCCTGGCAGACGGGCCTGTCGCACCTTGTGCACCTGTTGCTGTACCTGATGATGATCGGCCTGCCCCTGGCTGGCTGGGCAATCCTCAGCGCCGCCGACAAGCCGATCCCGTTCTATGGCCTGGAGCTGCCGGCCATCACATCCCCCGACCCGGACCTTGCCAAGTTCATCAAGGGCTGGCACGAGCGCATCGGCAGCTGGGGGTATTGGCTGATCGGCCTACATGCGGTGGCCGGGCTTTACCACCACTACGTGCGCCGCGATAACACCCTGCTGCGCATGCTGCCCTACAAATAACCGCGCCGCCCCTGCAGGCCGCCGGTGTGCACGAACACCAGGCGGCTGCCGGGGGCGAAACGCCCGGCCTGCACCTGCTCGCGCAGGGCCAGCAGGGCCTTGCCGGTGTACAGCGCCTCCAGCGGCATGCGCGCCTCGCGCTCGCTCTGCGCGATGAACGCCAGCAGTTCGTCGTCGAGGCGGGCGAAGCCGCCACGGCTGGCGTGGTGCAGTTCATAGCCCTGGGTGCCGACCAACCCCGCAAGCGTTTCTGTCACCCCATGGCCTGCCGGCACCGCCAGGGCGCCATGCACCGGGTGCCCGCCCGCCTCTGCCAGCACCAGGCCGGCCAGCGTCGTGCCGGTACCGGCGGCCAGCCACCAGGCGTGGTAATCATCCCAACCCACACTGGCAAGTTGAGCCTGGCATTGCTCGACGATCAGCCCGCAGCCCTGGGCGCCGGCCATGCCGCCACCGCCTTCAGGGATGCAGTGCCAGCCGGGGTACCGGGCCTGCCAGGGTTGCCAGAATTCGGGCAGGTGGCGCTCGCGGTAACCGCCGTAGCCCAGCCAGTGCAGGGTCATGCCCAGGGCTCGCAGGTCGCGCACGGTGGGGGTGTCCTGCTCATGGCCGCGCAGCAGGCCGGCGGTGGCGAAGCCGAAGCGTTTGCCAGCGGCGGCCAGGGCGTGCAGGTGGTTGGAGTGGTTGCCGCCCAGGCTGATCAGGCCCGGGGCCGACGCTTGCCGAGCCTCGATGAGGTGGTGGCGGAGCTTGAACCACTTGTTGCCGCTGATCAGTGGGTCGATCAGGTCCAGGCGCAGGGTCGCGAGCTCGACCCCGGCAGGCTGGAGCCAGGGCAGGTCGAGGCGTTGCAGGGGAGCTTGGGGGAGAGAGAATTCAGGCATGGCGCGAGTTTATCAGTTGCCGGGGCGGGCCCTATCGCCGGCAAGCCGGCTCCTACAGGTTTGCGCAACCGCTGAAACCTGCGCTGTACCTGTAGGAGCCGGCTTGCCGGCGATGGGGCCCGCCCAGGCGATTACAGCTCGGCAGCCAACCGCGACCCTTGGTTGATGGCCCGTTTGGCATCCAGCTCGGCGGCCACGTCGGCGCCACCGATCAGGTGCACCGACTGCCCCGCCGCCAGCAACCCTTCGTGCAGTTCACGCAGCGGGTCCTGGCCGGCGCACACGACAATGTTGTCCACCGCCAGCAACTGCGGCTCGCCCTCGCCGATGCGTACGTGCAGGCCGGCATCGTCGATGCTCAGGTATTCCACGCTGTTGAGCATCTGCACCTGCTTGTTCTTTAGCCCCGTGCGGTGAATCCAACCGGTGGTCTTGCCCAGGCCGTCGCCCACCTTGGTTTTCTTGCGCTGCAGCAGGTACACCTGGCGCGCCGGGGCATGCGGCTCGGGCTGCACGCCCGCCACGCCACCACGGGCTTCAAGCTGGGTGTCGATGCCCCACTCCTTCCAGAACGCCTCGCGATCCTGACTGGTGGCCACGCCCTTGTGCACCAGGTACTCGGACACATCGAAGCCGATGCCGCCTGCGCCGATCACCGCCACCCGCTCGCCCACCGGTTTGCGCTGCAGCAGCACGTCCAGGTAGCTGAGCACCTTGGCGTTGTCGATGCCGGGGATGGCCGGGGTGCGCGGGGCGATACCGGTGGCCAGGATGACCTCGTCAAAGCCGCCGGCCACCAGCGCCTGCACATCCATGCGGGTGTTCAGGCGCAGGTCGACGCCGGTGCTGCGCAGCTTGTTGGCAAAGTAACGCAGGGTCTCGAAGAACTCCTCCTTGCCCGGCACGCGCTTGGCCACGTTGAACTGCCCGCCGATCTCGCCGGCGGCATCGAACAGGGTCACCTCATGGCCACGCTCGGCTGCCACGGTGGCAGCCGACAAGCCGGCGGGGCCTGCACCCACCACGGCAATGCGCTTGACCGCACGCACCGGCAGGTAGTTGAGCTCGGTCTCGTGGCAGGCGCGGGGGTTGACCAGGCAGCTGGTGAGCTTGCCGCCAAAAATGTGGTCCAGGCAGGCCTGGTTGCAGCCGATGCAGGTGTTGATCTCGTCGCCACGACCGGAGGCGGCCTTGTTGACGAAGTCCGGGTCGGCGAGGAACGGCCGGGCCATGGAAACCATGTCGGCATCGCCCTCGGCCAGCACGGCCTCGGCCACTTCAGGGGTGTTGATGCGGTTGGTGGTGATCAGCGGGATGCTCACCGCGCCACGCAGTTTGGCGGTGACCTTGCTGAACGCCGCCCGCGGCACCTTGGTGGCGATGGTCGGGATGCGCGCCTCGTGCCAGCCGATACCGGTGTTGATCAGGGTAGCGCCGGCCCGCTCGATGGCCTTGGCCAGTTCGACGATCTCGTCCCAGGTGCTGCCACCCTCGACCAGGTCGAGCATCGACAGGCGGAAGATGATGATGAACTCGCGCCCGACCGCTTCGCGTACCCGGCGCACGATCTCCACCGCAAGGCGCATGCGGTTCTGGTAGCTGCCGCCCCAACGGTCGGTGCGGTGGTTGGTGTGGGCAGCGAGGAACTGGTTGATGAAGTAGCCTTCCGAGCCCATCACCTCGACCCCGTCATAGCCGGCGCGCTGGGCCAGGCTTGCGCAGGTGACGAAGTCGCGGATCTGCTGCTCGATGCCGTCTTCGTCCAGCTCGCGGGGCTTGAAGGGGTTGATGGGCGCCTGGATGGCACTGGGCGCGACCAGTTTCGGGCTGTAGGCATAGCGCCCGGTGTGCAGGATCTGCATGCAGATCTTGCCGCCTGCAGCATGCACCGCATCGGTGACGGTACGGTGCTTGTCCGCCTCTTCCACGGTGCACAGCCTGGCGGCGCCGGTATACCCGCCGCCCTCCTCGTTCGGCGCAATGCCTCCGGTGACGATCAAGCCGACGCCGCCACGGGCCCGCTCGGCAAAATAGGCGGCCATGCGCTCGAAACCGCCCGGGCGCTCCTCAAGGCCAGTGTGCATCGAGCCCATCAGGGTGCGGTTGCGCAAGGTGGTGAAACCCAGGTCGAGCGGGGCCAGCAGGTGCGGGTAAGCTTGGGTAGCCATGGATGGACTCCACAGTTGGCGTGATCACGGAATGCAGGCGCCTCTACCGGCTTGGCGGGGCCTGTCGTTTGTCTGCCATGGACATTAAACAGGCGTTTGAATGCGCTCAATGATCGAAACTGACAACTTATTGATCCCGCTGCACAGCAGGCTTACCCTAGGCCACCTCATTACCCACAGCACCGACTGCCCCAATGCGAAAACTGCTCGCCAGCGCCCTGGCGCTGGTCATCGTCGCCGGCCTTTGCGGCTATGGCTTCTGGACCTTGCAACGCCCGCAAGGCCACTACCTGTCCGACCTGCGCATCACCCTGGCGCTGAACCAGGGTGCGCCGGGCGGGCACGGCAACCTGCTGGGGGTCGAGCCGCTGTTGTTCCCCAGCGACTACCAGAACCTCACGCGCCTGCACCGCAAACTGTCCGCCTACCTGGACCAGGCCCGCGCCCAGGGGCTGGTCAACGCCCGCACGGTGGTGGTGCTGCCCGAGCATATCGGCACCTGGCTGTGGGCCCGGGGGGAGAAGAAAGAGCTGTATCAGGTGACCCAGCGCCGCGAAGCCTGGCAGTGGCTGGAGCTGAGCAACCCGATACGCTACGGCCTGGCCATGCTGGCCGCCCAGGGCGATGACCGGCGCACCGATGCCCACCTGCGCATGAAGGCCGGGCAGATGGCCGCCGACTACCAACAACTGTTCGGCGGGCTGGCGCGCGAATACGGCGTAACCCTGGTGGCCGGCTCGATCATCCTGCCCGCCCCCTACGTAGAAGACGGCGTGCTGCACGCTGGCAACGGGCCACTGTTCAATACCAGCCTGGTGTTTGCAGCCGACGGTTCGGTACTGGGGCAGCCGCAGTACCAGCAATACCCGGACAGCGAAACCCGCCGCTATGTGCAGGGCGGCCAGCAGTACCCCTTGCAGGTGCTGCAGACCCCCGCCGGGCGCCTGGGCGTGCTGGTGGGCAGCGACAGCTGGTACCCCGCCAACCACCAGCAACTGGCCGCGCAGTCGGTGCAACTGATCGCCAACCCGGTGTTTCTCAGCGGCAAGCACAGCTGGCAGGCACCGTGGCGCGGCAACCGCCACCAGGACGCGGCCAGCACACTGGCGCTGCAACGTGGCCAGGTCAGCGAGCAGGATGCCTGGCAGCAGCTCACCCACAGTGCCGGCAACGGCATCAGCAGCATGAGCGTGTTCCTGCGCGGGCAGTTCTGGGAGCAGGCCGGCGACGGCCAGGGCTTCGCCCACCAGGGCGCTGCCTGGTGGGCCGGTACCGCCAGCTCCGGCGCGCGCCTGCTCAACCTGTGGCTGTAGCGCCATGACGCGCGCACGGGTACGCCTGGGGGACCTGTCGGTCGGTTTCGTGCAGCCGCTGGGCGACGCCCTGCTCGCCCTCGGCCACGACCCACGGCCGCTGCTGTTGCGCTACGGGCTCGACGAAAAGCGCCTGACCGAGCCCGGCGCACGGCTGTCGATCCCCCGCTACATGCACCTGGGCCACGCTGCCATTGCCCTGTGCGGCGAGCCTGGGCTGGGCCTGCACATGGGCCGCCTGAGCCGCCTGGCCCAGGCCGGGCTGGCCGGGGTCACCGCCGCCCAGGCCCCCACCCTGGGCGAGGCTGCGCGCACCCTGCTGCGTTTCGAACCGCTGTATGCCGCCAACTACCGCGGCCAGTCGAGCTTTCACGAGGACGGCCAGGGGGCGTGGCTGCGGTTTTATTCGATCAGCCCATACAACCACTACAACCGTTTCGTGGTCGACTCGCTGCTGGCCGGCTGGCTGGCGCAACTGGGTGCGTTGGCCGGCAGGCCAGTGCAGGCCGAGCGCCTGGAGATCGAGTTTGACGCACCGGACTATGCCGAGCAGTACCAGAGCCTGTGCAACGGCCCGGTGCAGTTTGCTGCTGGCGGCAACCAGCTACGCCTGGACGCCGCCACCCTGGCGCTGGCCAACCCGCAACATTGCCCGAGTACCTGGCAGCACCTGCTGCAGCTGTGCGAGGCGGAACTGGCGCAACGCACCCGGGTGCGCGGCCTGGGCGAGCGCATCGTGCACCTGCTGGGGCCGCTGCTCAATGGCGGACGCGAGCCGGACCTGGAAGAGGTGGCGCAGCACCTGCACCTGCCCACCTGGACCTTGCGCCGCAAGCTGGCCGAAGAGGGTACGCGCTTTCGCGACCTGCTCAACGACACGCGCCGCGACCTGGCCGAAGCCTATATCCGCGACACGGAACTGGCTTTCGGCGAGATCGCCTATCTGTTGGGGTTTGCCTCGGCCGAGGCGTTCCAGCGCGCATTCAAGCGCTGGAGCGGGCTGACGCCGGGGGAATATCGCCGCAGGCAGCGGCTGGCGGGTTAAAGCTCGGTGGCGTCGTCGGCGGGCTCTGGCATATCCAGCTCGTAGGCCTGAAATTCCAGCAGTTCTTCCTGATACTCGTCCATTGGCTGCTTCCTCTGTGTTCGCTCGTCGTTCATCGGTCTGGCTTCACCCTATTTCGGCGGGGTGACGCTTTGATGACAGGCCTTGAGAGATAAACGTAGCAGCGTGTGGGGAAGTTATCGATGGCTGAAGAGCGGCTGACTCAGGCCCCGCGCGCTCCCTGTGGGAGCGGGTTTACCCGCGAAACAGACGACGCGGTGCCTGGCACCGGCTATGCCGGTGTTCGCGGCTAAAGCCGCTCCTACAGGGGGAGCGCCAAATCGACGGGCGGCAAAGGCTGGGCTTTACAGCGAAGCCGGTGCCGCCTCGCTTTGAGGTGCCTGCTGCTGCACCTGGATCGGCGCGGCCTCGACGGGCGGCGCAACAGGCTGCGAGCCCTGGCTGTCATCCACTACCGGTGCGGCAGGTGCCTCACTGGCGGGCACAGCGGTTGCCGGCTGCTCGGCGACAGGCGCGACGCTTGCCGGTGCAGGCTCCGGCGCACTCACGGCAACCGGCGCGGCGGGCTGCGGGGCTGGGGCCAGTGCGGCGGGCGCAGGTTCCGGCAGGCCAAGGTCCTGGGCGGGCTTTTCGACCTTGGCAGGTTCGGCTTCGGGCTTTTTAACTTTTTTCGGTTTCGGCAGGTAGCTTTCCACCAGCGCGAAGTAGCGGTCGTAGAACTGCGGCGCAGTGACCGTCTCGCTGGCGACCTTTACCATGGAGTCGTCGGAGGAGCCGATCGGCATCGACACCGAACCCAGCACACCCACCCCAAGGCTTGCCGAGGTGTTGGACTTTTTCAGGGTGTAACGGTCCTGCAGCGCGTTGGCGAACATGGTCGAGCGCTGCTTGTCGCCCATATCGGGCACGCAGGTGATGTTGAAGCTGATCTGCATGTGGTTTTCGGCGGTCTGCTGGAAGCTCTTGTTGCCGGCCACCTGGTTGGCATCACTGCTGGTGATGATGTAGCCCTGGCTGAGCAACGCGCGCCGCGCGGCCTCGCACGAGCCAGCCTCGCTCACCGAGAAACTGCGCGAGAAGGTGCCCGAGTCGTCAAAGTTCTCGTGCTCGTACACGGCAGGCTTTTTCGAGGAGCAACCGGTCACGCCCGCCAGCACCAGGGCCAGCCCGAGCGCACCGTAGACGGATGATCTGGACATCGTGAATTCCGGGGTAAATCGAACGGCGCCTATTGTGCAACACATCCGCAGGCCTTCGAAACCTTGAGCGCGCAAGGTTCATGTAAAGTCCGGTAAAACCGGCAGTTGCTTAGGGGAATTTTCATACACAATTCAGAGACCTCCCCTACAGCAATTACTAGCCCCGCCTGACCGAAAAAATCAGCCTTGCTGAATAGACTCGTGTGCCCTCATGAATGCATCGCATCAGGACCCACGATGAAAAACCTTTCGGTACGCCTGAAACTGCTATTGGGCCTGGCGCCCCTGCTGCTGCTGGTAACCTCGCTTGCCGCCATTGCCGTGCTCAGCCTCTCAGCCCTCACCCACCGCGCCGAACGGCTGGTATCGGTGAACTACATCCTCGACCACCTCAACGACATACGCGCCGCACAGATGGCCTATGCGCTCACCAGCGAGCCTGGCGAGCTGCAGACGCTGGGCAATGCCCAGCAACAGATCGACGCACTGATCGCTGAAAACCTGGCCAAAATACCCGACCCCCAGGCCCAGGCCAGCCTGCCGGCGATCCGCCGGATCATGCAGGGCTACCAGCAAACCCTGCAGAACGCCCTGGACAGCAATGGCCGGCAACTGCCGGTGGGCATCGGCAAGCAACTGACGGCGCAGGTGGCCGAGGCCATCGACCAGGTGAACGCGCTGATCAGCGAGCAAAACCTGCGTAGCGCCGAAGAGCTGCGGCAGCGCTCACAGCTGATGCTGGGCATATTCCTGGCCACCGTACTGCTGGCCGGGCTAGTCGCCTGGTTGCTGGTCCGACAGATCTGCAGCCCCCTGCAGCAAGCCCTGGACATGGCCCAACGCATTGGCGCAGGCGAGCTGCAGGAAAGCCCGGTCGCGCCCCGCCGCGACGAATTCGGCCAGTTGCTGCTGGCGCTGCAGCGCAGCAGCGCTAATTTGCGGCGTACCCTGCAGCAGGTCAGCCAAGTCTGTACGCGGCTGTCGGGCGCCGCGGCCTCGCTGACCGGGGTAATCGAGCGCACCAGCCAGGGCGCGGCCAGCCAACAGGCCGAAACCAGCCAGGTGGCCACCGCAATGGGCCAGATGGCCTGCGCCGTACAGGAGGTGGCGCATAACAGCTCGCTGGCCAGCGAGGCCACCCGCCAGGCCAGCGACAAAGCCGACCTCAGCTTGCGGGTGGTGTGCGACACCCAGCAGCAGATCACCCAGCTGGCCAGCGATATCGGCACCAGCACCGAGGCGGTGCAGCAGTTGTCGGCCTCTGCCGAGCAGATCGGCGGCATCATGACGGTGATCCAGTCCGTGGCCGAGCAGACCAACCTGCTGGCGCTCAATGCCGCGATCGAGGCCGCCCGTGCCGGCGAGGCCGGGCGCGGCTTTGCCGTGGTTGCCGACGAGGTGCGCAGCCTGGCTCAGCGCACCCAGCACTCCAGCGCCGAAATCGAAACCCTGGTCGCCACCCTGCAGGACGATGCCCGGCATGCCGTTGAACGCATGCACGGCAATCGCAACAGCGCCGGGGCAACTGTCACCCTGGCCAACCAGGCCAGTGAGGCGCTGCAGATCATCACCGCCAGCGTCGACGACATCCAGGGCATGAACCAGCAGATCGCCGCCAGCACCGAACAGCAGAACGCCGTGGTGCTGACCATCCAGCAGAACGTGGAAAACGTGCGTGACGTGGCGCAAGGCTCGCTGAGCGCCACGCGTGAGGTACAGGCGGCAGCCGTCGAGCTGAAAGGGCTGGGTGAAGAGCTGCAGGGGTTGCTGGGGCAGTTCAGGCTTTGAGAGTGCGTGAAGGCTGGTGTTGGCTGTGCTGGCCTCATCGCAGGCAAGCCTGCCCCTGCAGGCGTGGGCCGGCTTGCAGGAGTGCAGAAACAAAAAAAGCGACCCGAAGGTCGCTTTTTTTGTTTGCACCAAGCTGTTCAAGGGGCTTGGTGCGCAAGATGGCGCAGCGGACGGGACTCGAACCCGCGACCCCCGGCGTGACAGGCCGGTATTCTAACCGACTGAACTACCGCTGCGTATCGTTCGGGCTTGCACCCGATTGAAACTAGGATCTGAGCTTTCAAGCATAAAAACGCGAAAGCCAGGCACAAAAAAGGCGACTTGTGATCGCCTTTTCTGGTTTGCTTCAAGCTGTTCAAGGGGCTTGATGCAGAAGATGGCGCAGCGGACGGGACTCGAACCCGCGACCCCCGGCGTGACAGGCCGGTATTCTAACCGACTGAACTACCGCTGCGTATCGTTCAGGCTTGCGCCTGATTGAAACTGGGATCTGGCCTTGCGGCCTCAGACCGGTGTAAACACCCATCTGGAGAAAAGTGGCGCGGCGGACGGGACTCGAACCCGCGACCCCCGGCGTGACAGGCCGGTATTCTAACCGACTGAACTACCGCCGCGCATAGTTGGACATGCGTCCTGTTCCTCTCTGCCAACGGCTTCTATAAGAAGCTGCCGAACCAGGAACGTCTCAGGAAGTGGTGGGTGATGACGGGATCGAACCGCCGACCCTCTGCTTGTAAGGCAGATGCTCTCCCGGCTGAGCTAATCACCCCCGCGATGTTGCTTGTTGCGTTTGCTTCGCTGAGGCCGCGAAATTTACGCAGGTACCGATGCTAAGTCAATAGCCCCATTGAAGTTTTTTTAAAAAAGATGAAAAAAGGAGGGGCTGGCGAAGGCTGATCGCGGGGCAAGCCCGCACCCACGGCAATGCACACTAAGCCTTGGCACAAAAAAAGGGCCTTTCGGCCCCTTTCTGTTGTATCTCAATAACTTACCACTCAGGTGTAGATCATCTTGCGGCTCATGCCGCCATCGACCACAAATTCCTGGCCAGTGACGAAGCCCGACTGGCGCGACAGCAACCAGGCCACCAGCGCTGCGACGTCCTCCACCGTCCCTACCCTGCCCGCCGGATGCTGGGCATGGTCGGCGTCGGTCAGGGGTTCGGCGCGGCGTTGCGCCGGGTCGCGGGCATCGATCCAGCCCGGGCTCACCGCATTGACGCGAATCTCCGGGCCCAGGCTCATGGCCAGGGCGTGGGTCAATGCCAGCAGGCCACCTTTACTCGCGGCATACGCCTCGGTATCCGGTTCGGACTGCCGCGCCCGGGTCGAGGCCAGGTTGACGATGGAGCCTCCATGGGCGCGCAGGTACGGTGCACAGTGCTTGGCCAGCAGCATCGGGCCATTGAGGTTGACCGCCAGCACACGGTTCCACTGGGCAAGCGACAAGCTCTCCAGCGTCTGGTTGTGCGGGTTGGCGATGGCCGCATTGCTGACCAGCGCATCCAGGCGGCCGAACTGGCCGAGCACCTGGGACACCCCGGCGCTGACCTGCGCCTCGTCAGCCACGTCCATGGCAATGAACAAGGCGTTGTCACCCAGCGCCTCGGCCACCTTGGCGCCGCGCTGGCGATCGAGATCGCTCAGCACCACCTGCCAGCCTTCGCAGATCAGCCACGCGGCGATACCCAGGCCGATGCCGCGGGCGGCACCGGTTACCAGGGCGACCCGGCCGTTATGGCCTGGCCCACCGCCGCGGATTTCCATCACAGTGCCGCCAGCCCACGGGCGAGGTCCGCCTGCAGGTCAGCCACGTCTTCCAGGCCCACGGCAACCCGGATCAGGCTGTCGCGGATTCCCGCCGCTTCACGCTCCTGCGGCGTCAAGCGGCCGTGGGAGGTGGTGGCCGGGTGGGCGATGGTGGTCTTGCTGTCACCCAGGTTGGTGGTGATGGAGATCACCCGGGTGGCGTCGATGAAGCGCCAGGCGCCCTCTTTGCCGCCCTTCACCTCGAAGCTGACCACCGCACCGAAGCCGCTCATCTGGCGCTTGGCCAGCTCGTGCTGCGGGTGGCTCGGCAGGCCGGCGTAATGCACCTTCTCCACGCCGTCCTGCTGCTCCAGCCATTCGGCCAGCACCTGGGCGCTTTCGCAGTGCGCGCGCATGCGCAGCTTCAGCGTTTCCAGGCCCTTGGTGAAAATCCAGGCGTTGAACGGGCTGAGGGTCGGGCCTGCGGTACGCAGGAAGCCCACCACTTCTTTCATCTGCTCGGCACGGCCGGCAACCACACCGCCCATGCAGCGGCCCTGGCCGTCGATGAATTTGGTAGCCGAGTGGAACACGATGTCGGCACCGAGCTTGAGCGGCTGCTGCAACGCCGGGGTGCTGAAGCAGTTGTCCACCACCAGCATGGCGCCACGGGCGTGGGCGATTTCGGCCAGCGCACGGATGTCGACCAGTTCGGCCAGCGGGTTGGACGGCGACTCGACGATCAGCAGCTTGGTGTTGGCCTTGATGGCCTTCTCCCAGCCGCTCAGCTCGACCAGCGGCACGTAGTCCACCTGCACGCCAAAACGCTTGAAGTACTTCTCGAACAGGCTGATGGTCGAGCCGAACACGCTCTGCGACACCAGCACGTGGTCACCGGCGCTGCACAGCGACATGACCACGGCGAGGATTGCCGCCATGCCGGTGGAGGTACCGACCGCCTGCTCGGCACCTTCCATCGCCGCCAGACGCTCTTCGAACGCCCGCACGGTGGGGTTGGTGTAGCGCGAGTAGACGTTGCCGGGTGTTTCGCCGGCAAAGCGCGCGGCCGCATCGGCGGCCGTGCGGAAGACATAGCTGGAGGTCAGGAACAGCGCTTCGCTGTGCTCGGCCTCCGGTGTACGGTTCTGACCGGCGCGTACCGCCAGGGTGTCGAAACCGACACCCTCGAGGTCACTGTCCAGTCGTCCGGCATCCCATTGATCCGTCATGCCGTGGCTCCCAAATCAGTTGTTGTACAGGTCGATGATCGCGCTGACAGCCTGGTTCTTGACCTTGGCCAGGTCGTTACGGGCCTGTTCGATGCGATCCAGGTAGGCCGCATCGATGTCGCCGGTGACGTATTCACCGTTGAACACCGCGCAATCGAAGTGATCGATCTTGATCTTGCCGCCACCGACCGAGTCGATGAGATCCGGCAGGTCCTGGTAGACCAGCCAGTCGGCGCCGATCAGCTCGCCCACCTGTTCGGTGGTCCGGTTATGGGCGATCAGTTCGTGGACACTCGGCATATCGATGCCGTAGACGTTCGGGTAGCGCACCGCAGGGGCTGCGGAGCAGAAGTAGACGTTCTTGGCGCCGGCTTCGCGAGCCATCTGGATGATCTGCTTGCAGGTGGTGCCGCGCACGATCGAGTCGTCCACCAGCATCACGTTCTTGCCGCGGAATTCCAGCTCGATGGCGTTGAGCTTCTGGCGCACCGATTTCTTGCGCGCGGCCTGGCCGGGCATGATGAAGGTACGGCCGATGTAGCGGTTCTTGACGAAGCCTTCGCGGAACTTCACACCCAGGCGGTTGGCCAGCTCCAGGGCGGCGGTGCGGCTGGTGTCGGGGATCGGGATGACCACGTCGATGTCGTGCTCGGGGCGCTCGCGCATGATCTTGTCGGCGAGCTTTTCACCCATGCGCAGACGCGCCTTGTACACCGAGATGCCGTCAATGATCGAGTCCGGGCGGGCCAGGTAGACATGCTCGAAAATGCACGGCTGCAGTTTTGGCGCATCGGCGCACTGCTTGGTGAACAGCTGGCCTTCTTCGGTGATGTACACCGCTTCACCCGGGGCCAGGTCACGGATCAGGGTAAAGCCGAGCACGTCCAGGGCGACGCTTTCGGAGGCGATCATGTATTCCACGCCTTCGTCGGTGTGACGCTGGCCGAACACCACCGGACGAATGCCGTTGGGGTCACGGAAACCGACGATGCCGTAGCCGGTGATCATCGCCACCACCGCGTAGCCGCCGACGCAGCGGCTGTGCACGTGGGAAACAGCGGCGAACACGTCTTCTTCGGTGGGCTGCAGCTTGCCGCGCACCGCCAGCTCATGGGCGAATACGTTCAACAGCACTTCGGAGTCGGAGTTGGTGTTGACGTGGCGCAGGTCGGACTCGTAGATCTCCTTGGCCAACTGCTCGACGTTGGTCAGGTTGCCGTTGTGCGCCAGGGTGATGCCGTATGGCGAGTTGACGTAGAACGGCTGGGCCTCGGCCGAGGTGGAGCTGCCCGCGGTGGGGTAGCGCACGTGGCCGATGCCGATGCTGCCGACCAGGCGCTGCATGTGGCGCTGCTGGAAGACGTCGCGCACCAGGCCGTTATCCTTGCGCAGGAACAACCGGCCGTCATGGCTGGTCACGATACCGGCAGCGTCCTGGCCGCGGTGCTGGAGGACCGTAAGCGCGTCATACAGCGCCTGATTGACGTTCGACTTACCGACGATACCGACGATGCCACACATGCGACGCAACCCCTACTTTGATGAAACTTGAGTGAAAAGCGCTCAGGGCTTGATGGGCCCGAGCAGCTGTTCCTTGAACGGAAGGTCAGCAGGTGCGCTGACCCCATTGGACATCCACTGGCCGGTGAACCCGAGTATGAGGTTCTTCGACCAGTCGGCCACCAATAGAAATTGTGGTATCAGCCGCGACTCCTGCCACCACGGGTCCTGTTGTACCGGGCCCAGGCTCAGCAGCCCGACGGCCACCACTACCAGCAAGCCCCCGCGCGCGGCGCCAAAGGCCATGCCGAGGAAGCGATCGGTACCGGACAGCCCGGTGACGCGGATCAGCTCGCCGATGAGGAAGTTGAGCATCGCCCCCACCAGCAGGGTGGCGACGAAAAGAATGGCGCAGCCAGCGATGACCCGGGCCGAGGGCGTCTGGATGTAGCTCTCCAGATACTGTGCCAGCGAGCCGCCGAACATCCAGGCCACGGCACCCGCGACAATCCAGATGAGCAGAGACAAGGCTTCCTTGACGAAGCCGCGCTTGAGACTGATCAGTGAGGAAACGGCGATGATCGCGATGATCGCCCAATCAACCCAGGTAAATGCCACGGTGCTGCCTGCTAACGTTTGAGGCGGCGCATTTTAGCAGAGCAGCGGGCTTGGGGTAAGCGGAATGTCACGTGGTTGAAGGGCTGCGGGCTGACTCGGGGGACAGCTTTGAGGCTTGGGTTTGCCTGCTCGGGCCCCATCGCCGGCAAGCCGACTCCAACAGGGCCTGAAAGTCATGCGATCCCTGTAGGAGCGGCTTTAGCCGCGAACACCGGCGCAGCCGGTGCCATCCACCGCGCCGCCTGCTTCGCGGGTGAACCCGCTCCCACAGTGCCATGCAAAGACCAGATTCGGTACTGCACCCGTGGGTGCGGCTTTAACCACGCTCGGGCTGGAAGCGCACCACGAAGCCCTTGAGGTTTTGCTGGCGGTTGATCACATCGCGCAGGCGCTCGGCCTCGGCACGTTCGATCAGCGGACCCACGTACACCCGGTTCATACCATCGGCCGAACGAATGTAAGCGTTGTAACCCTGGCTGCGCAGGGTTTTCTGCAGGTTGTCGGCACCGGCACGGTTGGACAGGCTGGCCAGCTGGATCGACCAACTGACCGGCAGGCCGTTGGGGTCAATCTTGGACGGTGCTGCCGGCTTGGCTGCCACCGCAGCTGCCGGGGCGGCCGCAGGTGTTGCAGCCTTTGGCGTTGGAACCGGGGTCTGCGGCTTGGGCTGCGCCTGCGGCTGCACTTGGGCCTGCACCTGGGGTGACGGGGTAATGGGCTGGCTGGGCGTGCTCGGCGGTGCGGTAGACTCATCCACCACCACCGGCGGCTGCTCGTTCTGCTCGGGCAATGGCTGCGGCTCCGGCACCTGCACCGGCTCCACCTGCACTTGCGGCAGGCTCGGCATGGCTGGCGCCTCCGGCGCCTCGACGCGCACCTGGCGCATCTCGTCCTCACGGGTGAACAGCATCGGCAGGAAGATCACCGCCAGCGCCACCAGCACCAGCGCACCGACCATGCGCTGCTTCATCCCTTTATCCAGCACTGCCATCTACTCCATTCATGGGGACCTGCCGTTCGAGCCAGGCCAAGGCCTCGCCGACGCAGAAAAACGAACCGAACAGCAGGATCTGGTCATCCGCCGTCGCCTGGCCGCACTGCGCATCAAGAGCAGCATCGACGCCTGGGTGAGACTTCACTGTCGCACCAAGGTTCGTCAAGGCCTGGGCCAGCTCGGCAGCCGGACGGCTGCGCGGTGTATCCAGGGGGGCCACGGCCCAGTCGTCGACCAGCGCGTGCAGGGGTGCGAGTACGCCTTGCAGATCCTTGTCGGCGAGCAGGCCGAACACCGCCAGGCGCCGGCCCTTGGGCGGCCGCGCCGCCAGGCGGCGGGCCAGGTATTCGGCGGCATGCGGGTTGTGCCCGACATCCAGCAACAGCTCGACCGGCTTGCCGGCGAACTGCACCACACGGCGGTCAAGCCGGCCGGTGATGCGGGTATCCAGCAGCGCCTGGCGAACCTGCGGCTCGTTCCACGGCAGGCCCAGGAGCAGGAAGGCCTGCAGCGCCAGCGCGGCGTTTTCCATGGGCAGGTCGAGCAGCGGCAGGTCACGCAGTTCTACGCTTGCGCCATCGCCTGCGGTACCGCGCCAGTGCCAGTGGCTGTCGGTACTCGCCAGGTCAAAGTCACGACCGCGCAGGAAGAACGGGCAGGCCAGCTCGCCAACCTTGTCCAGCAACGGCTGTGGCGGGTCCAGGTCGCCGCACAGGGCAGGCTTGCCCTGGCGGAAGATGCCGGCCTTCTCGAAGGCCACCGACTCACGGGTATCCCCCAGGTAGTCGGCGTGGTCGACACCGATGCTGGTCACCAGCGATACGTCGGCATCCACCAGGTTGACCGCATCCAGCCGGCCGCCCAGGCCGACCTCGAGCACCACGGCGTCCAATGCCGACTGTTTGAACAGCCAGAACGCCGCCAGGGTGCCCATTTCGAAATAAGTGAGCGAAACATCGCCCCGCGCCGCCTCGATGGCGGCAAAGGCCTCGCACAGCTGCTGATCGCTGGCCTCGCGGCCGTCGATCAGCACCCGTTCGTTGTAGCGCAGCAGGTGCGGCGAGCTGTACACCCCGACCTTGAGCCCCTGCGCCCGCAACAGCGAGGCGACGAAGGCGCAGGTGGAGCCCTTGCCGTTGGTGCCGGTAACGGTCACCACCCGCGGCGCCAGGGCGCCCAGCTGCAGGCGCTCGAGCACCTGCTGCGAGCGCGCCAGGCCCATGTCGATGGCCGAGGGGTGCAATTGCTCGAGGTAGGCGAGCCAGTCGCCCAGGCTGCGCTGGTTCATCAGGCGACCGCAGCGACCTCTTTGGCCTCGGCCGGGGTGGCCTGGCCAGTCATTTGCGCCAGCAGACGCGCCAGGCGTGGGCGCAGCTCGTCACGGGAGATGATCAGGTCGATGGCGCCGTGCTCCAGCAGGAACTCGCTGCGCTGGAAGCCTTCTGGCAGTTTTTCCCGTACGGTCTGCTCGATCACGCGCGGGCCGGCGAAGCCGATCAGGGCCTTTGGCTCACCGACGATCACGTCGCCGAGCATGGCCAGGCTGGCGGAAACGCCGCCGTAGACCGGGTCGGTCAGTACCGAGATGAACGGAATACCTTCTTCGCGCAGGCGCGCCAGCACGGCGGAGGTTTTGGCCATCTGCATCAGCGAGATCAGCGCTTCCTGCATGCGCGCACCGCCCGAGGCGGAGAAGCAGACCATCGGGCAGCGGTGTTCCAGGGCGTAGTTGGCGGCGCGTACGAAACGCTCGCCGACGATGGCACCCATGGAGCCGCCCATGAACGAGAACTCGAAGGCGCTGACCACGATCGGCAGGCCCATCAGGGTGCCGCTCATGGAGATCAGGGCGTCTTTTTCGCCGGTCTGCTTTTGCGCCGCGGTCAGGCGGTCCTTGTACTTCTTGCCGTCACGGAACTTCAGGCGGTCGACCGGCTCAAGCTCCGCGCCCAGCTCGGCACGGCCATCCTTGTCGAGGAAGATGTCGATGCGCGCACGTGCGCCGATGCGCATGTGGTGGTTGCACTTGGGGCAGACGTCGAGGGTCTTTTCCAGCTCCGGGCGGTACAGCACGGCCTCGCAAGACGGGCACTTGTGCCACAGGCCTTCAGGGACCGAGCTCTTCTTCACCTCGGAACGCATGATCGATGGGATCAGTTTGTCTACCAACCAGTTGCTCATGCTTGCTTTCTCCAGTATCGGCAGAGGGAGCCTTTAGCCACCACACCTGCCCTTGAGCTCAAATTCTGCTTAAAACGACGATGGGCCGGCCATGGCACTGCCACATGCCGCCCCACCTCCAATATGTACGTCGATACCCAACACAGGCGCTGCCTGCCGGTATCGCGTTGCGAAACCTATGGACGATGGCGCGCGGCCAGCCGTCACATCCGCGCTTACGCCTGCCGTACGGCCTGCATGAAAGCCTCTATCTTCGCGGCATCCTTGATGCCCTTGGCCTGCTCTACCCCACCGCTGACATCTACCGCGAACGGGCGCACCTGGCGGATGGCCTGGGCGACGTTGTCGGCCGACAGGCCGCCGGCAAGGATGATCGGCTTGCTGAGTGTTGCCGGCACCAGCGACCAGTCGAAGGCCTCACCGGTGCCGCCGGGCACGCCCGGTACGAAGGTGTCCAGCAAAATGCCCCGAGCGCCTGAGTACTCACGGCAGGCTGCCTCGATGTCATCGCCCGGGCGTACCCGCAAAGCCTTGATCCAGGGCCGGTGAAAGCCTTCGCAGTCGGCCGGGGTTTCATCGCCGTGGAACTGTAGCAGGTCCAGCGGAACCACTTCGAGGATCTCGTTGAGCTCGCAGCGCGAGGCGTTGACGAACAACCCCACGGTGGTCACGAACGGCGGCAATTCGGCGATGATCGCCCGGGCCTGGCGCACGTCCACCGCGCGCGGGCTCTTGGCATAGAAGACGAAACCGATGGCATCGGCGCCGGCTTCGGCGGCCGCCAGGGCGTCTTCGATGCGGGTGATCCCGCAGATCTTGCTGCGAACGTTGCTCATGGAAAGCGAACCCTGGGTGATCGGTGAACGGCGGATGTTAGCAAATGCCCCGTGCCCCGTCAGTCGCCCAGGGCCTCGAAGCCAGTGAGAAAGTGTGGGCCGATGTAACGCTGGGGCAGTTGGTATTGCTCCGGGTATTCCACCTGCACCAGGTACAGCCCGTACGGGTGGGCAGTCACCCCGCCCTCGCGGCGATTGCGCCCCTCCAGCACTTCCCGCGCCCACTCCACCGGGCGCTCACCGGCACCGATGGTCATCAGCACGCCGGCGATGTTGCGCACCATGTGATGCAGAAAAGCCGTGGCGCGGATGTCGAGCACGATCATCTGGCCATGGCGGGTGACGCGCAGGTGGTGGATGTGCTTGACCGGCGACTTGGCCTGGCACTGGCTGGCGCGAAAAGCACTGAAGTCGTGGGTGCCGAGCAGGTACTGGGCAGCCAGGGCCATGCTTTGTACATTCAGCGGGCGGTGGTTCCAGGTGACTTCCTCGGCCAGGTGGGCCGGGCGGATCGGGTCGTTGTAGATCACGTAGCGGTAGCGCCGCGCGGTGGCCTTGAAGCGGGCATGGAAGTGCGCCGGCATCGGCCGCGACCAGACCACGCTGATGTCGTGGGGCAGGTTTTGATTGCTGCCCAAGGTCCAGGCGCGCTCGTCGCGCACGGCGCGGGTGTCGAAGTGCACGATCTGCCCGCTGCCATGCACACCGGCGTCGGTGCGCCCGGCGCACAGCACGCTGATCGGCTCGTTGGCCACCTTCGACAGCGCCTCTTCCAGCGCCTGCTGGACACTCGGCACGCCACTGCTCTGGCGCTGCCAGCCGCGGTAGCGCGAGCCTTTGTATTCCACGCCCAGGGCGATGCGGGAGTAGCCTTCGGCGGCCGATTCGGCGGCGGCGGTGTCGATGATGTCCAAGAGCGGAGAACCTGTGAGGTGATACGAAACAGCGGCGATTATAACGACAACGGCAGCCCGGGTGGGCTGCCGTAGGTTTTGTACTGCCTGCACCGGCCTCTTCGCGGGTAAACCCGCTCCTACAGGGACTGCGCGTTTCCTGTGGGAGCGGGTTTACCCGCGAAGGGGCCTTGAACCACCTCAGACCAGGCGCGAGAGCATATCGCTGGCTTCCTGGCGCTGGCTGTCGTCGCCATCCTTGACCACTTCGTCGAGGATATCGCGGGCGCCCTGGTGGTCGCCCATGTCGATGTAGGCGCGAGCCAGGTCGAGCTTGGTGGCCACCTCGTCGGTGCCGGAGAAGAAGTCGAAGTCCAGGTCATCCAGCGGCTCGGGCTCCAGAGCCGCGTCTTCAGCGGTGAACTGCGGCTCCAGCGACGGGGCTTCGAGGTTCTGCGACAGCTTGTCCAGTTCGGCGTTGACATCATCCAGTTCGGAGGCGAAGTTTTTGGCCGCCGGCGAGTCGTCTTCCAGCGACAACGACAGGTCGAAGTCTTCCGGCAGCTCCAGCTCGGAGATCGGGTCGAATTCCGGCATGGCCTCGAACGCTGCCAGCTCGGCGGCGACATCCACCGGGGCTTCTTCGCCGCCGGCAGCAGGCGTGGTGTCGCCGACGTCCAGGTCAAAGTCAGCCAGGTCGTCAGCCGACAGCTCAGGTGCAGGCTCGGCAGCCTGGGCCTGGGCGAGCAGCGCTTCGAAGTCGTCGTCGGCGTCAGTTTCGCCGGCTGCGGGAGCTGCCTGGGGTTCGACCAGCGCTTCCAAGCCTGCCGTTTCATCCAGCACCGGCAGGTCGAGCGGGTCATCCACCGGCAGGTCGTCGTCCAGGCTCAGGTCGAACGCGCTGTCCAGATCATCCTCATCGATGGCTGGTGCAGGCTCGGGCTCAGGCTCCAGGGCTGCAACCGGCTCGGGCTCGGGCTGCACTTGAGGCTCAGGCGCGGCTTCGGCCGCTGGCGGCTCCTGCAGCAACTCCTGAACGTACTGCTCGTCCAGGCCCGAAGCCAGGGCTGCGGCGCTGGCCACCACGGCAGCTGCGCCGAGCATGGCGGGGAAGCGCTCCTTGAGCGATGCCACTTCGGCCTGGTTCGCCTCGTTCGGCGCCAGCTTGCGCTCCTGGACGGCAAAGGCGTCCTGGTCGCCCTGGCGGGCGTAGACTTCCATCAGTTTCAGGCGCAGGTCGCTGCGCTGCGGGTCAGAGGCCACGGCGGCCTCCAGCAGGTCGGCGGCGTGGTTGAGGCGACCGCGGGCGATACTTTCGTCCACCTCGGCCAGCAACGCGGCACGCGGGTCGACGACAGGGGCTTCGACGACGGCCGGCTGCACCGGCTTCTCTGCGGCAGTGGCGGCGGCGGCAGACGCGGCCACCACGGCTGGCGACAGGGTCACGCTGGGGGCCGACATGTCCAGGCCGTCAAAGCTGTCTGCTGGCAGCTCCAGGTCCGGGGCGCGCTCGCCCTCCTCGGCCAGGGCGCGGGCCATGCGCACATGTTTCTCGGCTTCCTGCTGGGCCTTGCGCTTGCGCGCCAGCAGCAACAGCAAGAGCAACAGCACCAGGAACGCGGAACCTGCGACCAGGCCCAGCATCAGCGGGTTGCCCAGCACCTGGTCGAGCATGCCCTGCTCTTCGCTGGCCGGCGCCTCGGCTTCGACCGGGGCGGTATCGGTGGCAGCAGGTGCAGGCGCGACCACAGGCTCGGCAGGGGTCAGCTGAGCATTGACTACAGGTTGTGCCGGGGCAGCCGGGCCCGGTTCACCCGGCAGCGCGGCGGGCGCGGCCGGTGCCGCTGGCGCCGAGGCCTGGGCCTCGAGGCGCGCCAACTGGTCATTTTTCAGCTCGATCAGACGCTGCAGCTTGTCCAGCTGGCTCTGCAGGTCGGTCATGCGGCTTTTCAGTTCGTCGTTGTCACGACGGCTGGTGTCCAGGCTTTCCTGGGCCACCGCCAGCTTGTCGTTGAGCGCCTTGGCCTCACCTGCACCGGCCTTGCCGCCGGGCGACACCAGGCGCAGGTTGTCGCCCTGGTTGATGCGCGACGGCGTGGCACCGGCCTCGCCACGGCGGGTGGCATCGAGCTGGCGGGCACGCGGGCCGAGGCGGCGGCCTTCACGCCAGGCGGCGTACTGCTCGGCCACTTCGCGGTTGGCTTCGGGGCGAGGGATGCTCTGCACCTGCTGCTGGTCGGGCAGGCGCAGCACCTGGCCGATCTTGAGCTGGTTGATGTTGTTGCCGATGAAGGCATCCGGGTTCAGGGCCTGGATCGCCAGCATGGTCTGCTGCACCGTGCCGCCGTGGGTGTTGCGCGCGGCGATCTGCCACAGGGTGTCACGGCGTTTGGTGGTGTAGCTGCCGGCGCTCACCGCAGGGGTGATGTTGGCTTTGGCAGGCTGCTCGCCCTGGGCCTGGGCCTGGTCGAGCAGCACGTTGTAGTCACGCAGCAGGCGGCCTTGCGGCCACATCACCTGCACCAGGAACTTGACCACCGGCTCCGGCAACGGCTTGCTGGAGGTGACGCGCAGCACGCTGCGGCCATTGGGGTTGATCACCGGGGTGAAGGTCAGGTCTTCGAGGTAGGTCGGAAGCGGCACGCCCGCCTTGGCGAAGTCTTCCGGCGAGGCCAGGCTCGGGGCCATTTCGGTGGCGGTGAGGTCGCGCACGTCCAGCAATTCGATCTCGGCATCCAGCGGCTGGTTCTGCGCCGACTTCAAGGTCAGCTCCCCCAACCCCAGTGCGTTCGCGACGCCCGACGACAACGCCGAGGCGGCCGCGATGGCCAGAACCAGTTTGCGAATTCGCAGCATGAACTCTTCCCTTGTATGAACCGTCCCAAAAACCCTGTCGCGGTGTAGGACAAAATTGCTGGCCAGTATCTTTTACGCCATGTGTTTTATCAACAATTGCGCCACTTGCACGGCGTTGAGCGCCGCTCCCTTGCGCACATTGTCGGTGGTCAGCCACAGATTGAGCTGTTCATCTTCATCAATGCCATGCCGTACACGACCAACATAGACCACGTCCTGGCCTACTGCGTCACCTACCGGGGTCGGATAATCATCCGCTTCGACCCGCTCGATGCTCTCGGCGCTGTCCAGCGCCCGGTTGACCGCGTCGAGGTCGACCGCGCGACGGCTCTGCAACGCCACACTGAAGCTATCGCCGAAAAACACCGGGACTTGAATGCAGGTCACGGAAATCTTCAGTTCCGGCATGCCCAGAAGCTGGCGCAGTTCGCCGACCAGACGCCGCTCAACGGCCGTGTGGCCTTGCTCGTCGGGCGCACCGACCTGGGCCAGCAGGTTGAAGGCCATTTGCCGGTCGAAGAAACGCGGCTCCAGCGGGCGGGCGTTGAGCAGCTCGGCGGTCTGGCGCGCCAGCTCGCTGACCGCTTCACGGCCCTGGGCCGAGACGGCCAGGCAGGCGTTGACCTGAATGCGCTCGATATCCACAAGGCCCTTGAGCGGGGCCAGTGCCACTGCCAGGGCCACGGCACCGGCGCTGGGGCTGGTGATCAGGGCTGGCTGCGGCAATTGGCCCAGGCGTTCAGGGTTGGCCTCGGGCACCATGGCCACGGCGCCGTCCAGTGCGCCGGACAGGTCGATCACCGCGCAGCCGGCCTTGTGCGCCTTGGCGGCGAAGCTGCGGCTGACGGCCGGGGTGGTGGCGAAGAACGCCAGCTTGACCTGGCTGAAGTCGAAGCTGTCGACTTCGCGAACCTTGAGCTTCTTGCCGGCGAACATGACGCTGCTGCCCGCCGATTCCATGCTGGCCAGCAGGTGCAGGGTGGCTACCGGGAAGGCCAGTTCTTCGAGGATCTGCACCAGGGTTTCGCCTACGGTGCCGGTGGCGCCTACTACGGCGATGTCTAGCTGGGTCGTCATGGGGGTGGGTCCTTCTGGGTGCTGGGGTACGGCGGGGAGCGGCACTTTACTTGGAATGTGGGGTTGGGGGTAGGGTTCGGGTTCGGGTTCGGGTTCGGGTTCGGGTTCGGGTTCGGGTTCGGGTTCGGGTTCGGGTTCGGGTTCGGGGCTTATGGTGATTGCTTTTGGAGATATACGCGCATTCATTGACGATAGCGGCTTTTATTCACCTTTCCGCCCTTACGGCGGGTTACTTTGGACGGCCAAAGTAACCAAAGCCGCCTGCTCCCATCATCCGGCCCCCTACGCTGCGCTTCGGGGGTTCCCTCGCTCCGGGCTTGCTCCGGAGGTACGCGCCGACGGGCCGT
>NZ_JBJDNC010000038.1:0-59238 GCF_044900265.1 Pseudomonas sp. NPDC089406 | reverse complement strand
GCCGGTGCCAGCATTCGCCTGTGCCGGCCCTATCGCCGGCAAGCCGGCTCCTACAGGGGGCGCGCTAGATTTTAGAAATTGAACAAGACAGTTGCCCCTACGGGAGTGGGGTAAGGATCAATGGTCAGTGACCGGCCTGCAAAAACGCCGCCTCCAACAACTGCTTCGTATACCCATGCTGCGGCTCATGGAAGATCGCTTGCGCATCCCCCTGCTCAACCACCTGCCCATGCTTGATTACCATCAACTGATGACTCAACGCCTTAACTACTGCCAGGTCGTGACTGATAAACAAATAGGTCAGGTTGTACTTGACCTGCAAATTGCGCAAAAGCTCCACCACCTGCCGCTGCACCGTCCGGTCCAGCGCCGAGGTGGGCTCATCCAGCAAAATCAAAGCCGGCTTCAACACCAAGGCGCGGGCAATCGCAATCCGCTGGCGCTGCCCGCCGGAAAACTCATGGGGATACCGATGCCGCGTACGCGGGTCCAGCCCCACTTCTTCCAGCGCTGCAATGATCGCCGCTTCCTGTTCGTCAGGCGTGCCGATCTTGTGAATCCGTAATCCCTCGCCAACGATATCGGCCACACACATGCGCGGGCTCAAGCTGCCGAAGGGGTCCTGGAACACCACCTGCATTTCCCGGCGCAACGGCCGCACCTGCTTCTGGTTCAAGCCTTCCAGCGCCTGCCCATGGAAGCGAATGCCGCCCTGGCTCGAGATCAAACGCAAGATGGCTAGCCCGAGGGTGGACTTGCCCGAGCCACTCTCGCCAACGATGCCCAGCGTCTGCCCTTGGGGCAGGCTGAAGTTCACCCCGTCCACGGCTTTCACATGGTCCACGGTGCGGCGCAGCAGGCCTTTCTTGATCGGGAACCACACCTTCAAATCCTGCACCTGCAGCAGCGGCGCGCCTTCGGCGTTGGCGGCGGGGGCGCCGCTGGGTTCGGCGTTGATCAGCATCTGCGTGTAGGGGTGCTGTGGCTTGCTGAACAGCGTGGCGCAATCGGCCTGCTCGACGATCTTGCCGCACTGCATTACGCATACGCGGTGGGCGATGCGGCGCACCAGGTTGAGGTCGTGGCTGATCAGCAGCAGGGCCATGCCCAAGCGCGCCTGCAGCGATTTGAGCAGGTCGAGAATCTTCAACTGCACAGTCACATCGAGCGCGGTGGTGGGCTCGTCGGCAATCAGCAGCTCGGGCTCGTTGGCCAGGGCCATGGCGATCATCACCCGCTGGCGCTGGCCGCCGGACAGCTCGTGGGGCAGCGCTTTCAGGCGCTTGTGCGGCTCGGGGATGCCGACCAGCTCCAGCAGCTCCAGGGTGCGGGCGGTGGCGGCCTTGCCGGTCAGGCCCTTGTGCAGCAAGAGGATTTCGTTGATCTGCTTCTCGATGCTGTGCAGCGGGTTCAGCGAGGTCATCGGCTCCTGGAAGATCATCGCGATGCGGTTGCCGCGGATGCGCTGCATGGGCTTTTCGCCCAGGTGCAGCAGGTCCTTGCCGCCGTACTGGATGGTGCCGCTGGGGTGGCGGGCCAGGGGGTAGGGCAGCAGGCGCAGGATGGAGTGGGCGGTGACCGACTTGCCCGAGCCGCTCTCGCCCACCAGGGCCAGGGTTTCGCCCTTGCGGATGTCGAAGCTGATGCCGTCGACCACGCGGTTGACCTGCTCGCCGGTAACGAACTCCACGGCCAGGTCGCGCACTTCGATCAGGGTGTCTTGGCTCATGTCATTTCCTCGGGTCGAAGGCATCGCGGGCGGACTCGCCGATAAACACCAGCAGGCTCAGCATCACGGCCAGCACGGCGAAGGCGCTGATGCCAAGCCAGGGGGCTTGCAGGTTGGACTTGCCCTGGGCCACCAGCTCACCCAACGACGGGGAGCCGGCGGGCAGGCCGAAGCCGAGAAAATCCAGCGCGGTGAGGGTGCCGATGGCGCCGGTGAGAATGAACGGCATGAAGGTCATGGTCGAGATCATGGCGTTGGGCAGGATGTGCCGGAACATGATCGGGCCGTTGCGCATGCCCAGCGCGCGGGCAGCGCGCACGTACTCAAGGTTGCGCCCACGCAGGAACTCGGCGCGCACCACGTCCACCAGGCTCATCCACGAGAACAGCAGCATGATGCCCAGCAACCACCAGAAGTTGGGCTGCACGAAGCTTGCAAGAATGATCAGCAGGTACAGCACCGGCAGGCCGGACCAGATCTCCAGAAAACGCTGGCCGGCAAGGTCCACCCAGCCGCCATAAAAGCCCTGCAGAGCCCCGGCGATCACGCCGATGATGGAGCTGGCGATGGTCAGCGTCAGTGCAAACAATACCGACACGCGGAAGCCATAGATCACCCGGGCCAGCACATCGCGGCCCTGGTCGTCGGTGCCCAGCAGGTTGTCCAGCGAAGGCGGCGCGGGGGCGGGCACTTTGAGGTCGTAGTTGATGCTCTGGTAGCTGAACGGGATGGGCGCCCACAGTACGAAGGCGTCTTTTTTCGCCAGCAGCTCGCGGATGTACGGGCTCTTGTAGTTGGCTTCCAGCGGGAACTCGCCGCCGAAGGTGGTTTCGGGGTAGCGCTTGAAGGCGGGCATGTACCACTGCCCGTCATAGCGCACGGCGATGGGCTTGTCGTTGGCGATCAGCTCGGCGCCCAGGCTCAGCCCGAACAGCACCAGAAACAGCCACAGCGACCACCAGCCTCGGCGGTTGGCCTTGAAGCGCTCGAAGCGCCGGCGGTTGAGGGGGGAGAGGGCCATGTCAATGCTCCCGGCTGGCGAAGTCGATACGCGGATCGACCAGGGTGTAGGTGAGGTCGCCGATCAGTTTCACCACCAGCCCCAGCAGGGTGAAGATGAACAGGGTGCCGAACACCACCGGGTAGTCGCGGTTGATCGCCGCTTCGAAACTCATCAGGCCCAGGCCGTCGAGGCTGAAGATCACCTCGATCAACAGGGAGCCTGTAAAGAAGATGCCGATGAACGCCGAGGGGAAGCCGGCGATCACCAGCAGCATGGCGTTGCGGAACACGTGGCCGTACAGCACGCGGCTGCGGCTCAGGCCCTTGGCCTTGGCGGTGACCACATACTGCTTGTTGATCTCGTCGAGGAAGCTGTTCTTGGTCAGCAGGGTCATGGTGGCGAAGTTGCCGATCACCAGCGCGGTGATCGGCAGCACCAGGTGCCAGAAGTAGTCCAGCACCTTGCCGGTGGTACTCAGCTCGTCGAAGTTGTTGGAGGTGAGCCCGCGCAACGGGAACCAGTCGAAGTAGCTACCGCCGGCAAACAGCACGATCAGCAAAATGGCGAACAGGAACGCGGGTATGGCGTAGCCGACGATGATCGCCGAGCTGGTCCAGACGTCGAAGTGGCTGCCGTGGCGCACCGCCTTGGCAATGCCCAGGGGTATCGACACCAGGTACATGATCAGCGTGCTCCACAACCCCAGCGAAATCGACACGGGCATTTTCTCGGCGATCAGGTCGATGACCTTGGCATCGCGAAAGAAGCTGTCGCCGAAGTCGAAGCGGGCGTAGTTCTTGACCATGATCCACAGCCGCTCGGGCGGCGACTTGTCGAAGCCGTACATGCGCTCGATCTCGGCGATCAGGGCCGGGTCCAGCCCCTGGGCGCCGCGGTAGTTGGAGCCGGCCACCGACACTTCGGCGCCGCCGCCGGCAATGCGGCTGGTGGCGCCGTCAAAACCTTCGAGCTTGGCGATCATCTGCTCCACCGGCCCGCCGGGGGCGGCCTGGACGATGATGAAGTTGATGACGAGGATGCCGAACAGGGTCGGGATGATCAGCAGCAGGCGCCGCAGGATATAGGCCAGCATGTCAGTTGGCCTCGCTGGCGGGCGGCGCTTCGCTGACCGCCGGGGTGACGTTTGGCTTGACCCACCAGGTGTCGATGCCGACGTCGTACTTGGGCGACTTGGCCGGGTGGCCGATGTGGTTCCAGTAGGCCACGCGGTTGGTCTTGATGTGCCAGTTGGGCACCACGTAGTAGCCCCACTGCAGCACCCGGTCCAGGGCGCGGCAGTGGTCCACCAGGCTCTGGCGCGAGTCGGCGTTGATCAACTGCTCCACCAGCTGGTCGATGGCCGGGTCGCGCAGGCCGATGAAGTTGCGGCTGCCGGGGTTGTCGGCGGCGGCGCTGGACCAGAACTCACGCTGCTCGTTGCCCGGCGAGTTGGACTGCGGGTAGCCGCCGACGATCATGTCGAAGTCCCGCGAGCGCAGGCGGTTGATGTACTGCGACACATCCACCCGGCGGATCTCGAAGCCGATGCCAAGGTCTGCGAGATTGCGCTTGAACGGCAGCAGCACGCGCTCGAACTGGGTTTGGGCAAGCAGAAACTCGATGTTCACCGGCTTGCCGGTGGCATCGACCATCTTGTCGTCGACGATCTTCCAGCCGGCTTCTTGCAGCAGCTTGTAGGCCTGACGTTGTTGTTCGCGGATCATGCCGCTGCCATCGCTGACCGGGTTTTCGAAGGCTTCGCTAAATACCTGGTCAGGCACCTTGCCGCGCAGCGGTTCGAGGATTTTCAGCTCGGCGGGCGAGGGCAGGCCGCTGGCGGCCATCTCGGAGTTTTCGAAGTAGCTGTCGGTACGGATGTAGGCGCCGTTGAACAGCTGCTTGTTGGTCCATTCGAAGTCGAACAGCAGGCTCAGCGCCTTGCGTACGCGAATGTCCTGGAACACCGGTTTGCGCAGGTTGAAGATGAAGCCCTGCATGCCCACCGGGTTGCCGTTGGGGATTTCTTCCTTGATCAGGCGCCCGTCGCGCACGGCGGGGATGTCGTAGGCGGTGGCCCAGTTCTTCGCGCTCATCTCCAGCTCATAGTCGAACGCGCCGGCCTTGAGGGCTTCGAGGGCGACGTTGTTGTCGCGGTACACATCGAAGGTCATGGCGTCGAAGTTGTAGAAGCCGCGGTTGATCGGCAGGTCCTTGCCCCAGTAGTCCTTGACCCGCTCGTAGCGGATCGAGCGGCCGGCCTTCACTTCGGCGACCTTGTACGGGCCGCTGCCCAGGGGTATTTCCAGGTTGCCGCGGGTGAACTCGCGGCCTTCGTACCAGTGCTTGGGCAGCACCGGCAACTGGCCGAGAATCAGCGGCAGCTCGCGGTTGTTGTTGTGCTTGAACTTGAACAGCACCTTCAACGGGTCTTCGGCGATGACCTCGGCGACATCGCCGTAGTACTGGCGGTACAGCGGCGCGCCGTCCTTGACCAGGGTGTTGAAGGTGAACACCACGTCTTCGGCGCGCATCGGGTGGCCGTCGTGAAAACGTGCCTCGGGGCGCAGGTAGAAGCGCACCCAGCTGTTGTCGGGGGCCTTTTCGATCTTGCCGGCCACCAGGCCGTACTCGGTGAAGGGTTCGTCCAGGCTCTGGCGCATCAGGGTGTCGTAGATGATGCCGAGGTTGTCGGCGGCCACGCCCTTGTTGATGAACGGGTTGAGGCTGTCGAAGCCGCCGAAGCTGGACTGGCGGAAGGTGCCGCCCTTGGGCGCGTCTGGGTTGACGAAGTCGAAGTGCTTGAAGTTGGCCGGGTACTTGGGGGCTTCGTCGTACAGGGTCAGGGCGTGTTGCGGGGCGGCCAGCGCCGGCAGGGCCAGGCAGCTGAGCAGCAGGCTGGCGGTAAAGGTGCGCAGCGTCGAAATCATTGGGCTTTCTCCGAAGGCTTGATCCACCAGGTGTTCAGCCCGAGGGTGTAGGGCGGCGTGGTGACGAAAGCGAAGCGGTTGCGGTAGGCCAGGCGATGGTTGTCCAGGTACCAGTTGGGGATCATGTAGTACTGCCACGACAGCACCCGGTCCAGGGCGCGGGCGGCGGCCACCTGGTCGTCACGGGTGCGGGCAGCCAGCAGGGTGTCGAGCAGGTGGTCGACCACCGGGTCCTTCACCCCTGCGTAGTTCTTGCTGCCCTTCACCGCGGCCTGGCTTGAGTGGAAGTACAGCCATTGCTCCAGGCCCGGGCTCAGGGTCTGGTTGAGGGTCATCAGGATCATGTCGAAGTCGAACTGGTCGAGGCGTTGCTTGTACTGGGCGCGGTCGACGGTGCGCAGGCGCGCGTCGATGCCCATGCTGGCCAGGTTTTCGACATAGGGCTGCAGGATGCGTTCAAGGTTGGGGTTGACCAGCAGCAGTTCCAGGCGGAACTGGCGGCCCTTGGCATCGAGCAGGCGCTGGCCGTTGAGCTTCCAGCCAGCCTCGGCGAACAGCCCCAGGGCCTGGCGCAGGGTGGCGCGGTTGATGCCGTTGCCGTCGGTGTGGCTCACCTGGTAGGGCTCGGTGAACAGTTTGGCCGGCAACTGGTCGCGAAACGGCTTGAGCAGCAGCCACTCTTTGCCGGTGGGCAGGCCGCTGGCGGTGAACTCGCTGTTGGGGTAGTAGCTGGTGGCGCGCCGGTAGGCGCCGTTGAACAGCGCGCGGTTGGTCCACTCGAAATCGAGCATCAGGCCCAGCGCCTGGCGCACCCGCGGGTCGGCGAAGGCGGTGCGGCGGCTGTTCATGAACAGGCCCTGGGTTTGCGTGGGGATCTGGTGCGGGATCTGCGCCTTGATCACCTCGCCACGGCGCACGGCGGGGAAGTTGTAGCCGTTGGCCCAGTTCTTGGCCTGGTGTTCGATGTAGATGTCGAACTCGCCGGCCTTGAACGCCTCGAAAGCCACCGTGGCGTCACGGTAGAACTCGTACTCGACGCGGTTGAAGTTGTACTTGCCGCGGTTCACCGCCAGGTCCTTGCCCCAGTAGTTCTTCACCCGCTCGAACACCACGCGCCGGCCGGGCACCACTTCGCTGATGCGGTACGGGCCGCTGCCCAGCGGCGGCTCGAAGGTGGTGGCCTTGAAGTCGCGCTTTTGCCAGTAGTGCTTGGGCAGCACCGGCATTTCGCCCAGGCGCAGAATCAGCAGCGGGTTGCCGGCGCGCTTGAACACGAAGCGGATGCGCAGCGGGCCGAGCACGTCGACGCGCTGCACCTCTTGCAGGTTGGTGCGGTACAGCGGGTGGCCGTCTTTGAGCAGAGTGCGGTAGCTGAAGGCAACGTCGGCCGAGGTGATCGGCGTGCCGTCGTGAAAGCGCGCCTCGGGGCGCAGGTTGAACACCACCCAGCTGCGGTCCTCGCTGTACTCCACCGAGCGGGCGATCAGCCCGTAACTGCTGGTGGGCTCGTCGCCCGAGGGGTCGTACATGCCGGTGCCGACCATCAGCGTTTCGTTCAGCTCGCTGATGCCGTACTGCAGGAAATTGGGCGTGGTGACCGGGCTGGACCCCTTGAAAGTGTAGGGGTTGAGCGTGTCGAAGGTGCCAAACGCCATGGCCCGCAAGGTGCCGCCCTTGGGCGCTTGCGGGTTGACCCAGTCGAAATGGGTGAAGCTGGCCGGGTACTTGAGCGTGCCGAACTGCGCGTATCCGTGGCTTTCGCTCACCATCGCGACGGCGGGGAAGCTCAAGGCCAGGCTGAGGGACAGCAGGAGGGGACGTATCAAGTCGGCATCCGATCCAGGGGCGTTGGGCTTGGGTCGGGGTACAGTAACAGCTTGTACAGGCTCGAAAAAGAGCTGCTTCAGAGTGACGATGGATCGGGCGATGCAGCCCCTGTGGGAGCGGGTTTACCCGCGAAGCAGCCTGCGCGATGGATGGCACCGGCGTTGCCGGTGTTCGCGGTGGTCCGGCATCCCGGTAAACCCGCTCCCACAGGAGCGGATTTGGCCACGGACCAGGTGGTCAGTGCGACAGGTAAACGGTCAGCGTCTGCCCGGGCTTGAGGGCATGCCCGCTGCGCGGGTTCCAGCGCTTGAGGTGTTTCATCTCGACGTTGAAACGTTTTGCAACCAGATAGTACGAGTCACCCTTGCGCACCTTGTACTGGGTGGAGCGCTGTTTCGCGTCTGCTACCCGGCTGCCTGCCGCGCTTGGCGCGTTGCCGCCGCGCAGGGCCAGCACCTGGCCAACCTTGAGGCTGTTGCCGCGCATGCCGTTCCAGCTTTGCAGCTGCTTGACCGACACCCGGTTGGCCTTGGCGATGCTGCCCAGGTTGTCGCCACGCTTGACCCGGTAGCTGCGCGCCGCCGGGGCCTTGGCTTCGGCCAGGGCGGCCTGGAACACGGCCTTGTTCGGTTGCAGGCTGATCAGCTCTTCAGGCTTGAGGTTGGACATGCGGTCCGACAGCAGCTGCGCCTTGGCGGTGGGCACCAGCAGTTGCTTGGGGCCGTCCACAGTCATGCGCTTTTTGAACGCCGGGTTGAGCTGGATGAGCTCGTCTTCGTCGATGTCGGCAAAGGCGGCGACCCGCGACAGGTCGAGGCGCTCGTTGATGGCGACGGCTTCGAAGTAGGGTTCGTTGGCGATCGGGTTGAGGTTCACGCCGTAGGCTTCGGGGGTGTTGACCACCTGCGACAGGGCCAGCAGCTTGGGCACGTAGTCACGGGTTTCCTGCGGCAGCGGCAGGTTCCAGTAGTCGGTGGGCAGGCCGAGCTTTTCGTTGCGTTCGATGGCGCGGCTGACCGTGCCTTCGCCGGCGTTGTAGGCCGCCAGGGCCAGCAGCCAGTCGCCGTTGAACATGTCGTGCAGGCGGTTCAGGTAGTCCAGCGCGGCGTTGGTCGAGGCGGTGACGTCGCGGCGGCCATCGTAGAAGCTGGTTTGGCGCAGGTTGAAGTGGCGCCCGGTGGCCGGCATGAACTGCCACATGCCGGCGGCACTGGCCCGCGAGTAGGCCATCGGGTTGTAGGCGCTTTCGATGGCCGGCAGCAGCGCCAGCTCCAGCGGCATGTCGCGCTCTTCAAGGCGTTCGACGATGTAGTGCAGGTAGAGGCTGCCGCGCTCGCCGGCGGTTTCGACGAACGACGGGTTGCTGGCGAACCACAGGCGCTGCTGTTCGATGCGCGGGTTGACGTCGATGCCGTCCTGCAGGGCGAAGCCCTGGCGCATGCGCTCCCATACATCTTGCGGGGCCTGGGCCTGGGGCTTTGCCTTGACCACCAGCGGCGCGGGTTTGTGCTTGATCCGCGCCTGGTAGTTGTGCGCGCGAACGCTGTCGGATTCGTCGAGCTGACGGGTGCTCTGGCAGCCCACCAGTGTGGCGGCCAGCGCCAGTGCACTGATCTGTGCCAGTCGCGTCAGGGCGACCGAATGAGAGGTTCTGCGGCTACGGGAAGACATCGGCTGGGGGTGTTATCCGGGCAAAAAAGTTCGGCGATTCTAGGAACCGCCCCCGGCCGGGTCAACCTTTAGGACACTATCGCGATATATCTTGAGGTTATCAGAACACGTCCTTCCAAGACCTCAAGGCAGCAAAAACAGTGGCTTGGCTTGGGTTGGAATGCCCCTTCCATTCGTCTGCTTTTTGTTTAACGAATGTTTCAGCTGTGCGAAGAAACGGGTTGGTCAGGCGCTCCAGGCCGATGGTCGAGGGCAGGCTGATGCGATTGTCGGCGCGCAACCGGGTAACGTCTTCGAAGCGTTGGCGAACGTGCGGGTTTTGCGGCTCTACGGCGCAGGCAAAACGCAAGTTGCTCAGGGTGTATTCGTGGGCGCAGTACACCTCGGTGGCTTCGGGCAGGGCGGCCAGGCGCTGCAGCGAATGGTGCATCTGCTCCGGGGTGCCTTCGAACAGGCGACCGCAACCGGCGGCGAACAGGGTGTCGCCGCAGAACAGCAGGGGCGTGGGCGTTTGCCCGGTGTAGTAGGCGATGTGGCCGAGGGTGTGGCCGGGCATGGCCAGCACTTCGAATTCATGGCCCAGCACCTGCACGCGGGCGTTGTCGTCCAGGGCCAGGTCACGGGCCGGGATGCGCTCGTGGGCCGGGCCGCAGACGCGGGCGCCGGTGGTCTGCTTGAGCGCCTCGACACCGCCGACATGGTCATTGTGATGGTGGGTGACGAGGATATCCTCGAGCACCCAGCCGGGGTTGTCGCCGAGCCATTTCAGTACCGGTGCGGCATCGCCGGGGTCGACCACCGCGCAGCGGCGATTGGCAGTATCCTGTAACAACCAGATGTAGTTGTCGGAGAAAGCGGGTAGGGCAACGATCTGTATCATGGTGCGATTTCGCCAAGCCTGGACATGGGGGCATCTTAGCCGCGATGGCGCGGCCCGAGAACCTTCCGAGGGATAACGCAATGACCGACCAAGCCTTCGCCCAGGCCGACCCCGAGTGGGTCGAGCTGATCCGCCTGGCCCGCGACTGGTTCGACGGGCCGCTGGGCCAGTTGATGCTCAAAGAGGAAGAAAAGCTGCTGAGCGAAGAGCTCGGGCGCTTCTTCGGCGGCTACCTGGTGCACTACGGCCCCGGCGCCGAAGCGCCGCCCAACGCCCCCCAGGTGCAGCGCAACGTGCGCCTGGGTGCGCCGCTGCCGGGGGTCGAGATCGTCTGCGAAGAGCAAGCCTGGCCGCTGTCGGAGCATGCCGCCGACGTGGTGGTGCTGCAGCATGGCCTGGACTTCAGCCTGTCGCCCCACGGCCTGCTGCGCGAGGCGGCCAGCGCGGTGCGCCCGGGCGGGCACCTGCTGATCGTCGGCATCAACCCCTGGAGCAGTTGGGGCGTGCGCCACCTGTTCAGCCGCGGCGCCTTGCGCAAGGCGCGGTGCATCTCGGCCTCGCGGGTGGGGGACTGGCTCAACCTGCTGGGCTTTGCGCTGGAGAAACGCAGGTTCGGGTGCTATCGTCCGCCGCTCGCTTCACCGGCCTGGCAGCAGCGCCTGGCGGGTTGGGAGCGGGTTGCCGGGGGCTGGCAGAGCGCCGGTGGCGGCGTTTACCTGCTGGTGGCGCGCAAGATGGTGGTTGGCCTGCGCCCGTTGCGCCCGGCGCGCCGCGAACCGATGGGCAAGCTGCTGCCGCTGCCGCTGGCCAAGGTCAACCGCAGCGCCGCCAGCCCCGATACTGACAAGCACTGAACACGAGTGGTACATGAGCGAGAGCGTCGAGATCTACACCGATGGTGCCTGCAAGGGCAACCCTGGCCCGGGCGGCTGGGGTGTGCTGATGGTTTTCAAGGGCGTCGAGAAGGAGTTGTGGGGCGGCGAGCGCGAAACCACCAACAACCGCATGGAACTGATGGCCGCCATCGAAGGGCTCAAGGCCCTCAAGCGTGAGTGCGAGGTGGTGCTGACCACCGACTCCCAGTACGTGATGAAGGGCATCAACGAGTGGATGCCCAACTGGAAGAAGCGCGGCTGGAAGACCGCCGCCAAGGAGCCGGTGAAAAACGCCGACCTGTGGATGGCGCTGGATGAGCAGGTCAACCGGCACAAGGTGACCTGGAAGTGGGTGCGCGGGCATATCGGCCACCCCGGCAACGAGCGCGCCGACCAGTTGGCCAACCGTGGGGTGGATGAGCTGCGCAAGTAGCGTTGAATCGCGTGGGTTGGGGCTGCTGCGCAGCCCTTCGCGGGTAAACCCGCTCCCACAGGATATATACAACCCCTGCAGGCGCCGCCGGGCCTGTGGGAGCGGGTTTACCCGCGAAGGGGCGCAAAGCGGCCCCAATCGCAAGCTGTGGTTGGGTTATACTCCCGCCCCGAATTCAGGCACCGCCAGTTGGAGTCCCCGCGTGGAGCAGCAGCAAGACAAACGCTTTGTCATCCTCGATACCGAAACCACCGGTATGCCGGTGACCGACGGCCACCGCATCATCGAGATCGGTTGCGTCGAGGTCATTGGCCGGCGGCTGACCGGGCGGCATTTCCACGTCTACCTGCAACCTGACCGCGAGAGTGACGAGGGCGCCATCGGCGTTCACGGCATCACCGACGCCTTCCTGGTGGGCAAACCGCGCTTTGGCGAGGTGGCCGAGGAGTTCTTCGAGTTCATTCAGGGCTCGACCCTGGTCATCCACAACGCGGCGTTCGACGTTGGCTTCATCAACAACGAATTCGCCCTGATCGGCCAGCAGGACCGCGCCGATATCTCCCAGCACTGCCCGATCCTCGACACCCTGATGATGGCGCGCTCGCGCCACCCGGGGCAGCGCAACAGCCTCGATGCGCTGTGCAAACGCTATGGCATCGACAACTCTGGCCGTGAGCTGCACGGCGCATTGCTCGACTCGGAACTGCTGGCTGACGTTTACCTGGCGATGACCGGTGGGCAGACCAGCCTGTCGCTGGCCGGCGAGGGGGCCGGTGGCGAGGATGGGCAGGGCAGTGCCGGCAGTGAGATCCGCCGCATCAGCGGGCGTGCGCCGGGGCGGGTGATCCTGGCCAGCGAGCAGGAGCTGGAGGCGCATGCCGAGCGTTTGGCGGCAGTGGCCAAGTCGGCCGGCGGGCCTTCGATGTGGCAGGCGTTGACTGAGCCTGCGGCGGGTTGAGGTTTAAGCAGGCCCGGCCTCTTCGCGGGTAAACCCGCTCCCACAGGGGGCTTGGTTGCCGGGGTATTTTGTGGTCGGCAGGCCCGGCCCTATCGCCGGCAAGCCGGCTCTCATAGAACAAACTACAACTCATTGATTTAGCAGGGGCCTGTGGGAGCGGGCTTGCCCGCGAACACCGGCGAAGCCGGTGCCAGACACCGCGTCGCCCGCTTCGCGGTGGTCCGGCACTCCGGCAAGCCCGCTCCCACAGGTACCGCGGCGGGCTCGTGCCCAGTTCTCTGCGCGACAGCGCAGCCCGAAGGGCTGGGTGATCTCCTACAAGGACCGCATCCCCCTGTAGGAGCCGGCTTGCCGGCGATAGGGCCGGGCCTGGCAGTACAAGGCATTTGCCTTCAACAACGCATCGCCGGCAAGCCGGCTCCTACACTGTGGGTATCGCCCCTGTGGAGGTAGCCGCACGATGTACAAGGACCTCAAGTTCCCCATCCTCATCGTCCACCGGGCGATCAAGGCCGACAGCGTGGCCGGCGAGCGGGTGCGTGGCATCGCCGCCGAGCTGGCCCAGGACGGCTTTGCCATCCTCGCCGCCGCCGACCACGCCGAGGCGCGGCTGGTCGCGGCCACCCACCATGGCCTGGCCTGCATGCTGATTGCCGCCGAAGGCGTCGGCGACAACCACCACCTGCTACAGAACATGGCCGAGCTGATCGGCCTGGCCCGCCTGCGCGCCCCCAACCTGCCGATTTTCGCGCTGGGCGAGCAGGTAACCTTGGAAAACGCCCCGGCCGAGGCCATGGGCGAGCTCAACCAGCTGCGCGGCATCCTCTACCTGTTCGAAGACACCGTGCCGTTTCTGGCTCGCCAAGTGGCGCGGGCGGCGCACAACTACCTGGACGGCCTGCTGCCGCCGTTCTTCAAGGCCCTGGTGCAGCACACCGCACAATCCAACTATTCCTGGCACACCCCCGGCCACGGTGGTGGCGTGGCTTACCGCAAAAGCCCGGTGGGGCAGGCGTTTCACCAGTTTTTTGGCGAGAACACCCTGCGCTCGGACTTGTCGGTGTCGGTGCCCGAGCTGGGCTCGTTGCTCGACCACACCGGCCCCCTGGCCGAAGCCGAGGCGCGGGCGGCGCGCAACTTCGGCGCCGACCACACCTTTTTCGTCATCAACGGCACCTCCACCGCCAACAAGATCGTCTGGCACGCCATGGTCGGGCGCGACGACCTGGTGCTGGTGGACCGCAACTGCCACAAATCGGTGGTGCACGCGATCATCATGACCGGTGCCATTCCCATTTACCTGTGCCCGGAGCGCAACGAGCTGGGCATCATCGGGCCGATCCCGCTCAGCGAGTTCAGCCCCGAGTCGATCCGCGCGAAAATCGCCGCCCACCCGCTGGCCCAGGGTCGCCCGGCCAGGGTTCGCCTGGCGGTAGTCACCAACTCCACCTACGACGGCCTGTGCTACCACGCCGGGATGATCAAGCAGTTGCTCGGTGCCAGCGTCGAGGTGCTGCATTTTGACGAGGCTTGGTTCGCCTATGCAGCCTTCCACGATTTCTTTGCCGGGCGCTACGCCATGGGCACGGCGCGGGCCGATGACGGCCCGCTGCTGTTCAGCACCCATTCCACCCACAAGCTGCTGGCGGCGTTCAGCCAGGCGTCGATGATCCATGTGCAGGACGGCGCCACCCGCCAGCTGGACCGCGACCGTTTCAACGAAGCCTTCATGATGCATATCTCCACCTCGCCGCAGTACAGCATCCTCGCCTCGTTGGACGTGGCCTCGAGCATGATGGAGGGCCCGGCCGGGCGCTCGCTGCTGCAGGAGATGTTCGATGAGGCCCTGAGCTTTCGCCGGGCACTGGCCAACCTGCGCCAGCACATCGCCGCCGACGACTGGTGGTTCAGCATCTGGCAGCCGCCCCAGGCCGAAGGCATCCACCGCCTGGCGGCGCAGGACTGGCTGTTGCAGCCAGGCGCCGAGTGGCATGGCTTTGGCGAACTGGCCGATGACTACGTGCTGCTCGACCCTTTGAAGGTCACCCTGGTGATGCCGGGGCTGAGCGCCGGCGGGGTGCTGGATGAGCACGGCATCCCGGCGGCAGTGGTGGGCAAGTTCCTGTGGGAGCGCGGGTTGGTGGTTGAGAAGACCGGGCTGTACAGCTTTCTGGTGCTGTTCTCGATGGGCATCACCAAGGGCAAGTGGAGCACGCTGCTGACCGAGCTGCTGGAGTTCAAGCGCCACTATGACGCCAATACGCTGCTCAACGAGTGCCTGCCCAGCGTGGTGGCCGGGCAGCCGGCGCGCTACAAGGGCCTGGGCCTGCGCGAGCTGTGCGAGCAGTTGCACGCCTGCTACCGCAGCAATGCCACGGCCAAGCAGCTCAAGCGGCTGTTCACCAAGTTGCCGGAAGTCGCCATGAGCCCGGCACGGGCCTATGACCAGATGGTGCGCGGGGAGGTGGAGGCGGTGCCGATCGGGGAGTTGCTGGGCCGGGTGGCGGCGGTAATGTTGGTGCCGTACCCACCGGGGATTCCGTTGATCATGCCGGGGGAGCGCTTTACCGAGGCGACCCGTTCGATCCTCGACTACCTGGCTTTCGCCCGGGCCTTCGATGAGGGCTTCCCGGGTTTTGTCGCCGACGTGCATGGCCTGCAGCGCGAAGGGCAGGCCTACACGGTGGACTGCATCAAGGAATACGAATGATCTCGACGCCAGTCTGGGCCAGCTCGAAGCGGTCTTCGCCCAGGTAGTTGACCCGGTCGCCGATGGCCAGGCGATAGGTGGTGATCGGCGCACCCTGGGTGCTGCCGTCGGCCTGGAGGGTGGACTCCTGGAATTCGTGCACGGGGTAGATACGGCCTTCGGCGTCGCGGGCGTGGAACTGGCCGACCATTACTGCTGCCATTTTGGGTGGAACCCTCTGAAACGTGTAGGAAATGTCTGTAGGCATAGACCAGCGAAACGCTTGGGAAGTTTTCTGTCGGGTGGAAAAAAACCTAAGGGCCGAGGAACGGTCATCTATAACTGTTCAGGTTCCATTCCCCACACAGGACTTACACGCCATGAGCCAGGTCTATTCGGTAGCGGTTGTCGTCGGCAGTTTGCGCAAGGACTCCTACAACCGCAAGGTGGCCCGCGCCTTGTCCGAGCTGGCCTCGTCCAGCCTCGCCTTGAAAATCGTCGAGATCGGTGATTTGCCGTTGTACAACGAGGACGTCGAGGCCGAGGGTGCGCCGGACAGCTGGAAGCGCTTTCGCGACGAGATCCGCCGCAGCGACGCGGTGTTGTTCGTCACCCCGGAGTACAACCGTTCGGTACCAGGCTGCCTGAAAAACGCCATCGATGTGGGCTCGCGGCCCTACGGGCAGAGCGCCTGGAGTGGTAAGCCGACGGCGGTGGCCAGCGTGTCGCCAGGGGCGATCGGCGGTTTTGGCGCCAACCATGCGCTGCGTCAGTCGCTGGTGTTCCTCGACATGCCGTGCATGCAGATGCCCGAAGCGTATATCGGCGGGGCGGCGTCGTTGTTCGATGAGGGCGGCAAGCTGAACGACAAGACCCGGCCGTTCCTGCAGGCGTTCATCGACAAGTTTGCCTCCTGGGTGAAGCTGAACCGCTCGGTCTGACATTGCGCATATGGCCATTCGCGGGTAAACCCGCTCCCACAGGGGGATCACTATCCCTGTGGGAGCGGGTTTACCCGCGAAGAATATGACGCCGACCTGTCAGAACGCCTGCGGCATCTCCCCCTTGGCCAGCCGCCGGTTGATATCGGCGATCACCTCGGGCAGCTCGTTGATGGTGTCGATCAGGTAGTGCGGCCGGGAGCCGGCGAACAGCTGGTGGATGCGCTGGCGCTCGCTTTCGAGCTTCTCGGCGCCCAGCGCACGGTACTCCTCCCAGGTCAGCCCCAGGGCATTGCCCGAGCACACCAGCGCCACGGTCCACATGCCGGCGCGGCGGCCTTCGAGGATGCCCGGCACGGTGTCGTCCACCTTCACGCAGGCGGCCACATCATCGATACCCAGCGCGATCACGTTGGCCAGGGCCTGGGCCGGCCACGGGCGCCCGTTAGGGGTTTCGTCGGTGGCCACCACGTGGTCGGCCACATAGCCGTTTTGTGCGGCCAACTCCACCACCTTGTCCATCACCACCTTGGGGTAGCCCGAGCACGAGCCGATCTTCAGCCCGCCCTTGCGCAGCCCGGTGAGGGTGTCCAGGGCGCCGGGGATCAGCGCCGAGTGCACGGCAATCTTCTCGATCTGCAGCGGCATGAAGCGCTCGTAGATGGCGGTGACGTCATCGTCGGTAGGCGTGCGGCCGAACACCTTGCGGTAGCGCTCGGCGATCTCCGGCACGTCGCACAGGGTGCGAATGTGGTCCCACTTGCCCATGCCCATGGGCCCGCGGGCCTCTTCGATGGACACCTGCACGTCGAACTCGGCGAAGGCCTCGACGAAGATCTGCGTGGGGGCGAACGAGCCGAAGTCGACCACGGTGCCGGCCCAGTCGAGGATGGCGGCTTGCAGCTGGGTGGGGTTGCTGTAGTTCATGTGCGCAATTTCCTTGAATTGGGTGGGCAGAGGGTCAGATGTCCAGCACTTCCATTTCCCGCAGCACCTCGGCCACGGCGTCAACGGCGGCCTGCATGCCGGCCGCGCCAACCACGCCGATGCAGCCGACGCGGAAGGTCTCGACCTGGGTCAGCTTGCCGGGGTAGAGGATGAAACCCTTGGCCTTGACCCGCTCGTAGAAGTCCTTGAACTGGTAGCGGGCATCATTGGGGGCGTGGAAGGTGACGATAATCGGCGCCTGGATATCAGCAGGCAGGAAGCTTTTGAGGCCGATCTTGGCCATGCCTTCGAGCAGGGTCTTGCAGTTGTCGGCGTAGCGCTGGTGACGGGCCGGCAGGCCGCCTTCCTCGTTGTATTGCTGCAGCGCTTCGTGCAGGGCAGCGACCACGTGGGTGGGCGGGGTGAAGCGCCACTGACCGGTCTTGGCCATGTAGGTGTGCTGGTCGTGCAGGTCCATGGCGAGCGAATGGGCGTTGCCCTCGGCGGCGGCCAGGGCGGTTTTTTCGGTGAACACGAAGCCCATGCCCGGTACGCCTTCCAGGCATTTGCCAGAGGCGGCGATCAGCGCCTCGAAGGGGACTTGCCGGGCATCGATGGGCAGCGCGCCGAACGAGCTCATGGCGTCGATGATCAGGCGTTTGCCGTGGCGCTGGATCACCTGGGCGATCTCGGGCAGCGGGTTGAGAATGCCGGTGCTGGTTTCGCAGTGAATTAGCGCCACGTGGGTGACGGCAGGGTCGGCGGCCAGCAGGCGGTCGACGTCCTCGGCGGTGGTCGGTTGGTCTTCGGCGGTTTCGAAGGTGCTGTAGGCGCGGCCCAGTACCTTGCAGATCTTCGCCAGGCGCTGGCCGTAGGCGCCGTTGATCAGTACCAGCACCTTGCCGTCACGCGGTACCAGGGTGCCGATGGCTGCCTCCACGGCGAAGGTGCCGCTGCCCTGCAGGGGCACGCAGTGGTGGCTGGCGGCGCCGTCGAGGATCGCCAGCAGTTGCTCGCACAGGCTGGCGGTCAGCTGGTTGAAGTCGCGGTCCCAGGAGCCCCAGTCCACAAGCATGGCCTGGCGGGTACGCAGCGAAGTGGTCAGGGGGCCGGGGGTCAGCAGGATCGGGGCGTTGCTCATTCCGTGGTTCCTCACAGGCGGTGGGCTGGGCTGGAAAACTATGGGGGCTAGGTTGCAATTGGCTGATCTATCAATCAAATTGTTTGTAGATATGCTAGCCATCAGTCAGGCCGATAGATATGAACCTGTTCCAGCTCCGCGCCTTCGATGCCGTCGCCCGCGAGGGCAGCTTTACCCGCGCCGCCGAGCGCCTGTTCATCAGCCAGCCGGCGGTGACCGGGCACGTGAAGGCGCTGGAGGAGCACTACCAGATCACCTTGCTGCGGCGCACCGCGCGGCGGGTGGAGTTGACCGAGGAGGGCACGCGCCTGGCGGCGATCACCCGGGCCATGTTTGGCCTGGCCGAAGAGGCCCAGGCGATGCTCGAGGCCAACCGCCAGTTGCTCACCGGGCGCCTTGAAGTGGCCGCCGACGGCCCGCACCGGGTGATGCCGATGCTGGCGCTGCTGCGTGAGCGCTACCCGGGCATCACCGTCAACCTGCGCCTGGGCAACGCCCAGGAAACCCTGGCCGCGCTGCTGGGCGAGCATGCCGACGTGGCGGTACTGACCGAGATCGAGCCGCGCAAGGGCCTGCATTTGCAGAGCCTGTGCCAGTCGCGGTTGTGCGCGCTGCTGCCGCTGGGGCATGCCTGGGCCGAGGCCGCTGATGACCTGCCGCTGGCCGCGCTGGACAAGCAGATCATGGTACTGCGCGAACCCAGCTCGACCACCCGGCGTACCTTCGACAAGGCCTGCGCCGGGGCGGGCATTCAGCCGCGGGTGCTGCTGGAGCTGGACAGCCGCGAGGCGGTCACCGAGGCGGTGGCGGCGCAGTTGGGCATTGGCGTGGTGTCGTCCACCGAGGTGGCCCATGACCCGCGGGTCGTGGCGCGGCCGTTGAGCGGGGCGGGTCTGGTCAACCAGCATATGCTCGGGTGCCTGGAGCGGCGCCGGGAACTGCGCTTGATCCAGGCGTTTCTGGGGTTGGCTGCCGGTGTTTGAGCGGCCTAAGATGCGCTGGCCCCATCGCCGGCAAGCCGGCTCCTACAGGGAGTGTGCTGCTGCAGTGAGCGGAAACCTTTGATGAGCGAGAAAGACACCATCTCCATGCAACTGGTGCGTGAAGCGCTGTTGCAAAGCTGCCCGGCTGGCGCGGTGGATACCGTGCTGGCCCGGGCCGGTATCGATGCGGCGCAGTTGCCGCTGCCCGAGGCGCGAGTCGGCGCCGATGCCTACGCACGCCTGTGGCGCCTGCTGGCGTGGCGCTGCAACGACGAATTCTTCGCCATGGACCCGCGCGGCCTGCGCAGCGGCAGCCTGGCCTTTGTGTGCCGTGCGGCCATGGTGCAGCCAACCTTGGCCGACGGGTTGCGCAGCGTGCTGGACTTTCTCGGGCTGATGCTCGAAGACTTGCAGCCCGGCCTGGTACGCCAGCCGGGCCTGGCCGAAATCGTCATCAACGAACCGCGCGACGAACCGCGCCGGGCGTTCACCTACTTCACCTTCTGGATGATCGTGCACGGCGTGGCCTGCTGGCTGGCTGGGCGGCGCATCCCGATCCTGGCCATCGACCTGCGCTGCGCCGAGCCGCCGTTTTGCGATGATTACCGGGTGATGTTCTCGGAGAACCTGCAGTTCGAGCGCCCGCGCACGCGCATGATCATCGCCGCCGACTGCCTGGACCTGCCGCTCAAGCGCACGCCTGAAGAGCTGCAGCGTTTTCTGGCCGAAGCGCCGGGCAACATTCTGGTCAAGTACCGCGACCCGGCCAGCTTGGGCCGGCGTATCCGCAACGACCTGCTGGCGCTCGACCCGGCCGGCTGGCCGGACGCCGACCACCTGGCCCGCCAGTTGTGCCTGTCGCCGTCGACCCTGCGCCGCCGCCTGGCCGACGAGGGGCAGACCTACCAGGGGCTCAAGGACAGCGTGCGCCGGGAGCTGGCGATTGCCTGGCTGAGCGCGGCCGAGCCGGGCCTGGGCGAGATTGCCGAGCGCCTGGGGTTTGCCGACAGCAGCTCGTTCTACAAGGCGTTTCGCAAGTGGTTCGGCTGCAACCCCGGGCACTACCGGGCGTTGATCATGGCGCGCGAGGGCGGCTGACAGGTCGGGGTTTCCAGCTGTCGCTGCCGGGGGCGCTGGCCCACCGTGGGGGTTCTATCCACCACAGGGACGCTCGACCATGCCCGATTCTGCAGCACCACCCGTTTTCCACCACAACCTGCTGCGCGCAAACAAGGACAAGCCCAAACCACTGAGCGCCGCCGCCGAAGCCAGGTTGCGTGGTGTGACCGATGACTACCTGCGCGCCAATCTGCCGGGCTGGCTGAAGGGGGCTACGGCCGAGCAGCTCAAGGTCTTGCGCGTCTGCTTCAACGAGCATCGCGAGAGCCAGCAACAGGTGCGTGAGGCGCTCAAGGAACTCAAGCCGCTGGTGACCTATGCCAAGGAGCTGCTGGCACCCGGGCTCAAAAACTTGCTGGGGGAAGAGGTTGATCTGGATCGGGCCCAGTGGCGTGAGCACAGTCCGAAATTCGACCGCAGTACCAATAGCGCGGAGTTCCGCAATCGCTACTGGTCTGCCTTGCAGCAGTTCATGCAGAACTTCAAGGATGACGAGCGGTTCTTCCCCGGTACTGCGCTGGTCTACCCGGTTGACGCGGCCAGCCATGCACCTGAGCGAGTACTTTGGTCGGACACCAGAAAGCTGGTGGCGCTGTGCCGTACGCTCGATATAGGTGGCAGTTACCAACTGCACCTGAATACGGTGTTCGATGACAGTTTCAAGGCGGTGCTGGCCAAGGACCGGCGCCGACAGCTGGCGCTGGCGGCACAAATTGCCGGGCTCAAGGGGCAACTGGTTACAGACGACCTGAAGATGCTGAGCCGGGTCACCAAGCAGCAGGAGGTCAGCCATGCGAAGAGCATCAGCGTGGCTTGCGGCGAGCTGAAGTTGCTGGGGGCGCGTGTCGACGGTGCGCTGGCTTTCGAGTTGCGTGGGGCCTGGGAGTTCGAAGGCGGCGGCGCGACCTTGCCGCTCAAGCCGGTCAAAGGGGTGATCCTCTATTTGCCGGCCAACGAGCAACAGCCGTTGCACCACTACGCGAACTGGCGTGCTGCCAACCTGGCCCTGGGTGAGCAGGTGCGTACCTCGAATTTTCGCGAGGCGCTGACAGGCTGCATCGCCCTGGCTGACAGGGCGGCCTGGCTGGAGACGCTGGGCAAGCGTTTGAAAGACCCGCAAACCGATGTTCAGCCTTCGCTGTCGGCAGTCACCGGCGGGCTTTTCGACACGGTTGCCGCGCGGCATCTGCAACGTATCCGTGACGATGCGGCGTTCCTCGCGGTACCGACTGCCAAGGTCGACGCCGCCGCCTCGAGCGCCCGCCTCAAGGCGCTGGAAACCGCAGGCCTGGTGCTGCTCAACCTGGCGGCGTTTTTTGTCCCGGGTGTCGGCGAGGTATTGCTGGCCAACATGATTGCGCAAACCCTGGGTGAGGCCTTCGAGGGCATCGACGACTGGGCCCAGGGCCACCGCCATGAAGCCCTCGAACATTTGCTCGATGTGGCCCAGACCGTGGCGGTGGTTGGCGCCACCGTGGCGGCGGGCAGCCTGGTGCGCAGCGCCTTCGTTGACAGCCTGGTACCGATGAATCGTGCCGATGGCGCGCCGCGGCTGCGTTCCACCGACTTGGCAGCCTATGCCCAGGTGCCCACCCAAGCCCTCATCGAGCTGGACAACGGCCTGTTGTCCGATGGCCGTGAGCACTGGTGGCGAGATGCCGAGGGTCTGTACTACCGGGTACGGCCGAGCACCACCCACAGCAACTGGGAGCTGGTCCACCCGAGCCGCGCCGACGCCTATGCCCCGCGCCTGGTGGGCAATGGCGAGCGGGCCTGGTGGCTGGCCACCGAGCACCCGCTGGAATGGCAAGGTACGCGGGTACTGCTGGCCCGCCTGTGGCCGCCGGCGTTGCAGGTGGATGAAGGGCGGATCGATGACATGCTCAAGGTGGCCGATGTCGACCAGGACCACCTGCGCGGGTTGCTGGTGGAGGGCCGGCCGTTGCCGGTGGCCTTGCGCGATACCATCGAGCGTTTTGCCGTGGATGCGCGGCTCGAAAGCTTCTTCGGGCAGGTTGACCAAGGCCTGGCAAGTGACACCGAACTGTTGCAGTGGTGCGTTGGCAAGCTCGGCATCGCCAGCGAGGCATTTGAGGTACAGGTGGCGGCCATCCAGCAGGATGCCCCTGAGCTGCGTGAGCAGATGCTCGAGCAGTTCTCTCGCCGTTACCTGTGCCAGGACCCGCAGCTGGCGCAGGTTATGCGCGAACTGCCGGGCCTGCCCGACGCCTACGCCTTGCACCTGCTCGAGCAGGTTGGCGCCGATCTGCGCGAGCGCATGATCACTGAGGCGCGCCTGCCGCTGGAGGTGATCGAGCGGGCCCAGGTGCTGTTGCGCCAGGCTCAGCTGACGCGCATGCGTGAAGGGCTGTACCTGCGCGGCAGCCATGGCGCGCAAAGCACTGAACTGGTGTTCGCCCTGTTGCGGCGCAATGGCGCGGTGCCGGCTTCGGTGAACCTGGTGCTGCGTGAGGGCAGCGATGTGGGGCCCTTGCTGGCGCGCCTGCAGCCTGAAGCGCCAGGGCAGACCACCACGACCCTGGTGCGCCGCAACGGTCGCTTTCGCCTGTTCGACGAGCGCGGGCTTGACCCGGATATCGACCTGGCCGAACCCGGTGGGCTGGCCGAGGTACTGCTCGCCTGCCTGCCCGAAGCACGCCTTGAGCGCCTGGGCTGGACCGGCAGCTCGGCCAGTGAGCGGGTGCTGGCCGACCTGCGTGCCTGGCTCCCGGAGGGCGAGCAGGCGCAGACCCGGCTGGTGGGGCTGCGGCCGTTGTCACCTGCCTCGCTACCCCGCCTGGTGGAGGGGCGTCGTGCCTACCTGCGCGGTGGCCGCGGCCCGGGTGATGCAGCCAACCGCAACATGCTCAGGGACCGGGTGCGCAGCCTATACCGGGGCTTCAACGACCGCGAGGTCGATGTGTTCGTCAATATCCTGCTCGAGCAACCTGGCTCGGCGTTGGCCAACCTGCGCGAGCACGAGCAGGCGTACCGCCAGCTCGACGAAGCGCTGCATGGCTGGGTCGTGGCTGAACGAGCGGTTGCTGCCCAGGGTTTGCGCCGGCTGGTGGCCAATGAACTGCGGCGCAGCTGGCGCCTGGAAGGCGAGGCGGTGTGGGTCGACCCGACCGAGGCAGAAGGTCGGCGCCTGAGCCTGATCGGCATCCCTGTCGGTAGCCTGCCCACTTTGCCCTTGGGGGCTGACTTCAGCCATGTGGTCGACCTGACCTTGGTGGGGCTGCGGCTGGAGCAGTTGCCCAGCAACTTCCTGCGCAGCTTCCCCCAGTTGCGCCGGCTAAACCTGAGCAACAACCAGCTGCGCGCGGTACCTGCCGACATCGAGCGGCTACGCAGCCTGCGTACCTTGACCCTGTCACGCAACCGTATCCGCATGACCGCGTCCGGTGCCCGCGCCCTGCGTGCCCTGACCCACTTGCGTGACCTGGACTTGAGCGTCAATGCGTTGGGCGGCATCAGCCTGGAGTTTCGCCAGATGTCGGGCCTGCGTGAAGTCAACCTGCGCCGCACCGGCTTGCTCACCGTGCCGTCGGGGCTGGAGTGGTGCGGTTTTCTGCGCTACGCCGACCTGCGCGACAACCAGATCGCGACCTTGCCCCAGGCCTTGCTCGATGCGCCTTACGAGTTCCGCCAGGGTTTGGACTTTTCTGGTAACCCGCTGCCGGTGGCCATGCGCCAGAGCCTGCACGCACCCAACCCGGTACCGCCGGTGGGCGGCCCGGGCGGTGCTGCTGTGACCGACAGCCGCAGCGCCTGGCTGGCCACGCTGGATGCGCAAGTGCAGCCACGCCATGGCGAGCAGTGGGATGCCCTGCGCGCCGAGCCCGGCAGTGATGGCTTGTTCCAGTTGCTTCAGGAGTTGACCGAAAGCAGCGACTACCGCCAGGCGCAGCAGGACCTCGGGCGGCGGGTATGGGCGGTGGTGGATGCGGCCATGCAGGACAGCGCCCTGCGCGAGGAGCTGTTCAACCTGGCGGGGAGCGAACGCACCTGCGTGGACAGTGTGATCTCGTGTTTCAGCTTTCTGGAGGTGCGGACTTTCGTCAGCCAGGCCCTGCGTGAAGGCCTGCCGGAGCAGGCCGAGTCCATACGCCTAGGGGTCGCCCGGCGCTTGTACCGGCTGGACCAGGTGGAGCGTATCGCCCGCGACACCATCAGCCAGCGCCTGGCCAGCGGGGTGCCGGTGGATGAAGTCGAAGTCAGCCTGGCCTACCGCATCGGGCTTGCGCGCGAACTGGAGCTGCCCGGCCAGCCGCGTACCATGCAGTTTCGCAGCATCGCCGATGTGACCGAGGCGCAACTGCGGGCTGCTGCGCGCGAAGTGCGGGCCCTGGAGGGCGGGGCAGGGCTTGCCGAGTTCATCAGCGCCCGGGACTTCTGGGTGGCCTACCTGAAAGAGGCGTATGCCGAGCGCTTCGCCGAGGTCGAGCAGCCGTTCTGGGATCGGCTGGAAGCGCTGGAGCAAGGCGACCAGGCAGAAGGTGCCCGCCTGGTGGCGATGAACCAGCTCGGCGTTGACCGTGACAAGGCGCTCAAGCAACTGGCCCTGCGCCTGACCCGTGAGCGCCTGGCTGCGCAGGTGGGCAACCGGCGCTGAGCTGTTTCCCTCTGCCTGCACCTTCACGGTTGGGTCAGCCTCGGCTGCTCCTACCCTACTGTGAAGGTGCACCATGACCTCCGTTACCCCCCCTTCCACGACGGCGGTGAACGACCGCCTGGCCCACGCACCTGATGCATTCATCGGTGAGCGGCTGCCCGCCTGGCTCAGGCAGGCATCGGCTGCGCAGATCAACAAGCTGCGCGACAGTTTCACCACCCACAGGCAAAGCCAGGAACAGCTGCGCAAGAAAACCCTGGCGCTGATCCCGCTGGAGGCATTTGCCCGGCAGAAATTTCAGGAAGGGTTGGGCGAGCTGCTGCCTGAGGATGTTTCGCTGGATGATCTGCAGTGGCTCGATGTGACCCCCCGTTTCACCCGTGTGCCGGGGGCGCTTTGGCCGATCTACGGGCCTGACTACCGGCGCCAGGCCGGCCTGTTGCGCCTGATGCAGAACTTCGAGCACGGCGCTACGTTCTTCAAGGGCACCGGGCTTGTGAAGAAGAACGGCTTCAAGGAGCTGTCGAGTGACCCGCAAGCACTGGCAGCAGCCTGCCGTGTGCTGGATGTCGGGCGCGAGTACCTGAAGCGTCTGGATGGGGTGTTCGACGAACCGGCACGCAAGCTGCTGATCGCCGACAAGCGTGCAGGCATGAAGCTGGCGCTGGAGGTTGCCACCCTCCAGGGGCACCTGGGGGCGGTGCAGCGGATCGCCATGGGCCACCTGGCCGATGGCAGCGATGACCTGGCGAGCGGCGAACTGCGTGCACAGCCTGCCATGCTCAAGGTGCTCGGTTGCCAGGTGGCGGACGCGTTGCTGGTGTCCTTGGTTGGCGCAGGTGGCAAGGATGAGGGCGTGGTGCTGTACCTGCCCAGCCACCCGACCCGGGCGCTGCGGCATTTCCAGTCATTGGATGCAATGGCTGAGGCGTTGGTCGGGGAGCTGCGCGGGTCGGCGTTTCGCGGCTTTTTCAGCCAGTTGATCAGGTTGGCCGATCGCCCTGGTTTTCTGAAAAAACTCACCACGCGACTTAAAGACGACAAGCCCGACCTGGAACCTGGCCGGGTAGCGACCGTTGATGCATTCGGCGACCTGGTCAGCGCGCAGGTAAAACGGGTCAAGGATGATGCCCGGTTGCTGCTGGTGCCGAGCGCCGAGGTCGATGCCAAGGCCGCCACGGCGCGGCTCGAGGCCTGGGAGACCGCTGGGCTTACGATCGTCAACCTGGCCGGCTTCTTCATTCCGGTGATTGGCGCCGTGCTGCTTGGGCAGTTGGTGGCGCAGACACTGGTGCAAGTGTATGAAGGGGTCGAAGACTGGGCGCATGGCCATCAGCATGAAGCACTGGAGCACCTGCTGGGTGTGGCCGAGAGCCTGGCCGTCGCGGCGGCGGTAGCCGGTGGCACCAGCATCGTGGCACGGGGCTTTGCCCGTAGTGCCTTCGTCGATGGCCTGGAGCCTGTGGCCACGTCGGAACAAGCTCTGCGCCTGTGGTCGAATGACCTGGCCCCCTATGCCGACGCGACCGGCGATGCCGTGCTGCAGGACGACGGGTTGTATGGCAAGGGTGCCCGGCGTTGGGTACATATCGATGGCACGTTCTACCGGGTGCATCGGCCTGTGCCGTCAGGGCCTTGGCGGTTGCGTCACCCCTTGCGTGAAAACGCCTACGGGCCAGCGTTGCTGGGCAATGGTGAACGCGGTTGGCGCTTGCTCCGGGAGCGGCCGCTGGAGTGGGACGACCCGGCACGCATGCTCGAGCGCCTGTGGCCCCTGGCACAAGGTTGGACGGCGCAACAGGCTCGCCAGGTGCTGGATGTCGCCGGCATGGACGCGGACGCCTTGCGCGGGTTGCTGGTGGAGAACCGCAAACTGCCGGTCAACCTGCGCGAGGCCATCCGGCGCCTGCAGGCCAGGCAGCGTATTGACGCGTTTTTCGCAAGCCTGTGGGACCCTGCGTGGGTCAATGACGACCGGGAAATCCAGGACTGGTGTCTGACCCAGCCCGGTACCCAGGGGCTTGACGAAAAGACATTGAGCGCGCGGTTGCTGGCCCGTGAGCAGAGCTTGCGCCCCCACCTGTTCGCCCACCTGAGCAAGGCGGTGGTTGCCGACAGCCCACTGTTGCAGCTGGTACGTCGTGACTTCCCGGGCCTTTCGGATGCTTACGCCGCCGAGGTGGTGGCTGAGGCCAGTGACGCCCAAGCCTTGCTGGTCAAGGCCGAAGGCAAGTTGCCGTTGGCACTGGCCAGCAAGGCGCGCTCATTGTTGCAACTGGCCAACCTGAGCCGCGTGATGGAAGGGTTGTACCTGGACAGTGAGTACAGCAACGACAGCGACCGGTTGGCGGTGGCCTTGCTTGGGCGGTTGCCGGTCAAACCGGACGCGTTGCGCCTGGAGTTGCGCAAGGAGACCGGGTTTGGCGAGGTGCTGGCACGTTTCGAAACGCCAGGAGCCACGGCGCCCGTGATTCGGCTGTTGCGCGAATCGGGGCGGGTGGCGCTGTACGACGAGCGCTTGCAGCTGCTCAAGACCCAGGCCGGGGAGCCTGGCGGTATTTTCGAGGCGATCACCGCTGCGCTTTCTGCCTCGCAGCGCAAAGCCCTGGGCTTGAGCCAGGCAGCACCGAGTACCTCGTTGCGCGAGCTGCTGCTTGCGCAGTTGCCGGCCACCCGCGGCGAGCGCATGCGCTTGCTTGGCTGGCAGGAGCAGACGCCCTGGTTCAACCCCGGCCAGCGCCTGGCCGATGGGCGGGTGGGTTACTTGCTCAGTGGCCGGGGGGAGGGGGTGCAAACCCCTCGCTCGATGCTGCGCCAGCGGCTGCGCAGCCTTTACCCCGGGCTCGACGAGCAACAGCTGGACGCTGAACTGGAGCGTTTGCTGCAAACCGAAGGGTCGGCCTATAGCCTGCTGGCAGAGCTGGAAGATGATTACCAGCAGCTCGACCAGCACCTGCGCAATTGGGTCGGCGCCGAGTTGAACGATGCCCGCCGAGCCGTGCGCCAACGCCTGGCCGAACGCTTGCGCCGGGCCTGGCGGCTGCAAGGCGAAGCGGTCAGGGGTGAGGACGGCCGGGTTGAAGGTTTGCGCCTGAGCCTCAGCGGGTTGCAGGTGACGACGCTGCCGGCGTTGCCTGCGCAGGTGGAGTTTTCCCGGGTGACCGTGCTGGTGATGAACGAAACCCCGGTCAACGTGGTGCACAGCGATTTCCTGCAGGCCTTCACGGCATTGCGCGAGCTGAACCTGAGCCGCAACAGGCTGCTGCGGGTGCCCAGCGGTATCGCCTATCTGACCGACCTGCGCAGGCTGCGCCTGGCACACAACAGCATCCGCCTGGACAACGCTGCGCTGCAGGCGCTTGGCGGGCTGCCCGGCCTGAGCCATCTGGACCTGGCCTATAACCCGCTGGGGGCGTACGCGATGCGCTACAACCAGTTGCCGCATCTGATGGAGTTGAACCTGCGCGCCTGTCGCCTGGGGGCGTTTCCGTCCGGTATCGAGCTGTGCGGTTTGCTTGAGCGCGCCGATTTGCGCGACAACCAGTTGGTCCATGTGCCCGATTCGGTACTGGGTATGCCCCACGCTTATCGGCGTTCCTTCCTGGTGTCGGGCAACCCGCTGCGCAACCAAGACCTGCGTGGCTTGTTCGCACTCGACACGATTCAGGAGCACGGGCACCTGACGGAACTGCCAAGGACGATCGACAATGCCGCGACCCGGGCGGCGTGGTTGAGCGACGTCGAACAGGCGTCGCAGGTGGCCCGCAGCTCCCTTTGGGACAGTGTCGTGGCCCTGCCGGACAGCGCCGGGCTGCTCAAGCTGCTTGGCCTGCTGGAGCACGTGCGTGATTACACCGAGGCCCGGCAGGCGCTGGGCCAGCGAGTCTGGGCTTTGCTCGAAGGGCTGCGCGACAGCACCGGGCTGCGCACGCAGGTGTTCACCCTGGCAAATACGCCGCTGACCTGCACCAACACGGTGGCCGAGCGTTTCGCCGAACTGCAGGTGCGCCTGCGGGTGGACGCCGCCGAGCGCGATACCCGGCATGAGCGTGGCAATGACTTGCTGGCGCTGGGGCGTGGCCTGTTTCGGCTGGAGCGGGTGGAGCGTATTGCCCTGCAGGACATTCGCCAGCGTATCGACGCCCGTGAAACCGTCGACCAGCAGGCCCTGAGCCTGTTCTACCGGGTGCGCCTGCGCGAGCGCCTGGCATTGCCTGGCCAGGCCCACTTCATGCACTACGCCGATGCCGCCGAAGTGACGGCCACGCAGCTCGAAGACGCCTACCAGGCCGTGCGTGCCGCCGAGACGCCAGGCGCATTGGCCGAAAGCTTGAGCCAGCGCCGTTTCTGGCAACTGTACCTGCAGGAGTGGCACAGCGAGGCATTTGCCGAGCTGGAGCAGGTGTATGTGGCGCGCCGTCAGGTGCTGGAGGGCCAACGTGGGCAACTGCTGGTGGACGAGTACGACCTGCAGTTGGAGACCTTGCAGGTCGACGAGCAGACCGACCGCCTGGCGCTGTTCCAGGAACTGACCCGGCAATTGCTCGGCGGCCGCGAGCGGGGCCAGGCCTGATAAGCCCTGCGGCCAAACCGGTCATCCAGATTGACGCCTTTGGCCATTGCCGGGGCGGATGAGCGGCGCGAACATCGTCGGACCGATGGTGCACTCCAACAATAAGAAACCAGGAGTCCGACGATGCGTAATTACGCCGAGGCCGCCCGAGCCTTCGACTACAGGGCGGCAGCCGATAACGCCCTGCATGGCCAGCTCGATGCCCTCAACGCCTGTGTTGAATGCTGTGACCGGCATGTTGGCAGTGGCCGGCTGGCGCTGGTCTTTGAAGACCGCGACGGCAAGGGTGGCCGCTACAGCTTTGACCAGTTGCAGGGGCTTGCCGCGCGCTTTGCCAATGTGCTCAAGGCCCAGGGGGTTGGGGCGGGTGACCGGGTTGCCGGGCTGATGCCGCGTACCCCCGAACTGCTGGTGACCATTCTTGCCACCTGGCGCCTGGGGGCGGTGTACCAGCCGCTGTTCACCGCCTTCGGGCCCAAGGCCATCGAACACCGTCTGGAACAATCCCATGCCCGGGTGGTGGTCACCGACCGCCACAACCGTTCCAAGCTCGATGACGTTGCCGGTTGCCCGGCGGTGATTACCGTCGGCGCGACGGCCGGAGCGCTGGATTTCCATACGGCCCTGGAGGCCGCCGAGACGCACTGCGAACCGGTGCTGCGCACAGGCGATGACCCGTTCCTGCTGATGTTCACCTCCGGCACCACAGGGCCTGCCAAACCACTGGAAGTCCCGCTGCGGGCCATCGTCGCTTTCCAGGGTTACATGCGTGACGCCGTCGGCCTGCGCCCTGATGACAACTTCTGGAACCTGGCCGACCCAGGCTGGGCCTATGGCCTGTATTACGCGGTCACCGGGCCACTGTCCCTGGGCCACGCCACCACCTTTTATGACGGGCCGTTCAGCGTCGAAAGCTGCGCGCGGGTCATCGACAAGCTGGGCATCACCAACCTGGCCGGCTCACCCACCGCCTACCGCCTGCTGATTGCAGCAGGTGAGGCGTTCGCCGCACCCATCAAGGGCCGCCTGCGGGTGGTCAGCAGCGCGGGCGAGCCGCTCAACCCCGAAGTGATCCGCTGGTTCGCCGACGAACTCGGGGTGACCATTCATGACCATTACGGGCAGACCGAGCTGGGTATGGTGCTGTGCAACCACCACGCCCTGGCCCACCCGGTGCGCCCGGGGTCGGCCGGTTTTGCCATCCCCGGCCACCGCATCGTGGTGGTCGACGGGCAGGGTAATGAGTTGCCTGTCGGCCAGCCGGGCATTCTGGCAGTGGACCGCGAGCAGTCGCCGTTGTGCTGGTTCGGCGGGTATCACGGTTTGCCGACCAAAGCCTTCGTTGGCCGCTACTACCTGTCCGGCGACACCGTCGAGCTCAACCCCGATGGCAGCATCAGCTTCGTTGGCCGCAGTGACGATGTGATCACCACCTCCGGTTACCGGGTTGGCCCGTTCGATGTGGAAAGCGCGTTGATCGAACACCCGGCGGTGGTCGAGGCTGCGGTCATCGGCAAGCCCGACCCGGAACGCACCGAGCTGATCAAGGCCTTCGTGGTGCTGGCCCAGGGCTTTGCTGGCAGCCCCGAGCTTGAAGAAGCCCTGCGCCAGCATGTGCGCCAGCGCCTCTATGCCCACGCCTACCCGCGTGAAATCGAATTCGTCAGCGAGCTGCCCAAGACCCCGAGCGGCAAGCTGCAGCGGTTCATCCTGCGCAACCAGGAAATCGCCCAACAACAAGCCGCGCAGCCGATCGCTGCGGGCGCCTGAAGGAACAACGACATGCACATCCAGAACAGCAACTTCATTGTCAGCGGCGCGGCTTCGGGCCTGGGCGCCGCCACCGCGCAGATGCTCATCGAGGCCGGCGCCAAGGTGATGCTGGTGGACCTGAACGCCGCCGCCGTCGAGGCCAAGGCTCGCGAGCTGGGCAGCAACGCCCGCTTTGTGGTGGCCGACATCAGTGACGAACAGGCCGCCCAGGCGGCGGTGGATGCCGCCGTCAGCGCCTTTGGCAGCCTGCACGGGCTGGTCAATTGCGCTGGTATCGTCGGTGCTGAAAAGGTCCTGGGCAAGCACGGCCCGCACGGGCTGGCCAGCTTCGCCAAGGTGATCAACGTCAACCTGGTCGGCAGTTTCAACCTGCTGCGCCTGGCCGCTGCAGCCATGGCCGAAGGGCCGGCGAACGAGGGCGGTGAGCGCGGGGTGATCATCAACACCGCCTCCATCGCCGCCTACGACGGGCAGATCGGCCAGGCCGCCTATGCTGCCTCCAAGGGCGCGATCGCCAGCCTGACCTTGCCGGCCGCCCGTGAACTGGCGCGCTTCGGCATCCGCGTGATGACCATTGCCCCAGGTATTTTCGAAACCCCGATGATGGCCGGCATGACCGATGAGGTACGTGCTTCGCTGTCGGCCGGGGTGCCGTTCCCGCCACGCCTGGGCCGCCCGCAGGAATACGCTGCGCTGGCCCGTCACATCATCGAGAACAGCATGCTCAACGGCGAGGTGATTCGCCTCGACGGCGCGCTGCGCATGGCTGCCAAGTAAGGAGTACAGAACATGACCCTCGCCAATGACCCGATCGTTATCGTCAGCGCCGTGCGCACGCCCATGGGCGGCCTGCAGGGTGACCTGAAAAGCCTGACCGCGGCGCAACTGGGCAGCGCGGCGATTCGCGCGGCCGTGGAGCGCGCCGGCCTCGAGGCGGCCAGCGTCGATGAAGTGCTGTTCGGCTGCGTGCTGCCCGCCGGCCAGGGCCAGGCACCTGCACGCCAGGCGGCCCTCGGCGCCGGGCTGGGCAAGCACACCCCCTGCACCACGCTGAACAAGATGTGCGGCTCGGGCATGCAGGCGGCGATTCTCGCCCATGACCAACTGCTGGCCGGCAGCGCGCAGGTGATCGTTGCGGGCGGCATGGAGAGCATGACCAACGCCCCATACTTGCTGGACAAGGCCCGCGGCGGCTACCGCATGGGCCACGGCAAGATCATCGACCACATGTTCATGGACGGCCTGGAAGACGCCTACGACAAAGGCCGGCTGATGGGCACCTTTGCCGAGGACTGCGCGCAGAACGGCGGCTTCAGCCGTGAGGCCCAGGACAACTTCGCCATCGCTTCGCTGACCCGTGCGCAAGAGGCAATCAGCAGCGGCCGCTTCGCTGCCGAGATCGTTGCGGTGGAAGTCACCGAGGGCAAAGAGAAGCGCGTCATCAAGGACGACGAGCAGCCGCCCAAGGCGCGCCTGGACAAGATCCCGCAGCTCAAACCTGCGTTCCGCGAAGGCGGCACGGTAACCGCAGCTAACTCCAGCTCGATCTCCGATGGCGCTGCGGCCCTGGTGCTGATGCGCCGTAGCGAAGCGGAAAAACGCGGGCTCAAGCCGTTGGCGCTGATCCATGGCCACGCCGCATTCGCCGACACCCCGGCGCTGTTCCCCACCGCGCCGATTGGCGCCATCGACAAACTGATGAAACGCACCGGCTGGAACCTGGCCGAGGTCGATCTGTTCGAGATCAACGAGGCATTTGCCGTGGTCACCCTGGCGGCCATGAAGCACCTCGACCTGCCCCACGACAAGGTCAACATTCACGGCGGCGCCTGCGCCCTGGGCCACCCGATCGGCGCCTCGGGCGCGCGCATTCTGGTAACCCTGCTGTCGGCCCTGCGCCAGAACAACCTGCGCCGTGGCGTGGCGGCCATCTGCATTGGCGGTGGCGAGGCCACGGCCATGGCCGTCGAATGCCTGTACTGAGGTGAACCATGCTGGTAACTGACGAGCAACAACAAATCGCCGATGCCGTGCGCGGGTTTGCCCAGGAACGCCTGAAGCCCTTCGCCGAGCAGTGGGACAAAGCCCATCGCTTCCCGAAGGAAGCCATTGAAGAGATGGCCGAACTGGGCCTGTTCGGCATGCTGGTGCCGGAGCAATACGGTGGCAGCGACACCGGCTATGTGGCCTACGCCATGGCCCTGGAAGAGATCGCCGCCGGTGACGGGGCCTGTTCGACCATCATGAGCGTGCACAACTCGGTGGGCTGTGTGCCGATTCTCAAGTTCGGCAGCGAGGCGCAGAAGCAGCAGTTTCTTACACCGTTGGCCACGGGTGCGATGCTTGGCGCCTTCGCCCTCACCGAGCCGCAGGCCGGCTCCGACGCCAGCAGCCTGAAAACCCGCGCGCGGCTGGACGGCGAGCACTACGTGCTCAACGGCAGCAAGCAGTTCATTACCTCCGGGCAGAACGCCGGGGTGGTGATCGTGTTCGCCGTCACCGACCCCGAGGCCGGCAAGCGCGGCATCAGCGCCTTCATCGTGCCCACCGACACGCCGGGCTACCAGGTGGCGCGGGTCGAGGACAAACTCGGCCAGCACGCCTCCGACACCTGCCAGATCGTTTTCGACAATGTGCGGGTGCCGCTGGCCAACCGCCTGGGCGAGGAGGGGCAGGGCTACAAGATCGCCCTGGCCAACCTCGAAGGCGGGCGTATCGGCATCGCCTCGCAGGCGGTGGGCATGGCCCGCGCGGCGTTCGAGGTGGCTCGCGACTACGCCAACGAACGCCAGAGCTTCGGCAAGGCGCTGATCGAACACCAGGCAGTGGCCTTCCGCCTGGCCGACATGGCGACGAAGATTGCCGTGGCCCGGCAGATGGTGCTGCACGCTGCGGCCCTGCGCGACGCCGGGCACCCGGCCCTGGTGGAGGCGTCGATGGCCAAGCTGTTCGCCTCGGAAATGGCCGAAAAGGTCTGCTCGGACGCCTTGCAGACCCTGGGCGGTTATGGCTACCTGAGCGACTTCCCGCTGGAGCGCATCTACCGCGACGTGCGGGTGTGCCAGATCTACGAAGGCACCAGCGATATTCAGCGCATGGTCATTGCGCGCAACCTTTGAAGGAGCAACCTGCATGGCATTCGAAACCATCCTGCTGGACATCCACGGCAAGGTCGGCCTGATCACCCTCAACCGCCCCCAGGCGCTGAACGCGCTGAACGCGCAGATCGTTGCCGAGATCAACCAGGCCCTGGACCAGCTTGAGCGTGACCCGAACATTGGCTGCGTGGTGCTGACCGGCTCGGCCAAGGCCTTTGCGGCCGGTGCCGACATCAAGGAAATGGCCGAGCTCAAATACCCGCAGATCTACGTCGACGACCTGTTCAGCGACGCCGACCGCATCGCCAACCGGCGCAAGCCGATCATTGCGGCGGTGTCGGGCTTTGCCTTGGGCGGCGGCTGCGAGCTGGCGATGATGTGCGACTTCATTCTTGCTGCCGACAACGCGAAGTTCGGCCAGCCGGAAGTCAACCTCGGGGTACTGCCGGGCATGGGCGGTACCCAGCGCCTGACCCGTGCGGTGGGCAAGGCCAAGGCCATGGAGCTGTGCCTGACTGGCCGGTTGATGGGCGCCGAGGAAGCCGAGCGTGCCGGGCTGGTGGCGCGCATCGTGCCGCAGGCGGAACTTGTGGAGGAGGCGCTGAAAGTGGCCGCGACCATTGCTGCCAAGTCGATCCCGGTGAGCATGATGGTCAAGGAGAGCGTCAACCGCGCATTCGAAGTCACCCTCAGCGAGGGTGTGCGTTTCGAGCGCCGGGTGTTCCATGCCGCGTTCGCCACCGAGGACCAGAAAGAGGGCATGGCAGCGTTCATCGCCAAGCGCGAGGCGCAGTTCAAGGACCGTTGAGGCGTTGCAGGCGCGGCGCGGCTTGGCACGGGCTTCGCCCGTGTTCGCGGGCAAGCCCGCTCCCACAGGGATCGCATAGCCTTGAAACCTGCGCGGTACCTGTAGGAGCCGGCTTGCCGGCGATGAGGCCGGTACAGGCCCAGTGAGGTCGTTGCCCTACTCGAAATAACCCCGGCCTGGGTAATCAGTGCCCGAAGAAATACCGCTCGGCATCGCTGCTGCTGACCGGTGCGCGATACACGTCTGCGTTGCCGCTGGCATGGCGCTGCGCTGCGGTTTTCAAATGCCCGGCCGTGAACTCGGCCTTGGCGGTATCCATCGCCGGGTAGTGAAAGTGCGCGTACCACAGCACATTGCCGCGGTGGGCGATGGTGTATTCGTCGAGAAAATCATCCGGGCGCCCCTTGACCTTGGCCAGGCGCTTGCGCGGCCCCGAGGTGTGTACCTGGACTTCGCCCTGGTCGATCAAAAACTGCACCTCGGCCATTCTGGGCTTTTGCGCCAGCGCAGCATCAATGCGCAGGGCTGCGGCCTGTGCTTGCAACTGCGTGGCCAGATCACGCAGTGATTTCGCCACGCCTTCGGCGTCCTGCCCCTGGCGGGCTTCATCGGTCTGGTTGTCCTCGGTCAGGCGCGCCTCAATGGCGTCGGCCTGGTTCAGCAGGCACTGGCGCTGGTGCAGCGCCGACTCCTCGATCTCGATCGGCAGATAGCGGTCGCTGGCCTTTTGCAGGTTAGCCAGTTCGGCGCGCGCGCCGCTCAGCAGTGAACCACTGTCCTTGAGCAGGCGTTTGAGGCTGCGCTTGACGGGGGCGACTGCCGGCTTGGCGGTTTGCACCTCTACCCAGTCGCCATGCTTGAGGTGGTAGGTGCGGCCCGGGGTCTTGGCATCGGGGCCGGGAATGTCGACGGTGTTGGCATCGTCGGCGCGGGGCTCGGCCAGCAGCAGGCCATGGTCACGGGTGTCGATCAGGGCCGGCAGCCTGGCATGCAACTGCCTGAAGGTTCTGAGGGGCGGGTAGTCGGGAAGCTCTGCAAGGTCCTGGGTGATTTCGCCCAGCAGAGCGCTCAGCTCGGTGCGCAATGTTTGCAGGGTTGGACGCGCACTATCGCCAGGCAACTGCCCGGCAAAAATCTCGAACTGGCGTTCTGCGGTCAGCAACTGCAGCCTGATGCTGCGCAGCAGCCGGGCACTGACTTCCGGATCGGGGGTTTCCAGCTGCAGCTGCTTGCTGCGCTGGGCGACCGTCAGGCGCAGCGTGGCCCAGAACTTGTCCCGCCAGAACGCGCCCTCGTGGCCTACACCCTCGATCAGGGTGAGGCGATTGACTTGCGTTTCCATGCGCAGGAAGCGCAGGTACAGGTCCTTGGTCAGCGGAGTTGGAAGCCGCTGTGCCAGGGTGTGCCACTCGACGATCTGCGGGTGGCGTGGGTTGGCCATCCTGCTCAGTTCGTTCTGGCGCAGGCGTATGCGGGCGATGTTTTCGGTCACCTGGTCCAGCACCGGGCCCAGGATGTTCAGGCGTTGGGTGGCGATGACGATGTCCTGGCGGCTCATCTCGCCGTCGGCGTTTTGTTCGGCGATGCTCAGGAGTTGCTCGCGACTGGGTTGATAACGCTGTTTCAGCGCCTGGTTCATGATGCGGTGGCATTCGCTGTCGTGGAAGATGGCGTGGGCGCAGACGGTCTTGAAGTGCTTGACCGGCTTGAGGGCGTTGTGGGCGCGAATGCGTTCCAGGCGGGTGGTCCAGAAGTCGGAAAGCCCTTTGAGCTTTTCTGTGCAGGCCAGCAGGGCGCTGTCGTCCAGCGTTGATTGCAGCAGCTTGCTGATGGTGGCCAGTTCCAGCGTTTTTGCCGCCTGGGCTTGGTCATCGGCGGCAATCAGCTTTGTCAGCGCTTCCAGTTCGGCCTGTTTGCCTTCCTGGACCTGCTTCAGGCGTTGCGTACGTGGCATGCCGCCCTTGAGGCGCAGGCTCAGGTCCAGCTGCCAGCGCCCTGCTTCGTCGCAGCGCAGCCAAGGGCCAGGCTCGCCGTTCGGGCCGACGATACGCAGCTGATCTTGCGTGGTATCCAGGGCCACTTTGTAGACTGCACCGTCGAGCACGGCATGCAACGCGTCATCCTGCAGGTAAAGGCCTTGCAACTTGCCGTGGGTCACGGGTGTTTTCAAGGTTGATACATCGACTTTGGCACGCAGGGCATCCAGCGCCGTGCGTTGGGTCGTGTCGAGTGCCGAGCCTGGGCGTGACCAACTGAAGTCCAGGTTGGGGGTGGGGTTTGTGTGACTGCGTTCGATGATCGGCTCGACCGGTTGCGGCAGGAGCGGTGACGGGGTGAGCTCCGGCAGCGATTCCTGCTGCTCAAGGCGCAGGCGGAAGATCGAGTGGCTGAACAGCAGCATGGCGATGTTCACCAGCAGGTCGACCAGTGCCAACTCGTGGCGCAGTGGCTCGCGCTCGCTGTCGCTGCTCACGTACTCGGCCAGTGCCACTTCGATCTGGGCCAGCCACGCGACCTTGCCCAAGGTGCTTCCGGCCAGGGGCAACAGGGTGATGAACAGCAACCAGCCAAGTTCCTTCCAGCGGTTCCAGCGCGTTTGTGAAGTGCTTGTGGCATGTTCCTCGAAACGTGCGATCGACTCGTTCACGCACGCCAGGTACAGCGCGGCCCCCGGTTTTTCGACCGCAGCCTCAACGGCCAGGGCGACCGGTGCCGGGGTATCCAGCGGCAATGCGGGGCTGTCCTCGAGCAGCACGCCCAGGTGTGGCTCGAGAAAACCGCCGTGGTTGTAGAAGCGGCGCACCTCGGCTGGCAGGCGTTGCAACAGGTCGTCCTGCAGGGGCCCTGGCGTGCTGATGGCGACGAACAGCGCCAGGCGGTCCGGGTAATACAGCAGGCTGTCCTGGTGCAGCGGGCGGTACAACAGGCACGGGCTGGCATTGGGCAGCAGTGGCTCGATCAGCCAGGTGTTGCGCGGGTGGTCCACCGAGGAGCCTGGGCGCTTGATGAACCCCAGAGGGCGCAGCACCCAGCGTGGCTGGGCTTCGTCGCTCGCTGCACGGAACACCTCGGCAACCTGTTGACTCATGGCCTGATCGGGCAGTTTGCCTTGCAGGTAAAGCTCCATGGCCAGCGCCGGCAGTTGGCTGCGCAACTGGTCGGCCAGCAGTTGCTCGCGATTGCGCCGCTGTTGGCTGTTGTCCAGCAGCTTGCGCCGCAGCATCGCGGGGTATTGGCTGGCGATGTCCAGTTCGCTGACCAGCTGGCTCAGGTAGTCCTGGGTCATCCACTCGGGCAGCGGGTCGGGGGTGGTGCTGCGCAGTTCCACGCGGCCGGGCCTGAGCAGGCCGAGGTTGCCGATGGCCAGTTGGGCCAGGGTGTACTCGACGGTCGTTACTTCGCCCGATGTCACGACATCGCCCTGGCCGCCAGCTGCGGCGATGACCTGGTGGTTCAGCACCTGCACATGCTCGGGCGCAAGTTCATCTTCGGGGTGGTCCTTGGCGAAACGCTCGCTCAAGCGCTGGTTGGCGAAAGCCTCGGCGCTGTCGATACCGTCCAGCCAGAACTGGCCGTTGCTGTCCTGATAGGTTTGCGCAACGTCCACCAGCAAGGTGCTGTAGTGCATCAGCGGCTTGCTTTGCGCCTGGCGCAGCCAGTCGGGCAACTGCTCGATCAGCGGTTGACGGCGGGTTTCTTCGTTGCTGTCACAGAGGTCGATCAGCGAGCTCAGGCGGTCCAGGTTCAGGCTCAGGCTTATCGCGTCGAGCTTGCTGTGATATTGCGGGGTGAGGTGGTCGATCAGGCGCAACTGCTGTTGCAGCAGCCCGAGGGCCTGGGTTTCGAATACCTGGCCGGTGGCTGGCACGATATCGACCAGGCGCGGGCTGGCGATGGCAGCTGCAGGCCAGGACCTGGCCATGGCCTGCAGCAGCGTCTGGCGCGAATCGTAGCCGAGCAGCCGGCCGCTGAGGGTGTAAAGCAGCGCCAGGTTGCGCGTGGGGTCGGGGTCCTGGTGCTCGATCAGCACCGCGCTGGAGAGATCGACATCAAGGCTGTCATCGGCGCTGAAGTCGATGCTCAGGTGAGACACCGTCAGCCCTCCCTGATGCCAGGTTTGGCGTTGCTCCGGAGCCGGATAGCCTTGCACCAGGTTGGCGGTGGCCAGGGCGAAATCGGCCAGGCTCGACTCCCTGTGGCTGCGCTGTACGAGCTGTTGCAGGCGTTGTTGCAGGTAGCCGGCGTACCAGCCCCAGGGGGTCTGCCCGCTGCTGTCGAAGCGCGTCCAGTAGTCGATCAGCAACTGTTTGTAGGTATCGATGAGCAGGGGCGCAGTTTCGTTGACAAGCAGTTCGAGCGCATGCAGGTCGATATCCACTTTCCAGGCCGGGTTGCCGTCCAGGTGGCTGCTGAGGTGGTCGTCGGCGTCGTTGAAGTTGAGGGTCTTGCGCCGGCAGTAGCGCTCTACCAGCACCTGCTGCAAGGGGCGTATCCAGCCATTGTCGGATTTACCGTACTTGCTGACGAGGAACAGGGCCTGTGGGTCGAGCGCCCGGCTGAGGCCGCGTTCATGCCACTGCTCGTCGAGTATCCGGGCGGCGGCATCGAGCAGGGTCGGGCGGTCGCTGAAGCGCCGGGCGACCGCGCAGTCCAGGGCGCTGTATTGCGCCAGGCGCTGGTGCAGGTTGTCGTTCATGGGCGGGCATTCCTTGATTGCGGGATGCCCATCTGGCCGGTTTTTGGCGGGAGGGGTGCGCTAGCAAGCTACCACCCGGCGTTCTGCGGCGCTTCAATGCTGACAGCGCAAGATTTGTTGCGGCATATTGCCCCAAGGCGCCTCCCAGGCGCGCGAATGAGGCACCAATGGGCGGATTCCTGGCTATTTCGGTCAATTGCCCCGTCATTTCTGTTGCCCGGCGCGTCTTGGCACCTTAGACTGCCGCCCCCTGTAAAAGAGTGCCGGTTGGCGCTTGAAAAATTCCGCCGGCGGTGATGCGTCATCGCTGGCACCCGAATCGCCCCAATGCACATTTTTTCATAGAGAAATCGATGACCAAGGAACAGTTGCTGGCCATGTCGGCCGATGACTACATGAACGCCGAACAGCTGGCGTTCTTCACCGCGCTGCTGCAGGCGATGAAAGTCGAAACCCACGAGCGCATCGAGCTTAGCCGCAACTCCATCGAAAGCCTGGACACCCCGTCGGACCCTGCCGATGTGGCCTCGGTGGAAGAGGAGCGCACCTGGCTGGTCAACGCCATCGACCGCGACCAGCGCCTGCTGCCGCAGTTGGAGATGGCGCTGGACCGCATCGGTGACGAAAGCTTCGGCTGGTGCGATGACAGCGGCGAGCCGATCGGCCTGAAGCGCCTGCTGATCAGCCCGACCACCAAGTACTGCATCGAAGCCCAGGAGCGCCACGAGCAGCTCGACCGCCACCAGCGGCAGGTCTGACCTCGACAGCCTGAGCCAAGGCCCCACGGAGCGATCCCTGGGGCCTTCGTGTTTTCTTGTCGTGCATCATGGGTGGGCGCCTTACTTCCAAGGGAGTATGGATAGTGGCGTTGTAGTGGCGTTTAATGGCGTCACAATAACGACATGCGATGGACCACGAAGATGATGCGAGAAGGAACTCTGCCGCCCGCGGAAATGCCGCAGGTGGGTACCACGCGCAGCCTTGCTTTGTTGCAGGGCGTGGCGCTGTGTGCGTTGCTGTGCGCCACGGCGTTCGTCGACCAGGCGCTGTACCTGGCCGTGCCCCTGGCATTGCTGGTGCTGTGGTTGCCGCGCTGGCGGCAAGCTCCGCGCCCTGTGCCGGTAATCGAGGCTTCCCAGGAGGACGACCTGATTCGTCAGCTGGCCAAGGGCACCAGCCATAACGCGCTGTCGGCCGCTGCCGTGGCCCATGCCGCGCAGCAGCTCGCGGCGCGGGTGCAATCGCAGCTGGGCGCAGCGCAGGACATCGTCGGCAGCGCCGAGGTGATGATCGTCACCGAAAAGGCCAGCGCCCAGCTTAGCCAGCAGGCACTGCAGGCGGCGCGTGAGGCCCACGGCAGCAGCGTGGCCGGCAGCGCGGTGCTGGCCGAGTCGATCCAGCGCATGCATGACCTCAGTGTGCGCGCCACCACCAGTCGCGAGCTGATCGAGGCGCTGCACCAGCGCAGCGAAGACATCGCCCGGGTGACCCTGGTGATCCAGGCCATCGCCAGCCAGACCAACCTGTTGGCACTCAATGCCGCCATCGAAGCTGCGCGGGCCGGTGAGCACGGGCGCGGTTTTGCCGTGGTCGCCGACGAGGTGCGCGGCCTTGCCGGGCGCACCGCCAGCGCCACCGAGGAGGTGGGGCAGATGGTCGCCGACATCCAGGCGCGTACTGCCCAGGTGGTGGCGCAGATTCGTGAGCTGGCCGATGACCTGGGCAGCGGTGTGCAGCAGGTGGAGCACACCGGCGGGCAACTGGCGCAGATCGCCGAGCTGGCGGCCAGTGTCGAAGGGCAAGTGAGTGAGATCGCCGAAGGCACCGATACCAACCGGGCCCAGCTCGATACCCTGTTCCAGGCGGTGGCTCAGGTACGCAGCGACCTGGAGGTGAGCGACCAGCAGACCCGTCGCCTGGCCAAGGCAGCGGTGCAGATGGAGGGCCAGGTGGAGGGTTTGAGCGAACGGCTGGCCGAAGTCGGGCTGGATGCCTACCACCAGCGGGTGTTCGAACTGGCCCAGGCCGGTGCCCGGCAGATCGGCGAGCGCTTCGAGGCGGATATCCAGCAGGGCAGGGTGACACTGGATGACCTGTTCGACCGCCAGTACCGGCCGATTGCCGGCATGCAGCCGCCGCGTTTCAGCACCCGCTTCGACCAGTACACCGATACCGTGCTGCCGCACATTCAGGAGCCGCTGCTGCAGCATGAGGGGCTGGTGTATGCCATCGCCTGCACCCCGCAAGGCTATGTGCCGACCCACAACAATGCTTTCAATCAACCGTTGACCGGCGACCCGGTGCACGATACTGCCCACAACCGTAGCAAGCGCACCTTTGACGACCGCACCGGCATTCGCTGTGGCAGCCATCAGCAGCGGGTGTTGCTGCAAACCTATACCCGTGACACCGGCGAGCTGATGCATGACCTGTCGGTGCCTATCTTCGTTCAGGGCCGGCATTGGGGTGGCTTGCGCCTGGGTTACCGCCCCGAACCCGGCCTTGACTGAGCACGCGCTCAGCTTTCCAGGTGACGTGCCAGCTCGCAGGCATCTTCGTGGCGCCTGCGAAACCCCTTGACCCTGCCGGTGCAACTGTCAGTGACGTGGTAGAAGGCGATTCCGGCGGGGATGACAATAAAACGGGGTTTTTCCGGCCAGGAATTGCGTTGTGCCTCTCGACGGATTTCAGTGTTTTCGTGCATATTCATCCCCCTGTAATGCGCGTGTGATGATCGCGACCCTGTTCTGAGCAGGGTGCTGACGTGGTCTGCCGCTTCTTTTTCGACGGTTTGGCCTTCAGTCATTACATTTTCCCGTTACCGAATCATGCCGAAGCGTACCCCGCGCATCCGGGCGATGGACTGGCGAAGCGTTTCCCGGTTCTCGCAAGGCTTGCGCCGCGTGGATCCTTCGTTGCCGGGCTGTGAAGCCCATCGGACTTTGACTTTTCATCGGCGGCCACCCCTGCGGTGCATACGAGTGGCCGCTTGCTACAGATGCGAGGAACCTTTCATTGGCAGTCAGTACTCTTGATACCCATGCGTTGTTTGCCCTGGGCGACCTGCGCGCCAAGCTGGTCAAGCTGTTTCAGGGGCGTTTCGTCTATGTCACCGAGCAGAGCCCCGAAGGCCTGTACATGGCCGAGATCGACACCGGCGATGCGCTGGTGGTGGATGACAAGCAGCGGCTCGAGCTCAAGGTGGGCGACCACTTCCGCGCCGCCGTGCTGCCCAGCCGCGAAGGCGGCAAGCTGGAACTGCGCTTTCGCGAGATCAAGTTCAACGTTTACGGCCAGGGCGACTACGCGTTCGTCTCGGCGCCCGAGGGCGATGGCATCGTGTTTCGCGAGGGGCACGGCGTGATGCTGGTATTCGCGGCGCAGCAACAGGTGCCGGAAGGCCTGGGCAAACTGCTCAAGGCGGTGACCGGCAAGGTGGCCAAATGGCGTAAAGGCGAGCTGACCACCTTCAAGGCCAGCGAATGAGTGAGGCGGGGCCTGCGTCGCGGGCCGAGTTTCATAGCCAGCATCAGGCCCAGGCCACCGAGCAGGCCCAGCGCCTGCTGGCGCGTCGTGAAGCGCTGCAGGGCGCCTGGCTGGCCTGGGTGGCCGGCGAGCTTTACCAGCTCAGCCCGCCACCTTTTGTTGCCATGGTGCGCCGTGAGTTGCAGCGCCTGAGCGAGGCTTGAGGGTCAGTTACCGCGGTCGTGGCCGCTGCTGACTTCGTCCGGTACCGCCTCGCCGCTGGTGCGTTTGCGAAACAGTGCTGCCCGGGCCAGCAGCAAGGTGGTCACCGGCACGGTGATCGACAGCAGGATCGGGATCAGCCAGGCGTGCAGCACCGGGCTTTGCTTGAGCATCGAGAAGTACAGGATCGAAGCCAGCGCCACGCACCAGGCGCCGATGGTCGAGGCCAGTGCCGGTGGGTGCATGCGCTGGAAGAAGTCCTTCAGCCGCAGCAGCCCGATGGCGCCGATCAGGGCGAACAGGCTGCCGAGCAGCAGCAGGGCGGCCACCGACAACTCCAGCCAGAACGGCAATTGCATTGCTTCGGTCATTCGATCACCTCGCCGCGCAGCAGGAACTTGGCCAGGGCGAACGAGCCGACGAAGCCGAACAGGGCAATCAGCAGCGCGCCTTCGAAGTAAGTGTCGCTGGCGTAGCGGATGCCCAGCACCAGCATCATCAGCATGGCCAGGATGTACAGGTAGTCCAGGGCCAGTACCCGGTCCTGGGCAGAGGGGCCGCGGAACAGCCGGATCAGCGCCAGGCCCATGGCGATAGCGAAGATGAACAGGCTGGCGAGGACGGCGTTGGCTAACAGGCCGCTCATTCGAAAATCTCCATCAGCGGGCGTTCGTAGGTGTGCTTGAAGTGTTCGATGAAGGCTGCTTCGTCTTCCAGGTCGAACACGTGCAGCAGCAGGACGCTACGGTCCAGGGCTAGTTCCGACCAGACCGTGCCGGGCACCACCGTGGTGATCATCGACAGGGCAGCCAGGCCGTGGGCGTCGCGCAGCGCCAGTGGAATATGCACGAAGGCCGAGCGCGGCGGCCGGCTACCGGCAAACAGCACGCCGCGGGCCACCAACAGGTTGGAGTGGATCACGTCGATGCCGACCCGGGCGATCAGCCGGGCGATCACCAGCGGGCGGCGCACATGGGCGTGCTGCGGGCGCAGCGGGGCCATGAGTATCGGCGCCAGGAGCCCCAGGGCGGCGCCCAGCAGCAGGTTGCCCGGGCTCACCGAGAGGTTCAGCAGCAGCCACAGCACGAACAGCGAGACCGACAGCAGCGGGGCGGGGAACAGGCGGTTCATGGCTGCACCTCGGCGCTGGCAGTGGTCGGGCCGGGCAGCGGGCGGGTGGCCATGACCGCGTTGATGTAGGCGTCCGGGGCTTGCAGTTCGGCGGCGGTGTCCTGGGTGTAGCGCAGCAGCGGCTCGGCCTTGAGGCTCAGGAAGATGCACAGGCCCAGCAGCATCACGATGGGCAGGCATTCATAGCGACGCAGCCGTGGCGAAGGGCGTTCTTCGGGCTTCCAGAAGCGCTGGATGCCGACCCGGCCAAAGGCGATCAGTGCCGCCATGCCCGACAGCACCAGCAGGGTGACCAAGGTCCAGCCAGCCGTGCCCAGCGGCTGCTGCGGGGCGACCCCGAGCCCTTGCGGGTTGAACAGCGCGCTGATCAGGTTGAGCTTGCCGATGAAGCCCGACAGCGGCGGCATGCCGATGATCAGCAAGGCGCAGGCGATGAAGCTCAAACCGAGGAAGGCCATGGTCCAGGGGATGATCTGGCCGATCACTGCCTTTTGCTCGTCGTCCAGGTTGATGCCCTTGGGTGGGTGCAGCGACTCCAGTGGCGACGGCATGGCGTCTTCTTCATCGTCCAGCGGCGCTTCGTTGGCCGAGCGCGAGCGCTCCACCAGTTCGGCCAGCAGGAACAGTGCACACAGCGCCAAAGTGGAGCTGGCCAGGTAGAACAGCGCAGCGCCGGTCAGTACCGGCTGGCCGAAGCCTACGGCGGCCAGCAGGGTGCCGGCTGAGACCAGGATGCTCAACGCCGCCAGGCGTTCCAGGCGCTGGGCGGCGAGGATCGAGGCGGCGGCCACGGCCAGGGTCACCAGGCCGCCGTACACCAGCCAGTCACCGCCGAAATGCGCCGAGGCCCCGGCCTGCCCGGAGAACAGCAGGCTCCACAGGCGCAGCACGGCGTACAGGCCGACCTTGGTCATGATGGCGAACAGCGCAGCCACCGGGGCGCTGGCCGACGAGTAGGCCGGCACCAGCCAGAAGTTCAGCGGCCAGATGCCGGCTTTGGCCAGAAACGCGATGGCCAGAATTGCTGCACCGGCGTGCAGCAGGCCACGGTCTGCTTCGGGTACCAGCGGGATCTTCAGCGCCAGGTCGGCCATGTTCAGGGTGCCGGTGACGCCGTAGAGCATGGCGGCGCCCACCAGAAACAGCGACGAGGCGAACAGGTTGATGGCGATGTAGTGCAGGCCGGCCTTGACCCGTGCCCGGCCCGAGCCATGCAACAGCAGGCCGTAGGAGGCCGCCAGCAGCACTTCGAAGAACACGAACAGGTTGAACAGGTCGGCGGTGAGGAAGGCGCCGTACAGGCCCATCAACTGGATCTGGAACAGCGCGTGGAAGCTGGCCCCGGCGCCGTCCCAGCGGGCCCGGGCGAACAACAGTGCACTGCTGCCGACGATGCCGGTGAGCACCAGCAGCAACGCCGACAGGTGATCGACCACCAGCACGATGCCGAACGGCGCCGGCCAATTGCCGGGAAGGTAGACGCCGATGGACTCGGCCTGGCCCTGGGTACGTACCCACAGCAGCAGCGACACGGCGATGGCCAGCCCGCAGAAAGTGGACAGCAGGTTGAGCCGGGCCTTGAGCCAGCGGTGTTTCTCGCCGATCAGCAGCATCAGGGCTGCGGTGACCAGCGGCAGCAGGATCGGCGCGATGATCAGTTGGCTCATGCCACTCATTCGTCACGCTCCCGGCCGTCTACGTGGTCGGTACCGGTCAGGCCGCGCGATGCCAGCAGCACCACCAGAAACAGCGCGGTCATGGCGAAGCTGATGACGATGGCAGTGAGCACCAGGGCCTGGGGCAGCGGGTCGGTGTAGTGCAGCAAATCCTGGGTGACGCCGTCCTTGATGATCGGCTCCTTGCCGATGAACAGGCTGCCCATGCTGAAGATGAACAGGTTGACCCCGTACGACAGCAGGCACAGGCCCATGATTACCTGGTAGGTACGCGGGCGCAGGATCAACCACACCCCCGAGGCGGCCAGCACGCCGATGGCGACTGCAATGACTTCTTCCATCAGGCGGCTCCTGCTTGGCTGGACTTGGCAGGATTGCCGGGGCGGTAGGCACGTACTGACTGGTGCGCCAGCGCGGTGAGGATGAGCAGGGTCGAGCCGACCACCACGCTGTACACGCCGATGTCGAAGAACAGCGCGCTGGCCACGTGGATGTCACCCAGCAGCGGCAGGTGCAGGTGCGCGGTGTGGGTGGTGAGGAAGGGGTAGCCGAGCAGCATCGCGCCGGCCCCGGTCAGGGTGGCGCAAAGCAGCCCGGTACCCATCCAGCGCAGCGGGCGCAGGCTCATCTGCGCCTCGACCCATTGGGTGCCGGCGACCATGTACTGCAGGATGAACGCCACCGACATCACCAGGCCAGCGACAAAACCGCCGCCCGGCTGGTTGTGCCCGCGCATGAACAGGTACATCGACACCAGCAGGGCAATCGGCAGCAGCAGGCGCACCAGCGCTGCCGGCACCATCATGAAGCCGAGGGCGGTGTCGGTGGCATGGCGCGGGTTGACCAGGTCGGTGACCACGTCCGGTGCCAGCTGGCGCTGCTGGGCGGGCAACTGCATGCTCTCTTTGGGCGGGCGGAAGCGGCGCAGCAGGGCGAACACGGTCAGGGCCACGGCCACCAGCACGGTGATCTCGCCCAAGGTGTCGAAGCCGCGGAAGTCCACCAGCATGACATTGACCACGTTGGTGCCGCCGCCTTGCGGCAAGGCGCGGCTGAGGTAGAACGAGGAGATGTCGTTGGGGGTTGGGCGAGTGAGCATGGCGTAGGACAGCAGCGCCATGCCGCCACCTACCAGCACCGCCAGCACCAGGTCGCGCAGGCGGCGCAGGCGGGCGCGGTCGCGGCTGCCGGGCAGTGGCGAGACGCCTTCGATCCGCCGCGGCAGCCAGCGCAGGCCGAGCAGGATGAGCACGGTGGTCACCACTTCGACCGCCAGTTGCGTCAGGGCAAGGTCGGGGGCGGAGAACCAGACGAAGGTGATGCAGGTCATCAGGCCGCAGACGCTGACCATGATCAATGCGGCCAGGCGGTGGTACTTGGCCTGGTAGGCGGCGCCGATGGCACAGGCGATGGCGATCAGCCACAGCGCGACGAACACCCCGGAACCCGGGATTTTTGGCCGGTCGCCCCAGCTCAGGCCGCTGTACAGCAGCGGCGTGAGGCCGGCGATGAAGGCTGCCAGTACCAGCATGAACAGCTGCACCTGCAGGCGGCGGGTGGTCAGCAGGCGCTCGAGGTGGCGGGCCAGCAGCATCAGGCGCACCAGGCCGTGCTCGAACAGGCGCTTGCCGTTGAAACGCTCGATCAGTGGCGGGTAGGGGAAGCGGCCGCGTTGCAGCTGCTTGCGCAGCAGCAGGTAGAGGACGATGCCGCCGCACATGGCGATCAGGCTCATGATCAACGGCGCGTTCCAGCCGTGCCAGATGGCCAGGCTGTACTCCGGCAGGGTGCCGCCGACCACCGGCAGGGCGGCGGCGGCCAGCAGCGGGCCGACCGATTGCGCCGGGAAGATGCCGACTACCAGGCAAGTGAGTACCAGCAATTCGACCGGGGCGCGCATCCAGCGCGGTGGCTCGTGGGGGGTGTGCGGCAGGTCTTCGGCCTTGGGGCCGAAGAACACATCGACGGTAAAGCGCAGTGCATAGGCCACGCTGAAGGTGCCGGCCAGGGTGGCGATGACCGGCAGGGCGGCCTCGACCCAGGCGGTGGAGCTGATGAACACGGTTTCGGCAAAGAACATCTCTTTGGAGAGGAAGCCGTTCATCAGCGGCACGCCGGCCATCGAGGCGCTGGCGACCATGGCCAGGGTGGCGGTGAAGGGCACCAGGCGGAACAGGCCGCTGAGGCGGCGGATGTCACGGGTGCCGCTTTCGTGGTCGATGATGCCGGCGGCCATGAATAGCGAAGCTTTGAATGTAGCGTGGTTGAGAATGTGGAACACGGCGGCCACGGCCGCCAGCGGGCTGTTCAGGCCCAGCAGCAGGGTGATCAGGCCCAGATGGCTGATGGTCGAGTAGGCCAGCAGGCCCTTGAGGTCGTTCTGGAACATCGCGGCGAAGGCGCCGAGCAGCAGGGTGGCGGCGCCGGCACCGCCGACGATCCAGAACCACTCCTCGCTGCCGGACAGTACCGGCCACAGCCGCGCCAGCAGAAATACCCCGGCCTTGACCATGGTGGCCGAGTGCAGGTAAGCCGACACCGGGGTGGGTGCGGCCATGGCGTGGGGCAACCAGAACTGGAAGGGGAACTGCGCGCTCTTGCTCAGGGCGCCGACCAGGATCAGCGGCAGCAGTACCGGGTACAGGGCGTGCTGGCGAATGACATCACCGGCAGCCAGTACCTTGTCGAGGTCGTAGCTGCCGACCACGTGGCCCAGCAGCAGGGCGCCGACCAGCAGGCACAGGCCGCCGGCGCCGGTGACCATCAGCGCCATGTAGGCGCCGCGGCGGGCATCGGCGCGGTGGTGCCAATAACCGATCAGCAGGAACGAGAACAGGCTGGTGAGCTCCCAGAAGAACACCAGCTGGATGAGGTTGCCGGATATCACCAGGCCGAGCATGGCGCCCATGAACGCCAGAAAGAACGCAAAGAAGCGCGGCACCGGGTCCTGGGGCGACATGTAGTAGCGGGCGTACAGCGACACCAGGGTGCCGATGCCCAAGATCAGCAGGCTGAACAGCCAGGCGAAGCCGTCCATGCGCAGGACCAGGTTCATGCCCAGGCTGGGCAGCCACAGCAGTTCTTCGCGGATGACGCCGCCATGGGCGACCTGTGGGTACAGCAACGCCACCTGGACGGTACCGACCAAGGCCACGAGCCCGGCAAGAATGGACTCGGCGTTGCGTGCGTTGTGCGGCAGCACGGCCGCCAGGCAACTGCCCACGAAGGGCAGAAGCAATAGCACAATCAATGACATAGCGTTCTGATCTGGAGAGGTTTGCCAAGGATCATACGTGCCGGGGGGTGTATCACCAACACGTAAGCGGTTGCGAAATCCTACAAATGCGCTGTGACAAGCTGTTTTTTTATAACAGTTTTTTACAAGGATAGCGGGCAGGGGGGAATGTGCGAGCAGCCTCGTGCGTGTCAGCGATCTGGCAGGGGCTGGGGGTGGATGGCACCGGCTTTACCGGTGATCGCCGGCAAGCCGGCTCCTACAGGGGGGCGGCTTCTTCCTGCTTGTCGCGTACCTCACTGCGGCGGCGGACCTTCAGCTCGCTGACCACCACTGCCAGCACGATCAGCAGCCCGCCGATCAACGCCACGCCCGGCAAGCGCTCGCCAGCGATGCGCCCGACCACCCCGGCCCAGACTGGCTCGCCGGCATAGATCAGGGTGGCGCGGGTCGGCGAGACCGATTTCTGCGCCCAGTTCATCGCCACCTGAATCACCGCGCTCATGGCGCCCAGGCCGATGGCACTGATCAGCAGCAGCCAGGAGAAGTCGGGCAGGTGCTCCTGGGTGGGCACGATCATCAGGAACGCCAAGGCCGAGGCGGTGGCCAACTGCACCACGGTGACCCGGCGCACATCGACGGAGCCTGCATAGCGGCTGATGAGGATGATTTCGCCGGCGATGGCCACCGCGCTGACCAGGGTCACCAGTTCGCCTTCGCTAAAATGCAGGGCGCCGCCCTCGGGGCCTGCCAGCAGCATCAGGCCGGCGAATGCCAGGCAGATGCCTACGCTCGGCATCAACCCTGGGCGGCGGCCGAGCACCAGCCATTGCAGCAGCGGCACGAAGGGCACGTAGAGCGCGGTGATGAATGCCGACTGGCTGCTGCTGATGGTTTGCAAGCCCATGGTCTGCAGGCCGTAGCCGAGCATGATGGTGACGCCGATGAGCATCCCGGCCTTGAGTTCGGTGAAGGTCAGCCCCGGCAGCGCGCGCGCCGAGACCAGGCCGACGAACAGCGCCGCAGCGGCGAAGCGCAGGCCGACGAAGAACATCGGCCCGCTGACGGTCATGACGTTGTGCACGATGAGGAAGGTGCCGCCCCAGAGCATGGTGATGAACACCAGCACCAGTTCGGCCTTGCTCAGGCGGAAGGTGATGGCGGGTTTGGCCGGGGTGGTCTGGTTCATGGTCTTGCTTGCTCGGCTGGGGCGGCGCACAATTCGCCGCAAAGTGGGCAGTATACTGCGCAACCTGAGCGAGTGAGCAATATAGTGCACAAAGATTCCACGCAGCGTGCCTCGGTGCTGCAGCATGTCAGCCACAACGTGCGTCGCCTGCGTGGCGATGCCGGCCTGAGCCAGGCCGCGCTGGCCGAACGCTCCGGCGTGAGCCGGCGCATGCTGGTGGCCATCGAGGCGGGCGAGAAAAATGTCAGCCTGACGACCCTGGACCTGATCGGCGAAGCGCTTGGGGTGGCCTTCAGTACCCTGATCCAGGCGCCCGATCAGCGCGACCCCAGCCGTATCGACGAGCTGGCCTGGGCCGGTGAGCACCCTGGCAGCCGGGCGGTACTGCTGGGCAGCAGCCCGGCGCGGCGCGAGGTGGAATTGTGGGAGTGGACCCTGGCCCCAGGTGAGCACTACACCAGCGAAGCCGATGCAGCGGGCTGGAGCGAGCAGATCTACGTGGCCGAAGGGCAGCTTACGTTGCTGATCGAAGGTGCCGAGCACCGCTTGCACAGCGGCCAGTTCCATGTATTCCCCAGCGATTGCCGTTACGCCTACCGCAATGACGGGGCGTTGCCAGTGCGCTTTGTGCGCAACGTGGTCATTTAGCCTTTGAGCAGCTCAATGGTGCCGGCGACGTTGGCATAAGCGAACGCCAGGGCAGCCATGGCCGAGTCATGCACGTCACGGGCAGCGACCTGCCTGCCGCCGAAATCCAGCGCCAGGGTGGCGCAGGCATCGTGGGCCACATTCACTGCATAGCCAAAATCAGCGGCGGCGCGTGCCGCGGCATCGATGCACATGTGGCTCATGCTGCCGGCGAGAGTCAGCGTGGCGATGCCGTGCTGGTCGAGCACCTGCTTGAGGTTGGTGTCACGAAAGCTGTTGACCTGGTGCTTGAGTACCACGGGCTCGCCAGCGGCTGGCGCGACCTTTGGGTGAATCTCGGCGCCTTGGGAGCCTGGGGCGAAAAACGGTGCATCGGCGTCGGCGAACTCATGGCGCACGTGCACCACCAGGTCGCCCCGCTCACGAGCGGCGGCCAACAGCCGGGCAGCGTTGTCGGCGGCGGCTTCGGCGCCGTCGAGGGTCCATTTGCCACCGGGGAAGTAATCGTTCTGGATGTCGATGAGAATCAGGGCCTGCTTGCTCATGGTGCCTCCTGCGGCAGTAGTGAAGAACTGACGATAGTTATAGGCTTGCCTGATCGGTCTTGGGATTGGCGCGAGCGACACAATGACGGCAAAAACTGACAGCCTGGAAATCGGCATCCTGGTTTACCCGGGGGCACAGAGCGCTGCGGTGCATGGCCTGACCGACCTGTTCGCGGTGGCCAACCGGGTGGCGGGCGAGCTGGGCGAGCACGGCTTGCCGTTGTTGCGGGTGAGCCATTGGCAGTTGGATGAAAGCGCGCAACTGCAGGTTGTTCACGACAGCCTGCCACAGCCCGGCCATGGGCTCAGGGTGATGCTGATCCCGCCGAGCCTGGCAGCGGCGCCCTCTAACGCGCTGCTGGCAGCCCATGGGGCAGCGCTGCGCCAGTTGCATGGGCAAGGTACGGTGTTGGCGTCGGTGTGCATCGGGGTGTTTCTGATCGCTGGCAGCGGCCTGCTGGATGGGCGCGCGGCCTGCACCCACTGGAACTACGCCCAGGCCTTGAGCGAGCGCTTTCCCAAAGTACAGGTGGCGGCCAGCCAGCCGTTGCTGGATGACGGCGATATCGTCACCTCGGCAGGGCTGATGGCCTGGACCGACCTGGGGCTGCATCTGCTGGAGCGTTTTCTGGGCCACACCCTGGCCCGCGAAACAGCCCGTTATCTGGCAGTCGAGCCGACGCCGGCACCTTTGCCAGGGGCTTTGTTCACCCCGCGGCTGGAACACGGCGACGAGGCGGTGCTGCGGGTGCAGCATTGGCTGCAGGGCGAGGCCGGGCGCGATGCGGGGCTGGCTGAAATGGCCCGTTGTGCAGGGTTGGAGCCTCGGACCTTCCTGCGTCGCTTTCGCGCTGCCACCGGCCTGCGCCCGACCGAATATGCCCAGCAAGTGAGGGTGGGGCGTGCCTGCAGGCTGCTGGAATTCACCCGGCGCAGTGTCGATCAGATCGCCTGGGGCGTTGGCTATCAGGACCCAGGCGCCTTTCGCAAGGTGTTCCAGCGCCTGACCGGCATGACCCCCAGCGACTATCGGCGGCGTTTTGCGGTGGGCAGCACCTGAGCATCAGCCCATGTGCGGGCCGGGGCCGGCCTCGCCCAGGCGGTCGTGGTGGTTGCGCAGCGGGCACTCCTTGAGCGACAGGCAGCCGCAGCCGATGCAGCCGTCGAGCTGGTCACGCAGCAGGGTGAGTTCTTCGATGCGCTTGTCCAGGTCCTGGCGCCAACGCTGCGACAGGCGCTGCCAGTCCTCGGCGCTGGGGGTGTGGTCACGGGGCAGGGCGGCCAGGGCCTGGGCGATGTCGGCCAGGGGAATACCGAGGCGCTGGGCCATTTTGATCACCGCTACCCGCCGCAGCACCGCGCGCGGGTAGCGGCGTTGGTTGCCGGCGTTGCGGGTGCTGTGGATCAGGCCCTTGGTTTCGTAGAAGTGCAGGGCGGTCACTGCCACACCGCTGCGCGCAGCCAGTTGCCCGACACTGAGCAGGCGTTCGCCGGGGGAGGGCGTCTTCATGGATAAAATCCTTGACCTTGAGTTAGCTAGAGGTTTTACCCTGCGCGGCAACAGGCTGCAACAGCCCCAAGCGAGGAGACGGTCGATGACGGCACATGCCCATTCCCTGTGGTTTACCCAGATGATCGAGTACGACGTGCCGCCGGATCGGCAGGGCGCCTTGGCGCAGGCGCTGGTGGTGCGTTGCGAGCAACTGGCGCTACGTTGCGAGGGCCTTGAGGGGGTCAGTATCCAGGCCAGTGACGACGGCTGCCGGGTGTTGCAGTACCTGCAATGGCGTTCACGCGAGGTTTGGGCCGCAGCGGCCGAGGCCTTTGTCGAGGAGCCGTTCCTGGCACTGCTGGGTCAGCACCAGGCGCGGGGCGTGAACTTTGCTGCGTACCAGGCCCTGCGCAGCCTGGTGCGCGGGGCTGATGGCGGTTTGCACTGCCAGGTGGGCGAGGTTCAGGCGTACCACGGCGCGTAGTGCGGGTAACGGTCCAGGCGCGCACCGATGACCATTTCGCTGACCCAGGCGGTGAGCATTGCGCTGTAGGCTTTCTGGCTTTCTTCGCTGGACAGCGCATGGTCGGCGCCGTCGACGATGCGATGGGTCAGTGAATGGGCGCTGACGAACGCTGAGCGGTAGCTCATCAGGGTGTCGTGGGGTACGTAGTCGTCCTGTTCGGATTCCACCAGCAGCACGTCGCCGGCGAACTCGGCGCAGGCACCAAGGGCGCGGTTGTCGGCCGGGCCCAGGGCACGGCGGCGGTAGTCGTTCAGGCGCTGGCGGTCGAGCCCTTGCTTGGGCATGTTCCACTCATCATCCCAGTACAGCGCCGGTACCCGCAACGCCAGCCACTTCACCGTACGCCGGGCGGTGAGCAGGGTGGCCAGGTAGCCGCCATAGCTGCTGCCGATCACGGCGATGGCGCCGGGGTCGACGCTGGGGTGGCCGGCCAGCAGGTCGTAGGCGGCCAGCAGGTCATCGAGGTTCTGTTCGCGGGTGACGGTCAGGCGCTGGCTTGCGGTCTTTTCGTGGCCGCGCAGGTCGAAGGTCATGCACACACAGCCAAGCCCGGTGATCTGCCGCGCCCGGGCCAGGTCGCGCTGCTGGCTGCCGCCCCAGCCGTGCACGAAGAGAATGCCGGGCATGCGGCTGCCGGGGCTGACCAGGGTGCCGGCGATGCTCTCGCCCTGGACCTTCAGCTCGATGTTTTCACTCTCGATGGTCATGCTCGCGTATCCGTGCGTATTTGCAGAGTTGTCCGAGTTCACTGTCATCCCCCTGGTAGAAGAGTGTGGCGTCGGCGGGTAGTTGCGCTGTGCCGAACACCTCGTGAGTTGATGCGCGCAGTTGTTGCAGGGCCGGGTCGTCGGCGAACGCCTGCAGGGCCAGAAGCTCGGCGCTGCTGGCGCCGCCAATGCGCCAGGATTGCTCGAGCACGCCGCTGCGCAGGTGGCCTTTGGCGTCGCGGCCGCGGGCGATGTCGTAGTTGCGCCGGGAGACGACGAAGGTGGGAAAGTGCATTTCGGCGGCTTGCTCGTAGGCCACCGCCTGGTTGACCGCCAGGCGCAGGTGATCTTGCAGTGGCCGCTGCAGCAAGGCGTCGTAGCCGCCGCGTACGACGATCAGGTCGGAGCCTCCGTACACTTCGCAGCCCTGGTGGTCGCGGGTCAACTGTTGCGTGCCGTGGTAGCTCAAGGTCAGCCCGGCCACGCGAACCTGGCCGACGCTGAAGGTTTCGACATCGCTCAGGTCTTCTTCGAGCGCCAGGCCCCATAGCGCCAGTTGTTGGTCGTCCATGGGGGCGAGCAGTGCTTCGAGCTGGTCCATGTGCTCAAGCACTTGCTGGCCCCGGCCGGCGGTGGCCAGCACTGGCTTGAGGCGTACCTTGCCGTTGCCGAGCAGCAGGGCAACTGCGCGGCGGGCGTCGGCTTTGGAAAATACGCTGTAGCCGCGCAGCAGGGCGTCGCGGGCCTGCCGGGCGAAGGCATCGGTCCAGCCTGGGGGAGATGTGGCGCCCGCGGGCAACGGATGGGAGATGGCCTTGGTCGCCATGTGCGGGTGGCTGACCAGGCCGCCGAACAGGTCGCCCTCATCGTCGATGCCTGGCGGCGTTTGGTCCGACGTTTCAAGCAGCGTCTCGGTGGGGAGATAGTAGTAGCGCTTGCCATCCAGGGACGGCTCGGCAACCTCATGGCGTTCGACAGCTAACAGCCGGGCCAGGCCGTCGGCCAGCTTCAGGTGGACTGCATGCTCATGCTCGGGCGTGTGCTCGCGGGTATCGAGCAGCACCACGGCGTGCTTCGTCTGCATGGGCTTCTCTCATCGGCTGCCTGTGTAGAGTTTGTGAAGGTTCGGCGCTGGGCAAGTTCAGAGCGGGTGACCGGCGGTCGGCAGGGCAGTTGCGGCAAAGCCTGCCTTGATGTCGCCTGCGTGATTGCGGGCGTCGGCTGGCTGTTCCATTATCGGCGGCCTGGACCCGCCGAGATAAGCCCGCAGGAGTGTGCATGAACAGTCAGTCCCCCCTTCTGGAAAGTGTGCCGGCACGCCTGGCCCGTGTGCGTGAGGTGATGGCCGGCGAGGGCGTCGATGCCCTGCTGGTGCCGTCGGCCGACCCGCACCTGTCCGAGTACCTGCCGGGCTATTGGCAGGGGCGCCAGTGGTTGTCCGGCTTCCATGGCTCGGTGGGCACGCTGGTGGTGACCGCGCAGTTCGCCGGGCTGTGGGTCGACAGCCGCTACTGGGAGCAAGCCGAACATGAGCTGCACGGCAGTGGCATCGAACTGATGAAGTTGCGCCCGGGGCAGCCCGGGGCGCTTGAGTGGTTGGGCGAGCACGCCCTCGCTGGGGGCGCCGTTGCAGTGGATGGTGCGGTGATGGCGCTGGCCGCCTCGCGGCAGTTGAGCGAGCGCCTGAAGGCGCGTGAGGTACGGCTGCTGACCCACCTCGATTTGCTTGGCCGGGTCTGGGCCGACCGGCCGGCATTGCCGGCCAACCCGGTTTACCAGCACCTGCCGCCCCATGCCACGGTCAGCCGTGCCGAGAAACTGGCCACCTTGCGCGCTGGTTTGCGCGAAAAGGGGGGCGACTGGCACTTCATCGCCACGCTGGATGACATTGCCTGGTTGTTCAACCTGCGGGGGAGCGACGTCTCCTACAACCCGGTGTTCGTCGCCTTTGCCTTGATCAGCCAGGGCAAGGCCTTGCTGTTTGTGGGGGCGGACAAGGTAGACGCTCATCTGCGTCAGGTACTGGCTGCCGATGGCATCGAGGTGCGCGGGTACGATGAAGTGGGGCAAGCCCTGGCAGCCATTGAACCTGGCAGCAGCCTGTTGCTGGACCCAGCGCGGGTCACCTGTGGCCTGGTGGATGCGCTCGATGGGCAGGTGCGCCTGGTAGAGAGCATCAACCCGACGACCCTGAGCAAGTCCCGCAAAAGCGAGGCCGACCTGGTGCATATCCGCCAGGTGATGGAGCAGGACGGGGCGGCGTTGTGCGAGTTCTTCGCCTGGTTTGAAGCCAACCTGGGCCGCGAACGCATCACCGAGTTGACCGTCGATGAGCAACTTACGGCGGCCCGGGCCCGGCGGCCGGGTTATGTCTCGCTGAGTTTTTCCACCATCGCAGCCTTCAATGGCAATGGCGCGATGCCGCATTACCGGGCCACCGAGCAGTCCCATGCGGTTATTGAAGGCAATGGCCTGCTGCTGATCGACTCAGGTGGGCAGTACCTTGGGGGAACCACCGACATTACGCGGATGGTGCCGATCGGTGAGCCAACGTATGAACAGAAGGCTGATTGCACACGCGTGCTGAAGGGCATGATCGCTTTGTCGCGGGCACGCTACCCGCGTGGCATCCTGTCGCCGCTGCTCGACGCCATCGCGCGGGCGCCGATCTGGGCCGACCAGGTGGACTACGGCCACGGCACCGGGCACGGCGTGGGTTATTTCATGAACGTGCACGAAGGGCCACAGGTGATCGCCTTCCAGGCACCCGCCACGCCGCAGACGGCCATGCAGCCGGGGATGATCAGTTCCATCGAGCCAGGTACTTATCGGCCGGGGGAATGGGGCGTGCGGATCGAGAACCTGGTGGTCAACCGTGAGGCAGGTAGCTCTGCGTTCGGCGACTTCCTGGAGTTCGAAACCTTGACCTTGTGCCCGATCGACACGCGCTGCCTGCTGCCGGAGCTGCTGGGGCGCGAGGATGCTGCGTGGCTCAACCGTTATCACTGGAGCGTGCGCGAGCGGCTTGCACCGCTGCTGGCCGGTGAGGCGCTGCAATGGCTGGAGCAGCGCACTGCGGCTATCTGAAGCAGGTCATACGAAAATGAAAAAGGGCAGCCTGCGGGCTGCCCTTTTTTGCTTCTACTTGCAGATCACGATCATGCTGCGGCTGGTGTAGCCGGCGGGGTTGATGCCGAAGATGTAGTCACCGGGCTCCTCGTCGTTGTCACCGGAGCGGGCGATCACCTTGTAGCCTTTGCCGCTGCAGGAGGTTTCGGCCTTGGCGTAACACTTGTCCCACGAGGAGGAGAGGCCCGAGCAATTGATATGCAGGCCCTTTTTTCCCCGTTTCACCTCGGTCTTGGCCGTAGCGGCACACCCAGCAATGGCCAAGATGGCCAGGATGAGCAAAATACGTTTCATTCCTGTCCTTATGCGGGCCCGACTGCTTGAGCGGGCCTGTCGTCAGCGCTTCGAGTCTTCCTTGAGATTCCCCAGCATCCCTTTGCCGCCAAGTAGATAGCGTCTTGATTATGATTTTGTGACAGCTTAAGTCAGCTGCGGCGAGCGGTACAAGGCCGACGCCGCTCAAATGCAAATATTTCTCAAATCAGTCGGCCGCTACAGGTGGGGGGCTATCGCGTTTCATCGACAAGGTCGCGCCGACCGACGCGGTGATGATGGCAAGGATGGCCAGCCATTGCCAGAGGGTCAGTTTTTCCCCTAGGAAGAGCAGGCCCGACAAGGCGCCAAAAGCCGGTTCGATGCTCATCAGGGTGCCGAAGGTTCGCGCGGGCATGCGGGTCAGGGCGACCATCTCCAGGCTGTAGGGCAATGCCGTGGACAGAACGGCGACAGCCAAGGCTACAGGTAGAAGGGCGGGGGTGAGCAAGGCGCTGCCGGCGTGCACGATGCCGATGGGTGCGACGAACAGTGCTGCGATCACCACGCCCAGGGCCGCAGTCTGGATACCGTTCTCGGCGCCGGCCTTTTGCCCATAAAGAATGTACAGGGCCCAGCAGACTCCAGCGCCCAGGGCATAGAGGGCGCCGATCGGGTCGATGCTGGCGCCGGTCTGGCCGACTGGGATGAGCAACAGCAAGCCGGCGACGGCGAGCGCGATCCAGACAAAGTCCAGCGCCCGGCGTGAGGCCAGCAGTGCAACGGTGAGTGGGCCGGTGAACTCCAACGCTACGGCGACACCCAGGGGGACAGAACGCAATGACATATAGAAGAGGAAGTTCATGCCACCCAGGGCCATGCCGTAGATGATCACGCTGCGCCAGGTGCTGGCGTCCATGCGCGCGCGCCAAGGGCGCAGTATCAGCAGCATGATGATGCTGGCGAAGATCAGGCGCAGAGTGGTGGTGCCTTGGGCGCCGACAATGGGGAACATGCTCTTGGCCAGCGAGGCGCCAGACTGGATGGATGCCATGGCGATCAGCAGGAGGCCGATAGGGAACAGCAAGGCGGCCAGGCTGCGGGGTGGGGTGCTCATTGTTGTGGGTGGTCCGTGGTTGTGCGCGTAGGGTGAGCAATATAGTGCGCATTGGCGGGGTGGGTGTGCAAGGGATTGGGAGCTGCCAGGGTTGCCGCAGGCCCCGGGCGGCCTTCTATTGGCTTTTTCTCCAAATATTTCAGTTATTTGAAATAAAGGGTTGACGGGGTTTCAGATCCCCTTATAATGCGCCCCACTTCCAGCGACAACGGAACGCGAAACTCCTTGAGAATCAACG
>NZ_JBJDNC010000037.1:0-66353 GCF_044900265.1 Pseudomonas sp. NPDC089406 | reverse complement strand
CAGCGTAGGGGGCCGGATGATAGGAGCAGGCGGTTTTGCTTACTTTTGCCAAGACAAAAGTAAGCCGCCGTAAGGGCGGAAAGGTGACGAAAAGCCTCTATCGTCAACGAATGCGCATACATCTCCAAAAGCAATCACCATGAAGCCCCAAACCCAAACCCAAACCCAAACCCAAACCCAAACCCAAACCCAAACCCAAACCCAAACCCAAACCCAAACCCAAACCCAAACCTCTACCCCCAACGTGCTGCAGGTGTTGGTGGAGTCGCCGTGCTCATGGCTGGCACTGCGCCTGTTGCACTCAAACGGGTTGCAGCTGGTTGAGGCGCCACCCGGGCACGATGGGCTATTCGATCAGGTCGGCCTGGCGCTGCTGTCCTCGACGCTGGTTGCTGGCGAGGGCGGAAATCAATACCTCCGGGTGGCTGGGGAGGCAATCGATTGTGGGGGCCGGAGGAGGGGATAACAGATACAGATCCGGGCAACAATGCGGCCCAGCCTGGCAAACCTGATGGTTGCCATGTGGGAGCTTGCCTGAACTCTCAAAATCGACACGATCCCTGTAGGAGCGGCCTTGTGTCGCGATGGGCCGCACAGCGGCCCCAGAAATTGCGCAAAAATGCCGCAATCGCCGGGACCGCTATGCGGTCCGTTCGCGACACAAGGCCGCTCCTACAGGGCCGAATCAAGTGTGACTCAGCAGCCCGCAAACATCAGTTGCGATCCAGCCACACCGTCTGCGCATTGGTGAACTCACGCACACCAAAGTGCGACAGCTCGCGCCCGAAGCCGCTCTTCTTCACGCCACCGAACGCCACACGGGGGTCCGAGGCGCAGTAACCGTTGATGAACACGCCACCGGTGTCCAGTGCCTCGGTCATGCGCTCGGCCAGGGCATAGTCGGCGGTGTAGATGGTCGAGGCCAGGCCGAATTCGCTGTCGTTGGCCAGCTCCACCGCATGCTCGGCATCGCGGGCGCTGATGATCGCCGCCACCGGGCCGAACAACTCTTGCTTGAAGGCAGTCATGTCGGGGGTGACGTTGGCGAACACGGTTGGCGCATAGAAGTTGGCCACGCCTTCGACCTTGTGCCCGCCCAGCAGCAGAGTGGCGCCTTCGGCCAACGTTGCCTGGACCTGGCCGTCGAGCTCGTCGCGCAGGTCGTAGCGGGCCATCGGGCCAATGTAGGTGGCGTCTTCCAGCGGGTTACCGACGGTCAGCGCACGGGTGGCCTCGACGAACTTGGCGGTGAAGGCCTCGACGATGCTTTCTTCGACGATCAGGCGCTTGGCTGCAGCGCACACCTGGCCGGTGTTCTGGTAGCGGCCAATCACGGCAGCTTTCACGGCGGCGTCCAGGTCGGCGTCAGCCAGCACGATGAACGGGTCGGAGCCGCCCAGCTCGAGCACGCATTTTTTCAGCGCGGCACCGGCCTGGGCACCGATGGCCATGCCGGCGCGCACGCTGCCGGTCAGGGTCACGGCAGCGATGCGCGGGTCGTTGATGGCGCGGGTAACGCCCTCGGGGGTGACGTTGAGCACTTCGAACACGCCCTCAGGCAGCCCGGCACGCTTGAACAGGTCGGCCATCAGGTAGGCGCTGCCCATGACGTTGGGGGCGTGCTTGAGCACGTAGGTGTTGCCTGCCAGCAGCGCCGGGATGGCGCCGCGCAGCACCTGCCAGACCGGGAAGTTCCACGGCATCACTGCCAGGATCGGGCCCAGCGGGCGGTATTCGATACGGGCTTTCTCGACCTGGGTCGGCTCCGGTGCGAGCATCGCCGGGCCGTGTTCGGCGTACCACTGGCACAGGCCGACGCACTTGTTCACTTCGCCTCGGGCCTGGCTGATCGGCTTGCCGATCTCGCGGGCGATCATCTGCGCAAAGGCTTCGGCGTTGACCTGCAGGGCATCGGCCACGGCGTTCAGATACTCGCTGCGCTGACCCAGCGACACTTTGCGCCACTGGTTGTAGCCAACCTTGGCGCGTTGCAGCGCCGCTTCCAGTGCGGCGTCGGTGTCGAAGGCATAGTGGCCGATCTGCTCGCCGGTGTAGGGGTCGACGGAGATGGCGTGGGTCAGGCTGCTGATCTCGCTCATGGCGGAGTGCTCTGTTGTTATGAATCGGTGAGCCCAGACTAGTGGTGGCGCGCTTTAATGAAAACTGAATAATAATGAGCGAAACATTCACGTTTGGAGAATGACCGTGGACCTGGTGCAACTGGAAATCTTCAAGGCCGTGGCCGAGCACGGCAGCATCAGCGCCGCCGCCCAGCACATCCACCGGGTGCCGTCGAACCTGACCACCCGCATCAAGCAGTTGGAAGAGGACCTGGGCGTGGAGCTGTTCATCCGCGAAAAAAGCCGCCTACGCCTGTCGCCGGCCGGCTGGAACTTCCTCGAATACACCCGGCGCATCCTTGAGCTGGTACACGAGGCGCGCCTGACCGTGGCCGGCGAAGACCCACAGGGCACCTTCGCCCTGGGTTCGCTGGAAAGCACCGCAGCGGTGCGCATCCCGGCCTTGCTCGCGGCCTATAACCAGCGCTACCCCAAGGTTGACCTGGACCTCTCCACCGGCCCGTCCGGGACCATGCTCGAAGGGGTGCTGGCCGGCCGCCTGGTGGCCGCGTTCGTCGATGGCCCGGTGTTGCACCCAACCCTTGAGGGCATGCCGGTGTTCGAGGAGGAGATGACCGTGATCGCCCCGCTGAACCACCCCCCGGTCACCCGCGCCCGCGATGTCAATGGCGCGAACATCTACGCGTTTCGTGCCAACTGCTCGTACCGCCACCATTTCGAGAGCTGGTTCGTCCACGACCAGGCAGTGCCCGGCAAGATCCACGAAATGGAGTCGTACCACGGCATGCTGGCGTGCGTCAGCGCCGGCGCAGGCCTTGCGATGATGCCGCGCAGCATGCTCGACAACATGCCCGGCTGCAGCACGGTCAGCGCCTGGCCCATGGCCGAGGACTTCCGCTACCTGAAGACCTGGCTGGTGTGGCGCCGGGGCACGGTATCGCGCAGCTTGAGCATGTTCATCAAGTTGCTGGAGGAGCGCCAGGCTTGAGGGGCGCTTCCCTGTAGGAGCCGGCTTGCCGGCGATAGGGTCGGTACCGGCGCTACAAGGGCAGGCCTTGGCGCAAGGCCGCTGGCCCCATCGCCGGCAAGCCGGCTCCTACAGGTACAGCGCAGGTTTCAAAGTTGTGCGACCCCCTCCCTGCACAATGCTGGCAAAACACTTTCATCTTTGCTGCTAATTGGCCGATACTTCGGGAAGTATTACAACTTGTGACCACCTGGATGCGGTGGTGCGCAGGCGCATAACGAGGGGCAAAAGCCCCCGCCCGTGAAAGACCATCAGGAGAAGTCATAGATGAATACCCGTCTTGCCAGCTCGCTGGCCGCTGCTGTGCTGGCGCTCGCCGGGGCCTGTTCGGCCCAGGCTGCCCAGGTATCCGGTGCCGTGGGGGCCACCAGCCAGGGTGACATGACCTACCGCATCGGCCTGTCGTTCGACTGGGACAAACGCTGGCTCGAAAGCAACACCGGTTTCGTCACCGGTTACTGGGACGCTGCCTACACCTACTGGGAAGGTGGCGACTACAGCGGCGCCCATTCGCTGTCGTTCAGCCCGGTGTTCGTCTACGAGTTCAGCGGCTTCACCTATACCCCGTACATCGAGGCCGGCATTGGCCTGGCGGCGTTCTCCAAGACCGACGTGGGCGACCAGCGCCTGGGCTCGTCGATCAACTTCGAAGACCGCATCGGCTTTGGCCTGAAGCTGCCGGGCGAGCAGAAGGTCGGGCTGCGCCTGATGCACTACTCCAACGCCGGCATCAAGCAACCCAACGACGGCATCGAGTCGTACTCGCTGTTCTACAGCAAGGCCTTCTAAAGGCGGCCCCCTGTAGGCGCCGGCAGGCCTGCGATCACCGGAGCAGCCGGTGCCATTCATGCCTGTTCCGGCCCCTACAAATGGCCCGCACCGCCAACCTCAGCGCAGCGCCTTGATCGCCAGTACGTTGCACAGCGGGTGTTCCAGCACATGGGCCGTGGTCCCGCCCAGGAACGTCTGCAGCGCGTCGTGGCGGTGGGTGCCCATGACGATCACATCCACCCGGCTGTGGCTGATGTAACCGGCAATCGCCCTGATTGCCGGGCCCTCGAGAAAGTGCCGACGCTCCAGGTCGACCTGATGGTGGTCGCCCAGGCGGTTGAACGCTGCCCGCTGCGCCGTGCGCACACTGGCGTCAAAGCCCGGCATGGTCACCGTGCCGGCGCCAAAGTCGGCGATATGGGTCCTGGCCGCGTCGCACACATGCAGCAGGTGCAGTTCGGCGTTGCATTGCAGGGCCAGTGCATGGGCGCTGCGGATCACCTGGTCGTCCAGCTGTTCAGCGTTGCCGTGATGGTTCAGGTCCACTGCAGCGGCGATCTGCCGGGGCAGCGGCAGGCGGATTTCGCTGACCAGATGCACCGCCACCGGGCTGTCCTTGAGCAGTTGCCAGTCCAGCGGGGTGACCAGCAGGCGCTTGAGCACCGGCTCGTGCTGCACGTCCTTGACCAGCAGGTCGCAGCCCAGGCGTTCGGCTTGCTGCAGCACGCTGCCCAGCGGGTCGCGGGTCAGCAGCAGTTCGGTGGACACATCCAGCCCGGCGCTGCGCAGCTGTTCGGCTTCGTCGGCCAGCCACAGGCGGTTGTGCGCCAGCAGGCGTTCGCGTTCATGGCTGTCGCCCATCAGGCCGAAGGTGTCGACCTCGTCGACGAAGACGTTCAGGTCCAGCAGCGCCCCGCTGGACTCAGCCAGCGCGGCGGCGCGCTGCAGGGCAGGGGAGTGGCGCATCTGCGGGCCGAGCATGACCAGCAGGCGTTTGAACTGGCTCATCGCACACCTCCACGTGTGGCAGCCCCCCGTTCACGGCAAGGCCCGCACCGTGCGCTGCGGTGCGGGCGTGGTTCAGTGAGTCTAGACGCTGCCTGAGGCGGGCTCAGATCGTGTAGTGCTTCAGCTCCCGGGCAATCAGCATGCGCTGGATCTCGCTCGAGCCTTCGTAGATCTGCGTGATCCGCGCATCGCGGTAGTACTTCTCCACCGGGTAATCCTCCAGGTAGCCATACCCGCCATGCACCTGGATGGCCATCGAGCACACCCGTTCGGCCATCTCCGAGGCGAACAGCTTGGCCTGTGAGGCTTCCGACAGGCACGGCTTGCCGGCCGTGCGCAGGCGCGCGGCATGCAAGATCAGCAAGCGCGCGGCGTTCACCTGCACCTGCATGTCGGCCAGCAGGTTGGCGATGCTCTGGTGCTCGTTGATCGGCTTGCCGAACTGGATACGCTCGCGCGAATACTGCAGCGCCGCTTCGAACGCCGCCCGGGCGATGCCCAATGCTTGGGCGGCAATACCGATACGCCCGCCTTCGAGGTTGGACAGGGCGATGGCCAGGCCCTTGCCGCGCTCGCCCAGCAGGTTGGCCGCCGGAATACGGCAGTTGTCCAGGGTTACCGCGCAGGTGTCAGAGGCGCGGATGCCCATCTTGTGTTCGCTGCGGTCCACCTTGAACCCCGGGTTGTCGGTGGGTACCAGGAAGGCCGACAGGCCCTTCTTGCCCAGCTCCGGGTCGGTCACTGCAAAGACGATGGCAAGCTTGGCCCGGCGCGCGTTGCTGACGAACTGCTTGGCGCCATTGATCACCCACTGGCCGTCCACCAGTTCTGCCCGGGTGCGCAGGTTGTGTGCCTCGGAGCCGGCTTGCGGCTCGGTCAGGCAGAAGCAGCCGATAGCCTCGCCGCTGGCCAGCTGCGGCAGCCAGGCCTGCTGTTGCTCGGGCGTGCCGTAGGCCAGCAGCGGCCCGCAGCCCACCGAGTTGTGGATGCTCATCATCGCCCCGGTGGCGCCGTCACCGGCTGAAATCTCTTCAACCGCCAGGGCGTAGGCCACATAGTCGGTGTAGCTGCCGCCGAACTGCTCGGGCGCGACCATGCCCAGCAGGCCCAGTTCGCCCATCTTGCGTACCACGCCGTCGTCGATCCAGCCGGCCTTTTCCCAGGCCTGGGCGTGGGGTGCGATCTCGCCGCGGGCAAAGTCCCGGGCCATGTCGCGGATCATGATCTGTTCTTCGCTCAGTTCCAGGTCTTGCATGCAGGTGCTCCCGGCCTTACAGGCCTTCGAAGAATTGGTCGACGCGCTGGCGGGTCAGGGCGGCGAGGGTCGGCGGGTTCCAGCGCGGCTGCTTGTCCTTGTCGACGATCAGCGCGCGCACGCCTTCGATGATGTCGCCATGCTCGAACCACTGGCGGTCCAGGTGCAGCTCCATGGCGAAACAGTCTTCCAGCGCCAGGTGGCGGCCACGGCGCAGCAGTTCGAGGGTTACGGCCATGGCCAGTGGCGAGCGGGTTTCCAGCAGGTCGGCGGTGGCCAGCGCCCAGGCATGGCTGTCGCCGATGGCCACTGCACGCAGTTGCTCGACGATGCTGGGCACATCGGGCAGGGCGAAGAAGTGGTCGATCACCGGGCGCAGGCTGGCCAGCGGTGCGTCGTCCAGCACCTGGGTGCCAAGGGTGGCCAGCAGGCCCTGCAGGTCCTTGAGCGGGTAGTCGCCGAACTGCAGGTGGTCGAGGCCTTCGTCCAATGCCGCCAGGCGCTCGCTGCCCACGTACCAGTCGGCCAGGCCGCAATACAGCGCATCGGCGGCCTTGATCTGGGCGCCGCTGATACCTAAGTAGATGCCCAGTTCGCCCGGTATGCGCGGCAGGAAGTAGCTGCCGCCGACATCGGGGAAGTAGCCGATGCCGGTTTCAGGCATGCTCAAGCGGCTGCGCTCGGTGACGATGCGCAGGTCGCAGCCCTGGGCCAGGCCCATGCCGCCGCCCAGGGTGAAGCCGTCCATCAGCACCAGTACCGGCTTGCGGTAGCGGTGCAGGCACAGGTCGAGGGCGTATTCCTCTTCGAAAAAGGTGTGGTGCAGTTGTTCCCCGGCCTTGTGGCTGTCGTGCAGCGAGCGAATGTCGCCGCCGGCGCAGAAGCCCTTGGGCCCTTCGCCGCGCAGCATCACCGCGTGCACCTGGTCGTCCTGCGCCCAGCGGTGCAGGTGGCGCTGCAGGCTGCGCACCATGTCCAGGGTCAGGGCATTGAGGCCGGCGGGGCGGTTGAGGGTGAGGTGGCCGATGTGGTTGCGGACTTCGGCCAGTACATGATCCGTTGCCGAAGGTTGAGCGTGCGCGGTCATCGCGGTCTCCCTGCTTTGTTATTGATTTCCAAGGGCAAGCCTGGAATACGCGGGCGGATCGCTGGATCCTGTCATGCGTATTTACCTTGCACAATTGGCAAATCTGCAGGGCGTTGCTGCATTTTTGCCTTGAGTGCAAGGGCCAGGCTGGTGTTGCCACTCTAACCTTGTGACCACGGCAGGCAAACTTTGCTGCAATGTTTGGGGGATTGGGTGGGTAGGGCTGGTCTGTATTTCGAGGAGTTCGCGTCAGGGCCGCCAGGTGTTCGCCGAAGGTTTTGTAGCGCCTATGAGATCGAGCGCCGCCCGCGCGGCGCTTCGCGGGTGAACCCGCTCCCACAGTTTGTTTCGGGCCAATTATTCCTGTGCCGGTACCAGCGCCTGCCTTGGTGCATGCCTTGAGCCATGTGGAGCGGCGGTAACGCCCACGCGGAAACCGCGGCGTACAAACAAGGGGGATCCGGTACCGGCACAGGAGAGACTGGCCAGAAATAAACTGTGGGAGCGGGTTTACCCGCGAAGCGCCGCGCGGGCGGCGCTCGATCTGATAGGCGCCACAAGGGGTGTGCCTATCACCTAGCAGTCCAAACGCAAACACCTCGCAAGGAATGCCTACAAAGCCGAATCATCCTGCCAACCCCCACCCAGCGCAGCATACAGATTCACCTCGGCCACCAGTTGCGCCAGCCGGTCGCCGATCAGCCCCTGCTGGGCACTGAATAGCTGGCGCTGGGCATCGAGGAAGGTCAGGCTGCTGTCCACCCCGGTGCGGTAGCGGTTTTGCGCCAGGTCGTAGTAGCGCTGGGTGGCCGCCACCAGGTCGCGCTGGGCCTGCAGCTGGCGCTGGTAGGTGGCGCGCGCCGCCAGGCCGTCGGCGACTTCCTGGAACGCCCCCTGGATAGCCTTTTCGTACTGCGCCACCTGGATATCCTTTTGCAACTTGGCGTAGTCCAGGCTGGCCCGCAGGCTGCCGGCGTTGAACAGCGGCAGACTGACCTGGGGCTTGAACAGCCAGGTGCCGGAGCCTGCCTCGAACAGCCCGGCCAGTTGCTGGCTGCTGGTACCGGCATTGGCGGTCAGGCTGATGCTCGGGAACAACGCCGCCCGCGCCGCGCCAATGTTGGCGTTGGCCGCTTGCAACTGGTGCTCGGCCTGCAGGATGTCCGGGCGCCGTTGCAACAGGTCTGACGGCAGGCCGGCCGGCATCGGCGCGATCTGCTCGCTGGCCAGGGCCAGCCCGGGCAGGCCATCGGCGATGGGCCCGGCCACCAGCACGCCCAGCTGGTTGAGGTCCTGGGCCACCAGGCGGCGGTAGCGCGCCACCGCAGCGCGGGTGCTGTCGACCCGGGTCTGTGCCTGGATGCGGTCCAGCGCCGACAAGGTGCCGGTGCGTACCTGGCGGGTGGTCAGGCGCAGGCTGTGCTCGTCGGCGGCCAGGGTATCTTCGGCCAGCGCCAGCAGCTCCTGGTCGGCGCGCCAGGTGAGGTACACGCTGGCAACGCTGGCCACCAGGCTCAGTTGCGCGGCGCGGCGCGCCTCTTCGCTGGCCAGGTAGGTTTGCAGCGCCTGTTCGCTGTTGCTGCGCAGGCGCCCGAACAGGTCCAGCTCGTAGGCACTGACCCCCAGGGTGACGGCCTGGGTGCTGCTGATCACGCCGCTGCCGGTGCCGGTCATGCGCCGCGGCAGGTACTGGCGCTGGCCGCTGCCGTCGAGGCTGACACGCGGTAGTTGTTCGGCGCGCTGAATACGGTACTGGGCGCGGGTCGCCTCGGCATTGAGCAGCGCCACGCGCAGGTCACGGTTGTTGGCCAGGGCGGCGTCGATCAACTGGCGCAGCGCCGGGTCGTGGAACACCGCCTGCCAATGCTGGTTGGGCGGCGTGGCGGATGCGGCCGGGTAGGCCGGCCCTTGGGGGTAGTGCACGGGGACCGGGGCTGCCGGGCGCTGGTAGTCCGGGGCCAGGCTGCAGCCGGCCAGGGTGGCGGCCAGCAGGGTCAGGGTGAATCGGTGCATTGCAGGCTTCCTTGCGGTGTCAGGCACTCGCCATCCAGCGGGCCAGCCCGTGGCGGCCACTGACCCCCAGCTTGGCGGTGGCGCGCTTGAGATAGGTTTCCACCGAACTGTTCTTGACGTTCAACTGTTGCGCCATCTGCGGCACCGTGCCGCCGGTCAAAAGCCCCAGGCACACCTCCTGCTCGCGGCTGGACAGGCTGATGGCGCCGCGCGCCAGGCGCTCGCCAAAGGCCGCGCGCAACGAGGCCGCCTGGCTGTCGGCCAACTGTGGGTCGTTGGCAGGCAAGGCCTGGGCCCGCAGGGCATGGTGCTCGACCAGCGGCAACAAGGTGTCAGACAAACTCTTGAGCAACGACAGCTCGGCCAAGGTGAAAGCGCGCTGGCAAGGGCTGCGCTGGCAACAGATCACCCAACGCCGCTCGCCGCGGCACGACACCAGGTTGCACTGGTGCGCGCTGTGCGGTTGCTGCGGGCGCCCCAGCGGTGCGCTGATCTGGATCAATACCGGGTCGTGCATCTGCATCACACTCTGCAGCAGCGCTTCGGGTGCTGGCAGCGGCGTACAGGCGCCCGCGCTACCCAGGGCGCGGATGTGCTCGATGCGTTGCTGGCGGGTGTCGAGGGTCCATTCGCTGAGGTCCAGGCGCTGCATCGGCACCAGTTGCTCGAGCAGCTGGAACATCTGCCCGGCAAAGTCCTGGTCGCCGCTGCGGGCCACCAGCTCGCCCAGTTGCAGATAAAGCTGCGGGGCCTGGCTGCGGGCGAGGTTGTCGGTCAGTCTCATGGTGGTGTCTTCCTTGATTCGGGGCGTTCGACGGGCGGTCTCGTGGTCGAGTCCTCTCCTTGGGAAAGTGGCGTGGCGCTATTCAAGCCCTCAGCCTGGCCGGTGTCTGTCATGGAAAAGGGGGACAGAAAATGCCACGTCGGCGGCCAACCGTTGCACCACCGCTAAACGGGTTGGGGCACTGAGGTTGACGCAATGCCAGCCAATTGACGCCAAAAAGCCCCGCTTTGGCGGATTTTGCCTACAGCAGGCTGCCAGGTAGGCCATGCCTGACAGCCTGCTGTAGCGATTCTCCTACAAGAAAATCAGTAACTTGGGCCCAGGCGCGGCTGTCCGGGTTTCAGGGGCCATACAGCCGCCAAGGCCGGTGCTTGAATCCGCGGACGATCATTCGCAAGGACGCGCCACCCCCATGTCTGCCACCGACACCTACCCCCTGACCACCGCCCAGCGTGACATCTGGCTGGACCAGATCAGCCGTGGCGATTCGCCGCTGTACAACATCGGTGGCTACATCGAACTGGACGGTGCGCTCGATACGGCGCTGCTGGGCCAGGCCCTGGCGCACCTGGTGGCGCTGCATGACGGCCTGCGCACGCAACTGCTGCCGTGCGCGGCCGACGGCCTGCCACGCCAGCGCTTCGAGCCCGCGCTCACCCTCGGCTTGCCGCTGCTAGACCTCAGCGCAGAAGCCGACCCCGAGGCTGCCGCCAGGCAACTGATGCGCCAGCGCATGGCGCAGCGCTTCGACCTGCACGGCGGCCCCCTGGCGCGTTTCTTCCTGGTCAGGCTGCACCCCCAGCGCCACCTGCTGGCCGGCCAGGCCCACCACCTGATCATCGACGGTTGGGGGTTCGATCAGTTGTTCAGCCAGCTGGGCCAGTACTACGGGCTGTTGCAGCAGGGCCAGCCATTGCCGGGCACGGCGCCGTCGTACCGCGCGTTCATTGATGATGACGTCGCCTATCAGGCCTCGGCGCGCCATACCCGTGACCGCGCCTACTGGCTGGGCAAGTACCAGGCCTTGCCTGAGCCCCTGGCCCAGCGCAAAAGCCTGGCCCCAGCTGCTGCCGACACCCCGAGCCAGGCCCTCGACCTGCCGTTCAGCAGCGACCTGCTGGCCCGCATGCAGGGCCTGGCCGGGCAGTTGAACGCCTCGGCCCTGCATGTGCTGCTGGCGGCGCTGCACGTGTATTGCAGCCGTATCTGGCAGCGCGACGAATGGGTGGTCGGGCTGCCGGTGCGCAACCGCGCCAACCCGGGCTTCAAGGCCACCTTGGGCCTGTTCACCCAGGTCAGTGCCCTGCACATGGGCTTTGGCCGCCAGCTGGGCTTTGCCGAGCTGGTGCAGGGCATCCGCGACAACCTGCGCCAGGACTACCGTCACCAGCGTTTTGCCTTGAGTGAACTCAACCGCGCCCTGGGCCTGCTGCGCGAAGACCGCGGCCAGCTGTTCGAACTGAGCGTGTCGTTCGAAGAAGACGGCAATGCACTGCGCTACGGGCCGATCGAAGGGCGCAGCGTGAAGGTCAGCAGCGGCCACGAGCCGACCCCGCTGGCCCTGCACCTGCGCAGCAACCGCCACACCGGGCAGGCCTGGCTGCACCTGGTGTACAACCTGGCCTGGTTCAGCGAGCAGGAGGCCCAGGCCCTGGCCGACCGCCTGCTGCACATCCTCCACCAGGCCCTGGCCAACCCGGCGCTGGCGGTGGCCGGGTTCGACCTGCCGACCGCTGCCGAGCACGCACGCCTGCAGGCCTGGGGGCAGGGGGCAAGCACCCAGGCAGCCCCGCGCTGCGTGCATCAGCGTATCGAAGCGCAAACCGCACGCGCGCCCCAGGCCATCGCCGCCTGGCACGAAGGGCGCAGCCTGAGCTACGCCGAGCTGAACGGGCGCGCCAACCACCAGGCCGAACGCCTGATCGCCCTGGGCGTGCTGCCCGAGGACCGCGTGGCGATCTGCGCCCGGCGCGGGCTGGACACCCTGGTTGGCCTGCTGGCAGTGCTCAAGGCCGGTGCGGCTTACGTACCGTTGGACCCGGCACACCCCCGCGAGCGCCTGGCCTGGCTGCTGGAAAACTGCACTCCAAAAGTGCTGCTGAGCCAGACCGGCATCGACCTGCCGGCCACGGCCGTACCGCGCATCGACCTCGACCCGTGCGCCCCGACAGTGGCAGAAAACCCTGTGGTAACGGGGTTGGGCCCGGGCAACCTGGCCTATGTCATCTATACCTCCGGCTCCACCGGCCTGCCCAAGGGCGTGATGGTCGAACATTGCATGCTCGACAACCTGGTCGACTGGCATTGCCGGGCCTTTGCCCTGAAGGCCGGCGATCAGGCGTCGTGCCTGGCCGGCTTCGGCTTCGATGCCATGGCCTGGGAGGTCTGGCCAGCCCTGTGCGCCGGTGCCACCCTGCACCTGGCCCCGGTGCGTGAGGGCGCCGAGGACATCGACGCCCTGCTGCGCTGGTGGCGCGCCCAGCCGCTGGACCTGAGTTTTCTGCCAACGCCGGTGGCCGAGCACGCCCTGGCCCAGGGCGACGACCACCCGACCCTGCGCACCTTGCTGATCGGCGGCGACCGCCTGCGCCAGCTCAAGCGCAACCCGCGCCACGCCCTGGTGAACAACTACGGCCCCACCGAGGCTAGCGTGGTGGCCAGCTACGGCGCCTTGCACGCAGGTAGGCCGCTGCATATCGGCGGCCCGGTGGACAATGCCCGGCTGTACGTGCTCGACGCGTACCAGCGCCTGCTGCCACCGGGCGTGCCCGGCGAGCTGTACGTGGCCGGCGCCGGGGTCGCCCGGGGGTTACCTGGGCCGCCCCGACCTTACCGCCGAACGCTTCCTCGACGACCCGTTCCACCCGGGGCGCATGTACCGCACCGGCGACCTGGTGCGCTGGCTGGCCGACGGCACCCTGGAATACCTGGGGCGCAATGACGACCAGGTGAAGATCCGCGGCGTGCGGGTAGAGCTGGCGGAAATCGATGCGGCCCTGGCCAGCCACCCGGCCGTGCAGGAATGCGTGGTGCTGGTTCGCCAAGGGCAGTTGCTGGCCTGGTTCATCGCCCAGGGCGAGGTGACGCCGCGCCAGCTGCACCAGCACCTGGCCGAGCGTCTGCCCACCGCGTTGCTGCCCAGCGCCTACCAGGCCATGCCGGCCTGGCCGCTGACCGCCAACGGCAAACTCGACCGCCAGGCGCTGCCTGCGCCCGGCGGCGAGGCCTGCATCCGCCACGCCTATGCCGCCCCCGAAGGCGCTACCGAGCAACGCCTGGCGGCGCTGTGGGCCGAGCTGCTGGGGGTGGCCCAGGTGGGCAGGCATGACCACTTCTTCGAGCTGGGTGGCCATTCGTTGCTGGCGGTGCAACTGATCGAGCGCATGCGCGCCGAAGGCCTGCATGCCGACGTGCAGGTGCTGTTCGGCCAGCCGACCCTGGCCAGTCTGGCTGCCGCAGCCAGTACTGCGCCGCTTCAGCAGGTACCGGCCAACCGGGTACCTGCCGGCTGCCAACAGCTGACCCCCGACCTGCTGGTGCTGACCACCCTCGAGCAGGGCGATATCGACCGCATCGTCGCCGCAGTACCGGGCGGGGCGGCCAACGTGCAGGAAATCTACCCGCTGGCGCCCCTGCAGCAGGGCCTGCTGTACCACCACATCACCGATACCCGCGACCCCTACCAGCAGCAGGCGCTGTTCAGTTTTGCCAGCCGCGAGCACTGGCAGGCCTTCGCCCAGGCCCTGCAACAGGTGATCGCGCGCCACGATATCCTGCGCACCAGCCTGGCCTGGGAGGCCCTGGCGCAACCCCAGCAAGTGGTCTGGCGCCACGCTGAATTGCCGGTACACGAACTGGCCCCCGGGGTTGATGCCGAAGCGCGCCTGCGCGCTGCCTGCCAACCCTTGGACCTGCGCCAGGCCCCCTTGCTGGCCCTTGGCGTTGCCGAGGATACCCAACAGGGCCGATGGCTGGGCCTGTTGCACTTCCACCACCTGGTCAACGACGCGGTGTCCCTGGGCTTGCTGATGGCCGAGCTGCGCGCGTTCATGGCCGGGCAGGGCGCCGAGCTGCCGGCGCCGGTGCCGTACCGTAACTTCGCCGCAGCCCACAGTGCAGCAGGCCGCGAGCAACAGCACGAGGCCTATTTCAGGCAAATGCTCGGTGACCTCGAAGCGCCAACCCGGGTGTTGGGCGTGGACGGCCTGCCTGCCGACCCCGAAGCCCTGCAAACCCTCGAACAGGCGCTGCCGCCTGCCTTGGCCCAGGCCCTGCGCGCACTGGCACGCAGCCACGATGTCAGCCTGGCCAGCCTGTTCCACCTGGCCTGGGCTCAGGTGCTGGGTTGCCTGTCGGGCAGTGACGAGGTGGTGTTCGGCACCGTGCTGCTCGGCCGCCTGGCCGCCGGCGAAGGCGCCGACCGGGCCTTGGGGATGTTCATCAATACCCTGCCGCTGCGGGTGGGCCTGGCCGGCCTGAGCCTGGGTCAGGCCCTGGCCCGCACCCATGAAGGGTTGGCCGGGCTGCTGGCCCATGAAGACGCACCGCAGGTGCAGGCCCAGCGTTGCAGCGCCTTGCCTGCCGGCATGCCGCTGTTCGACAGCCTGCTCAACTACCGCCAGGGATCGCCGCACAGCCAGTCCGCCTTGCCCGGTGTCGAACTGCTGCAGGCCAGCGAAGTGGTCAGCCAACCGCTGATGTTGGCCGTGGACGACCATGGCGAGGCTATACACCTGAGCCTGCGGGCCCCGCGCACCCTGGGTGTGGCGCGTTTGCAGGCGTGTTTGCTGGGCACCCTCGAAGGCCTGCTGGAGCACGGCACGCAGCGCCCGCTGGAGCAACTGTGCAGCGTGCCGGCCGAAGAGCTGCAGCAATTGCTGGTTGGTTTGAACGCCACCGACGATGCCAGCAGCCCGGTGCAGCAAACCTGGCCCGCACTGTTCGCCGAGCAGGTGCGCCGCAGCCCCGATGGCGTGGCCGTGCAAGCCGGCGAGCAGTGCCTGAGCTACCGCCAGCTCGATGAACAAGCCAACCGCCTGGCCCACCAGTTGCGGGCTATGGGCGTGCAGCCCGACAGCCGGGTGGCGATCTGCGTCGAGCGCGGCCTGGCCCTGATGGTCGGCCTGCTGGGCATTCTCAAGGCCGGCGGCGCCTACGTGCCGCTGGACCCCGGCTACCCCGACGAGCGCCTGCGCTACATGCTCGCCGACAGCGCGCCCCAGGTACTGCTGGTGCATGGCGCCACCGCCGGTCTGCTGGCGGGCAGCGGTGTGGCCACCCTCGACCTGGACCACGACGGCTGGCAGCAACAGCCGGCCCATGCACCAGAGGTACCCGCCCTGCATGCCGGCAACCTGGCCTACGTGATCTACACCTCCGGCTCCACCGGCACGCCCAAGGGTGTGATGGTCGAGCACCGCGGCCTGTGCAACCTGATGCACTGGGGCAGCGGCCTGTGCCCGCCACGCCCGGGCGATGCCCTGCTGCAGCGGGCGCCGTTCAGCTTCGACGGCTCGGTGTGGGAGCTGTTCTGGCCCCTCAGCGCCGGCTTGCGCCTGGTGCTGGCGCGCCCCGACGGCCACCGCGACCCGGCCTACCTCGCCGGGCTGATCGAGGCGCAGGGGGTGACCTGCGTGAAGTTCGTGCCAGCCATGCTGCAACCCTTCCTCGATGTGCAGGGCGTAGAGCGCTGTACCCGCCTGCGCGACATCTTCTGCGGCGGCGGCGAGCTGACCCTGGCCATGGCTGCGGCGGTGCGCGCGCGCCTGCCGTGGGTGCGCCTGCACAACGTCTACGGCCCCACCGAAGCCACGGTCGACAGCACCGCCTGGACCCTCGAGCCCGAGCAGCCGCTGCCGGCCAGCGCGCCGCCGATCGGCCGGGCGATCTGCAACACCCGCCTGTACCTGCTCGATGCGCACGACCGCCCGGTACCCTTCGGCGCGGTGGGCCAGTTGCACATCGGCGGGGTCGGTGTGGCGCGGGGCTACCTCGGCCTGCCGGCGTTGCAGGCCGAGCGCTTCATCGCCAGCCCCTTCGTGGCCGGCGAGCGCCTGTACCGCACCGGCGACCTGGCACGCTACCGCGCCGACGGCGAGCTGGAGTTCCTCGGCCGCAACGACTTCCAGCTCAAGCTGCGCGGCCTGCGGGTCGAGCCCGGCGAGATCGAGGTGCAACTGGCCAGCTACCCTGGGCTTGAGCAGGCGGTGGTGTCGATGCACGACGAGCGCCTGGTGGCCTGGTTCACCTGCCGCCCGGGCCACACCGCGCCAGGGCTCGAAGCACTGCGCAGCCATATGCTGGCGCGCCTGCCCGACTACCTGGTGCCCTCGGCCTTCGTTGCCCTGGACACCTGGCCACTGAGCCCCAACGGCAAGGTCGACCGCCAGGCGTTGCCGGCGCCCGGCCCGGCCTCGGTGATCAGCCGCCAGTACCAGGCACCGCAGGGCGAGCTGGAAACCGCCCTGGCGCAGATCTGGGGCGAGGTGCTGCGCATCGAGCAGGTGGGCCGCGACGACAACTTCTTCGAGCTCGGCGGCCACTCGCTGCTGGCCGTGAGCCTGGTGGCGCGCATGCGCCAGGCCGGCCTGCATGCCGACGCCCGCAGCCTGTTCAGCCAACCGACCCTGGCCGGCCTTGCCGCCAGCACCCAGTTGCAGGCAGCGCGCGTGGAGGTGCCGCGCACCACCATCCCAGGCCTGGCCGCGCGCCGCCGGCTCTGAGCGTGCGGCCCTTACGCGCCCCCTGTAGGAGCGGCCTTGTGTCGCGAAAGGGCTGCGTAGCAGCCCCAGGATCCAGGCCTCATGCAAGATCGCCGGGGGCTGCTTTGCAGCCCTTTCGCGACACAAGGCCGCTCCTACAAGCCCCGGGCCGCCGATTGTCCCAGCTTCCCCTGTCAGCCCCGCTGGCAGCGATCCTTTAGTTTCACCCCCGACTTTTATTCACTTGGCAAAGCAGGATGCTTACCCCATGCCCTTGAGCGAACTGATGGCGGTGCTGTGCACCCGCGCGATCCGACTGCAACGTGACGGCGACGACCTGGTGGTGCTGGGCGCCGACGATGCGTTGGACGACCACCTGTGGCAGGCCCTGGCCGATAACAAGCCGGCGCTGCTGGCGATGCTGGCCGGGCAGGGCGACGACTGGGTCAGCCCGGCGCTGCGCATCACCCCCGACATGCTGCCATTGGTGAGCCTGGACCAGGCCGCCATCGACCGCATCGTCGCCACGGTGCCGGGCGGTGCGGCCAACGTGCAGGACATCTACCCGCTGGCGCCGCTGCAAGAGGGCATGCTCTACCACCACCTCAGTGCCAGCGCCGGCGACCCCTACCTGTTGCAGGCGCAACTGCGCTTTGCCAGCGCTGCGCACCTGGCGGCGTTCCGCGAGGCCTTGCAGTGGGTGATCCAGCGCCACGACATCCTGCGCAGCGCGCTGCTGTGGGAGCGCCTGGACGAGCCGCTGCAAGTGGTCTGGCGTGAGGCGCCGCTGGTCTGCGAAGGGGTGCTGCTGGATGGCGCGGGCGATGCCCTGGCGCAACTGCGTGAGCGCTTCGACAGCCGCCACTTCCGCCTCGACCTCGGCCAGGCGCCGCTGCTGCGCCTGGTGCATGCGCCGGGCCATGGTGAAGAGGTGGTCGCCCTGTTGCTGTTCCACCACACGGTGATGGACCACGCCGCCCTGGATATCGTGCGCCGCGAACTGCACGCGCACCTGACCGGCAACAGCGCCCAGGTCGGCCCCGCCGTACCGTTTCGCGACTTGCTGGCAGAAGCCCGCCAGGCCCGTGACGCAGGCGCTCAGCAGGCGTTCTTCGGCCAGATGCTCGCTGATATCGACGAGCCGACCCTGGCCTTTGGCCTGGCTGAAAGCGACGGCCTGCCGGTGGAAGAAGCCCGGCTCACCCTGGAGCCTGCCCTCAGCCTGCGCCTGCGCGGCCTGGCCAGGCAGCTTGGGGTCAGCCCGGCCAGCCTGATGCACCTGGCCATGGCGCGGGTGCTGGGGCAGGTGTCCGGGCGCGAGGCGGTGGTGTTCGGCAGCGTGCTGCTGGGGCGCATGGAGGCCGGCGCCGGCGGCGAGCAGGCGCTGGGCATGTTCATCAACACCTTGCCGCTGCGGGTGGATGTCGGTGCGCTCAGCGTCAGCGAAGGGCTGCAAGCCACCCACCAGCGCCTGAGCGGCCTGCTTGGCCACGAGCAGGCATCACTGGCCGAAGCCCAGCGCTGCAGCGGCGTTGCCGCCCCCACGCCGTTGTTCAACTGCGTGCTCAACTACCGCCACAGCGCCGCAGGGGACGCCGATGCAGTGATCGAGGTGGCGCCGGGCATCCATGTACTGGGCGCCGAAGAGCGCACCAACTACCCGCTGACGGTGAACATCGACGACCTCGGCGAGGCGTTTCGCATCACCGCGCTGGTGGCCAGCCAGATCGGCGCCCGGCGTATAGCCGGTTACCTCGCGCAAACCCTTGGGCAACTGGCCCAGGCCCTGGAGCAGGCACCGCACACGCCGGTGCAGGCGCTGGACATTCTGCCGCCGGGCGAGCGTGAACACCTGCTGCAAGCCAGCAACCAGCCGCTGCAGGCATTTGCCGCCACGCCGCTGTTACACCAGCGCTTCGAGGCCCATGCCAAGGCGCGCCCGCAAGCCACGGCGCTGATTTTCGAGCAGCAGAGCATCAGCTACGGCGAACTCAACCGCCGCGCCAACCAGCTGGCCCATCACCTGATCGGCCTGGGCATTGGCCCAGAGGCGCGGGTGGCCATTTGCGTGGAACGCGGCCCGGCGATGATCGTCGCCATGCTCGGGGTGCTCAAGGCCGGTGCCGGCTACGTGCCCATCGACCCCGCTGCGCCGGCCCAGCGCATCGCCTTCACCCTGGCCGACAGCGCACCTGCGGTGGTGCTCAGCCAGGCCGACTGCCTGGCCCTGCTGGGCAGCCCCGAGGCGCCGCTGCTGGACCTCGACGACCCGCGCCTGGCCAGCCAGCCTGACCACGACCCGCAGTGCCCGGGCCTGCTGCCCACGCACCTGGCCTACGTCATCTATACCTCCGGCTCCACCGGGCTGCCCAAGGGGGTGATGGTCGAGCACGGCAACGCCAGCCGCCTGTTCACCGCCACCGACGCCTGGTACGGCTTCAACCCGCAGGATGTGTGGGCGCTGTTCCACTCGTTCGCCTTCGACTTCTCGGTGTGGGAAATCTGGGGTGCGCTGGCCTACGGCGGCCAGTTGCTGATCGTGCCGCAGCGCATCAGCCGCAACCCCGACGAGTGCTACGCGTTGCTCTGCCAGAGCGGCGTCAGCGTGCTCAACCAGACCCCCAGCGCCTTCCGCCAGCTGATCGCAGCCCAGGGCCGCAGCACCTTGCAGCACTCGCTGCGCCAGGTGATTTTCGGCGGCGAGGCACTGGAACCGGGCTCGCTCAAGCCGTGGTACGCGCGCATCGCCAATGCCGGCACGCGCCTGGTGAACATGTACGGCATCACCGAAACCACGGTGCATGTCACCTACCGCCCGCTGCAGGCCGCCGACGCTCAACTGGTGGGCGTCAGCCCCATCGGCGAGCGCATCCCCGACCTGCAACTGTACGTGCTCGACGCCCAGCGCCAGCCGGTGCCGGTGGGGGTGACCGGTGAGCTGTACGTGGGCGGCGCCGGGGTTGCCCGGGGTTACCTCAACCGCCCCGAGCTCAGCGCCGAGCGCTTTATCAGCGACCCGTTCAACCCGGCAGGGCGCCTGTACAAAACCGGCGATCTGGCCCGCTGGGCCGCTGATGGCAGCCTCGACTACCTGGGCCGCAACGACGACCAGGTGAAAATCCGTGGTTTTCGTATCGAGCTGGGCGAAATCGAGGCGCGCCTGGCCGCCTGTGCCGGTGTGCGCGAGGCCGTGGTCCTGGCCCGCCGCGACAGCGCAGGCGAACCGCGCCTGGTGGCCTGGTGGCTGGCCGAGGAGGGCGCAGCGCCGAGTGTCGCCGAGCTGCGCCAGGCGCTGCTGCAAGACCTGGCCGAGTACATGGTGCCGGCCGCCTTCGTGCGCCTGGACAGCTTCCCGCTGACCGGCAACGGCAAGCTCGACCGCAAGGCGCTGCCCGAGCCCGACGGCGCCGCCTTCGCCCGGCATGCCTTCGAGGCGCCGCAAGGCGAGGCCGAGCAGTGCATCGCGCAGATCTGGCAGCAACTGCTGGGCATCGCCGAGGTGGGCCGCCACGACAACTTCTTCGAACTGGGCGGCCATTCGCTGCTGGCGGTCAAACTGGTGGAGCGCATGCGCCAGCAGGACCTGGCCGCCGATGTGCGGGTGCTGTTCGGCCAGCCGACCCTGGCGGCCCTGGCCGCCGCCGTGACCCGCGGCCAGGCGGCGCCGGTGCCGGCCAACCTGGTGCCCGCAGGTTGCACGCGCATCGAACCGCACATGCTGCCCCTGGCCAACCTCGAGCAGGCGGCCATCGACCAACTGGTGGCGGGCATCCCCGGCGGTTGCGCCAATGTGCAGGACATCTACGGCCTGGCCCCGTTGCAGCAGGGCATTCTCTACCACCACCTGGCCAGCAGCGGCGCCGACCCCTACGTGCTGCGCGCACGCTTTGCCTTTGCCGGCGAAAGTGAGCTGCAAGGCTTTGTCGATGCCCTGGACAAGGTGATTGCCGAGCACGACATCCTGCGCACCAGCATCCACTGGCAGGGCCTCGACGAGGCAGTGCAGGTGGTGCACCGCCAGGCCCGCCTGCCGGTGGTGGCCAATGCCGACCTGCAACGCCTGGAGCTGAACCGCGCTCCCTTGATGAAGCTGGTGCGCCACAGCGAAGGCGAGCGCCTGGAAGCGACCCTGCTGCTGCACCATATCCTCCTCGACCACACAGCCACCGAGCTGCTGGTGGCCCAGGTGGGCGCGGTGCTGCAAGGGCGTACCCTTGCGATCGACAGCGTGCCGTACCGCAACTACGTGGCCCGCGCCCGCCTGGACGCCGACCCGGCCGGCGACGAGGCGCTGTTCCGCGACATGCTCGGCGACATCGACGAACCCACCGAAGTGTTCGGCCTGCGCGATGTGCAGGGCGACGGCGTGCAGGTGCTCGACCACCAGCAGCCTGTGGACCCGGCACTGGCCTCCCGCCTGCGGGTGCAGGCGCGCCAGCTGGGGGTGAGCATCGCCAGCCTGGTGCACCAGGCCTGGGGCCAGGTGCTGGCGCAACTGAGCGGGCGCCAGGAGGTGGTGTTCGGCACCGTGCTGCTCGGCCGCCTGCAAGGCGGCGCCGGGGCCGACCGGGCGCTGGGCATGTTCATCAACACCTTGCCGCTGCGGGTCAGTGTCGATGCCATGGGCGTGGCCGACGGCGTGCGCCGCACCCACCAGCGCCTGGCGCAACTGCTCGGCCACGAGCAGGCCTCGCTGGCCCAGGCCCTGCGCTGCAGCGGCGTACCCAGTGACCAGGCGCTGTTCACCAGCCTGCTCAACTTCCGCCATGCCAGCCCCAAGGCCGCAGGCGACGGCCTGGGCTGGGCCGGCATCGAGCTGCTGGCCTCCCGCGAGCGCAGCAACTACCCGCTGGTGGTCAACGTCGACGACCAGGGCGAAGGCCTGAACCTGACCGTGCAAGCAGTACCGGAGGTCGATGGCAGCCAGGTTTGCGCGCTGCTGGCCTGCGCCCTGGCGCAACTGGCCGAGGCTCTGGAACAAGCCCCGCAAGGCCCGCTGCACGCAGTTGCCAGCCTGCCGACGGGCGAGCGTGAGCGGGTGCTGCGCCAGTTCAACGACACCCGCCGCGACTACCCCCGCGAGCAGCCGCTGCATGTGCTGTTCCAGGCCCGCGCCGCCGCCTCGGGCGATGCCGTGGCGCTGATCCATGGCCAGCGCCAGTGGCGCTACGCCGAGCTTGCCGAGCACGCCAACCGCCTGGCCCATCACCTGCTGGCCCTTGGCCTGCGCCCGGGCGAGCGGGTGGCGCTGCTGCTGCCGCGCTCGTTCGACCTGGTGGCCGCACAACTGGCGGTGAGCCGCTGCGGCGCCACCTACGTGCCGCTGGACGGCAACGCCCCGCTGGAGCGTCAGGCCTTCATGCTCGAAGACTGCGGCGCCAGCCTGCTGCTGACCCACAGCGACCAGCCGCGCCCGGGTGATACCCAGCGGGTCGAGCTGGATACCCTCAACCTGGCCGCCTACCCCGGGCATGCCCCGGAGCTTGCGGTGGCTGCGGGCAGCGCTGCCTACATCATGTACACCTCCGGCTCCACCGGCACGCCCAAAGGCGTGCAGGTGCCGCACCGAGCGGTTGCACGGCTGGTGATCAACAACGGCTTTGCCGACTTCAACGCCAGCGACCGCGTGGCCTTCGCCTCCAACCCGGCCTTCGACGCCAGCACCCTGGAAGTGTGGGCGCCGCTGCTCAATGGCGGCGCGGTGGTGGTGATCGACCAGCACCAGGTGCTGGCCTCCGATAGCCTGGGCCAGGCGCTGCTCGACGGCGGCGTGACGGTGCTGTGGCTGACCGCAGGTTTGTTCCACCAATACGCCGATGCCTTGTTGCCGGTATTCGCCACGCTGCGCTACCTGATGGTCGGCGGCGATGTGCTGGACCCGGCGGTGATCAATCGTGTGCTGCAAGGCGGTGCACCGGGGCATCTGCTCAACGGCTACGGGCCGACCGAGGCCACCACCTTCAGCACCACCTTTGAGATCCACAGTGCGGGGGCAGGGGCGATCCCCATCGGCACGCCCATCGGCAACAGCCGCTGCTATGTGCTCGACGCCCGGCGCCAGCCGCTGCCGGTGGGCGCGGTGGGCGAGCTGTACATCGGCGGTGACGGCGTGGCCCTGGGTTACCTGGGCCAGCCTGCGCTTACCGCCGAGCGCTTTATCGACGACCCGTTTAGCAGCGAACCCGGCGCGCGGCTGTACCGCAGTGGCGACCTGGTGGCCTGGCAGGCCGATGGCACCTTGCGCTACCTGGGGCGCAGCGACCAGCAGGTCAAGCTGCGCGGCTTTCGCATAGAACTGGGCGAGATCGAAGCCCGCCTGGCCGCCTGCACCGGGGTGCGCGATGCCGTGGTGCTGGTGCGCGAGGATGTGCCGGGGGACAAGCGCCTGGTGGCGTACTTCCAGGCCGAGGGCGAAGTGCCGGCGATTGCCAGCCTGCACGAGCAACTGCTCGGCCAACTGCCCGACTACATGCTGCCGGCCGCCTACGTGGGCGTGGCCCAGTGGCCGCTGACCGCCAACGGCAAGCTCGACCGCCGCGCGCTGCCGGCGCCGGGCCAGGGCGATGTGCTCAGCCGCGTGTTCGCCGCCCCCGAAGGCCCGCTGGAAACCCGCCTGGCGGCGATCTGGGCCGACTTGCTCAAGGTCGAGCGGGTAGGGCGCCACGACAACTTCTTCGAACTGGGCGGCCATTCACTGCTGGCTGTGAGCCTGATCGAGCGCATGCGCAAGGCCGGCCTGGGCGCCGATGTGCGCGTACTGTTCGCCCAGCCGACCCTGGCCGCACTGGCGGCAGCAGTGGGCAGCGGCAGCGAAGTGCAGGTGCCTGCCAACCGGGTGCCGGCCGCAGCCGACAGCATCACCCCAGAGATGCTCAGCCTGGTGCAACTGGACCCGGCCAGCATTGCGCGCATCGTCGCCACGGTGCCGGGCGGCGCCGCCAACGTGCAGGAAATCTACCCGCTGGCGCCGCTGCAGGAGGGCATCCTCTACCACCACCTGAGCGCCGCCCAGGGCGACCCGTACCTGTTGCAGTCGCGCCTGGCCTTCGACAGCCTGGTGCGCCTGCAAGCCTGGGCCGCGGCCTTGCAGCAGGTGATCGCCCGGCATGACATCCTGCGCACCTCGCTGGTTTGGGAAGGCCTGGCAGAGCCGGTGCAGGTGGTCTGGCGCCACGCCGAGCTTGGCGTGGACGAAATCGTGCTGGATGCAGGCAGCTCGCTACCTGTGATCGACCAGTTGCAGGCGCGCTTCGATGCCCGCCAGCACCGTATCGACCTGGGCCAGGCGCCGCTGCTGCGGCTGGTCTACGCCCACGACCCGGGCAATAGCCAGGTGGTGGCGATCCTGCTGTTCCACCACCTGGCCCTGGACCACACCGCCATGGACGTGGTCGGTGCAGAGATGCTCGCCATGCTGCGCGGCGACGACAGCGCCCTGAGCGCGCCGGTGCCGTACCGCAACTATGTGGCCCAGGCGCGCCTGGGCAACGACCGCCAGCGCCATGAGGCGTTCTTCAGCAAGCTGCTTGGCGATGTCGACGAGCCGACCCTGCCGTTCGGCCTGCATGACGTGCAGGGCGAGGGCCATGCCATCGAGGAGGCGCACCAGGCGCTGGATGGCGCCCTGGCCCGGCGCCTGCGCGAGCAGGCCCGCCAGCTGGGCGTCAGTGCCGCAAGCCTTGCGCACCTGGCCTGGGCGCGGGTGGTCGGGGTGCTGGCCAACCGCAGCGATGTGGTGTTCGGCACCGTGCTGATGGGCCGCCTGCAAGGCGGCGAGGGCGCTGACCGGGCCTTGGGGGTGTTCATCAACACCCTGCCGCTGCGCATCGACACCCGCGCCCCGGTGGCCCAGGCCCTGCGCGCCACCCATGCCGGGCTGTCGGCATTGCTCGGCCACGAGCATGCCGCACTGGCCGAGGCCGTGCGTTGCAGTGGCGTGCCCGCAGGCCAGCCGCTGTTCAGCGCCTTGCTCAATTACCGTCACAGCAACGCCGAGGCGCGCCGTGACGGCGAGGGTATCTGGCAGGGCGTGCGCCTGCTGGGCGGCGAAGAGCGCAGCAACTACCCGCTGACCCTGAGTGTCGACGACCTCGGCGAAGGCTTTGCCCTGAGCGTGCTGGCCCAGGCCGGCATCGGCGCCGGGCGCGTGGCCGGCTGGATGGCCAATGCCCTCGAACAGCTGGTGCAGGCCCTGGAGCAAGGCGGGCAGGTGGCGGTCGAGCTCCTGCCGCTGCTGGCCGCTGAGGAGCGCGTGCAACTGCTCGAAGGCTTCAACGACAACCATCGCCAATACCCCACGGGCCAGACAGCGCACGCCCTGATCGAGGCTCAGGCGGTGCGCGCAGCCAATGCCCGCGCCGTGGTGCAAGGTGAGGAGGTGCTGACCTACGGCGAGCTCAACCGCGCCGCCAACCGCCTGGCCCACCACCTGATCGGCCTGGGCGTGGCCCCGGGCGCGCGGGTGGCGCTGTGCCTGCCGCGCACCCCGCAACGCCTGGTGGCGCTGCTGGCGGTGCTCAAGGCCGGCGCCGCCTATGTGCCGGTGGACCCGGCCTATCCGGCTGAGCGTATCGCCTACCTGCTGCACGACAGCGCCCCGGCGCTGGTGCTGGCCGAGTCGGGCATTACCAGCCTGGGCCAGGCTGTACCCCGGCTGAACCTGGACCTCGGCGGCTGGCACACCGCACCTGAGCACAACCCGCAGGTGCCGGGCCTGGCTGACGATGGCCTGGCCTATGTGGTCTACACCTCCGGCTCCACCGGCCAGCCCAAGGGGGTGATGGTCGAGCACCGCACCCTGGCCAATCTGGTGCACTGGCACTGCGAGGCCTTCAGCCTGGGCGCCGGCAGCCAGACTGCCAGCGTGGCCGGTTTTGGCTTCGACGCCATGGCCTGGGAAGTGTGGCCGGCGCTGTGCGCCGGGGCCGTGCTGCATCTGCCGCCTGCGCAAATCGCCGGTGACGATGTGCAGGCGCTGCTGGACTGGTGGCAGGCGGCGCCGCTGGAGGTTGCCTTCCTGCCCACGCCGCTGGCTGAACAAGTGCTGCGCAAGGGCCAGGGCCACCCGACCCTGCGCACGCTGCTGACCGGCGGCGATCGCCTGCGGCCGTTCGACAGCGCCCCGGGCTTTGCCGTGGTCAACAACTACGGCCCCACCGAAACCACCGTGGTGGCCACCTCCGGGCAGGTGGCGCCGGGCACTGTGGCGCATATCGGCCGGCCGCTGCCCAATACCCGGGCCTATGTGCTCGATGGCCAGCAGCAGCCGGTGCCGGTGGGCGTGGCGGGCGAGCTGTACATTGGCGGCGCCGGGGTTGCCCGGGGCTACCTGGGCCGGGCAGACCTGACCGCCGAGCGCTTCGTTGACAACCCGTTCCATGGCGGGCGCATGTACCGCAGCGGCGACCTGGTGCGCTGGAACCGCGACGGCACCCTGGATTACCTGGGCCGCAACGACGACCAGGTGAAGATCCGCGGCATGCGCGTCGAGCTGGGCGAGGTCGAGGCCGCGCTGACCGCGCAACCCGGGGTGGCCGAGGCTGCCGTGCTGGTGCGCGGCGAGCGGCTGCTGGCGTGGTTGCGCGCCGAGGGCGAGGTGAACGTCGATGAGTTGCGCCAGGCCCTGGCCGCACGCCTGCCGGCGCATATGCTGCCGCTGGCGTTCATCCCCTTGGCGGCGCTGCCGCTGACCGCCCATGGCAAGCTCGACCGCCGCGCGCTGCCCGACCCCGACCCGGCCAGCCTGGCCGGCCCGGCTTTCGAGGCGCCGCAGGGCGAGCGCGAAACCGTCATGGCGCAAGTCTGGGCCGAGGTGCTGGGGCTGGAGCGGGTAGGCCGCCACGATAACTTCTTCACCCTGGGCGGCCACTCGCTGTTGGCGGTGAGCCTGGTGGAGCAATTGCGCAGCCAGGGCATTGAGTGCGATGTGCGCCAACTGTTCAGCCAGCCTAGCGTGGCCGCACTGGCCGCCGCCCAAGGGCCGGCGCGCCAGGTGCAGGTGCCGGCCAACGGCATCCCGGCCGGCTGCCGGCAGATCACCCCGGGCATGCTCAGCCTGGTGACGCTGACCCCGGCGCAGATCGCACGCATTACGGCCAGCGTGCCGGGTGGGGCAGCCAATGTGCAGGACATCTACCCGCTGGCGCCGCTGCAGGAGGGCATTCTCTACCACCACCTCGGCGCCGGTCGCCACGACCCCTATGTGCTGCAATCGCGCCTGGCGTTCGACAGCGAGGCGCGTCTGCAGGCCTTTGCCGAGGCCTTGCGCACGGTGATCGCGCGGCATGACATCCTGCGTACCGCCGTACTGTGGGAAGGCTTGCCGCAAGCGGTGCAAGTGGTGTGGCGTGAAGCCCCGTTGCTTGTGCGCGAGCAGAACGAGCCCGCCGAGCAGTGGCTGGACCTGGCCCAGGCGCCGCTGATTCGCCTGACCTACAGCCGCACCCAGGGCAGCCCGCGGCTGCTGGCCACCTTGCAGTTCCACCACGTGGTGCTCGACCACACCGCACTGGAGGTAGTGCGCGCAGAAATGCTCGCCTGCCTGAACGGCCAGGGCGAACCTGCCCAGGCGCCGGTGCCGTACCGCAACTACGTGGCCCAGGCGCTGCTGGGCGTCAGCGAAGCCGAGCACGAGGCGTTCTTCCGTGGCCAATTGGCGGATATCGACGAGCCGACCTTGCCCTACGGCCTCAACCCGCAAGCCGGGGTGGCCGGGGCCATCGAGGAGGCCCGCCTGCAACTGCCCGAAGCCCTGCAGCGCCAGCTGCGCAGCCAGACCCGGCAGCTTGGGGTGAGCACCGCCAGCCTGTTGCACCTGGCCTTCGGGCGCCTGCTGGCGGCCGCCAGCGGCAAGGCCTGCGTGGTGTTCGGCAGCGTGCTGCTGGGGCGCATGGGCGGCGGCGACGGCGCCAGCCATGGGCTGGGCATGTTCATCAACACCCTGCCGCTGCGCCTGGACCTGGACGGCTTCGACGTGCGCCAGGCCGTGCGCAACACCCATGAGCGGCTGAGCGCACTGCTGGCCCATGAGCATGCCTCCCTGGCCCTGGCCCAGCGCTGCAGCGCGGTGGCTGCGCCGCAGCCGCTGTTCAGCGCCATGCTCAACTACCGCCACGGCGAGGCCGAAGGGGCTGCCCAGCGCGAGGCCTGGCAGGGCATCGAGACCCTGACCAGCGAAGAGCGCACGCACTTTTTGTTCAGCCTTAACGTGGATGACTTCGGCAATGCCCTGCGCCTGACCGCGCAGGTGCCGGCCGAAGTGGGCGCGGCGCGGGTCTGCCAGCAGATGCAGGCGGTGCTGGAAGGGCTGGTGCAAGCCCTTGAACGCCAGCCAGACCTGCCGGTGCAGCGGCTTAACGTGGTGCCGGTGCAGGAGCGCGAGCGCCTGTTGCTGGGCTTCAATGCCACGGCGGCGGCTTACGACCTTGAGCAGACCGTGCATGGCCTGATCGAGGCGCAGGTGCAGCGCAGTCCCGAGGCCATTGCCGTGCGCGGTGAAGAGGGCGAGCTGAGCTTCGCCCAGCTCAACGCCAAGGCCAATCGTCTGGCTCATCACTTGATTGCTTTGGGCGTGAAACCTGATGACCGCGTGGCGATCTGCGTGGAGCGCGGGCTGGCGATGGTGGTAGGGCTGCTGGCCATTCTCAAGGCTGGCGGTGCCTACGTGCCGGTGGACCCGGATTACCCGGCCGAGCGCATCAACCACATGCTTACCGACAGCGCGCCGGTGGCGGTGCTGGTGCATGGCGCCACCCGCGAGGTACCTCAAGGGCTGCCGGTGGTGGACCTGGACCACGAAATCTGGACTGATCTTCCAGCAGAAAACCCTGAAGTCATTGGCTTGACTCCGAACCACCTTGCCTACGTGATCTACACGTCCGGCTCGACCGGCCTGCCTAAAGGTGTGATGAACGAGCACCGAGGGGTTGTGAACCGCCTGCTGTGGACTCAGCAGCAATATCAGTTGGGTGCTGACGATGTGGTACTGCAGAAAACCCCGTTCAGCTTCGATGTGTCGGTGTGGGAGTTCTTCTGGCCACTGCAAACCGGTGCCTGCCTGGTCATGGCCCGCCCCGGCGGCCACAAGGACCCGGCCTATCTGCGTGAAGTGATCGACCGCGAGCAGGTCACCACCTTGCACTTCGTACCTTCGATGCTGGATGCGTTCCTTGCCCATGGCGACGCCGAGCGGGCCGCGATGAAACGCGTGCTGTGCAGCGGCGAGGCACTGCCCGGCAGCCTGGTGCGTCGCTTCAAGGCGCAACTGTCCGGCGTAGAACTGCACAACCTGTATGGCCCGACCGAAGCGGCAGTGGACGTCAGCGCCTGGCACTGCGCCGAGCCGCTGGAGCAAACGCCGGACAACACGCCAATCGGCAAACCGGTGGCCAATACCCAGCTGTATGTACTGGACGCCTACGGTCAGCCGACCCCGCAAGGTGTGGCGGGCGAGCTGTACATCGGTGGCGTGCAGGTGGCTCGCGGTTACCTGAACCGCGCCGAGCTGAGCGCCGAACGCTTCATCGACGACCCGTTCACCCCGGGCGGGCGGCTGTACCGCACCGGCGACCTGGCCCGCTACCTGCCGGACGGCAATCTCGAATACCTGGGCCGCAACGACGACCAGGTGAAGCTGCGCGGCCTGCGTATCGAACTGGGTGAAATCCAGGCCTGCCTGACCCGCATCGACGGCATTCAGGAAGCCGCGGTGCTGGCCCCCGCGCTGCAAGGCGAGCGCCGCCTGGTGGCGTACTACACCGGCAACGCACAAGCGGTGGACGTGCTGCGCGCCGAGCTGCTGCGCCACCTGCCGGAGTTCATGGTGCCGGCGCTGTTCGTGCACCTGCCGGCGCTGCCGCTGAGCCCCAACGGCAAGCTCGATCGCAAGGCACTGCCAGTGCCGGGCGCCGAAGCCTTGACCAGCCGTCCGTACGAAGCCCCGCAAGGCGCCACCGAGCAACTGCTGGCCGAGGTCTGGGCCGAGCTGTTGGGCCTGGAGCGGGTAGGGCGGCACGACAACTTCTTCGAACTGGGCGGCCATTCGCTGCTGGCGGTGACCCTCACCGCCCGCCTGCGCGAACACGGCCTGGAAGCCGACGTGCGCGCCCTGTTCGAACAACCCACTTTGGCGGGCTATGCAGCCATCACAGACAGAATGGAGATCGTCCTGTGAGCATCGAACAACTTCTGGCCACCCTGGCCAGCCTCGACATCCAGCTGGCCCTGAAGGATGGCCAGCTGGCCGTGCAGGGCAACCGCCAGGCGCTGGGCGACCCGCAACTGGTGGCGCAACTGCGCGAGCACAAGCCGGCGCTGATCGCGCTGCTGGCCAGCGGCGGCTACCAACCGGGCCAGCGCGGCCCGGTGCAGGTACCGGCCAACGGCATCGCCGCCGGTTGCAGCCATATCACCCCGGCCATGCTGACCCTGGCCGAACTGGACCAGGATGCCATCGACCGCCTGCTGGCCCAGGTGCCCGGCGGGGCGGCCAACGTGCAGGACATCTACCCGCTGGCCCCGCTGCAGCAGGGCATTCTCTACCACCACGCCAGCAGCAGCGCCAGTGACCCCTACGTGATGCAGGCGCAGTTCGCCTTCGCCGACCGCCAGCGCCTGGACGCCTTCGCCGAGGCCTTGCGCGGGGTGATCGCGCGCCACGACATCCTGCGCACCTCGGTGCACTGGGACGGGCTTGAGCAACCGCTGCAAGTGGTCTGGCGCCAGGCGCCGCTGCAGGTCGAGGAGGGCGATGACGCGCCCTGGCTGGACCTTGCCCAGGCGCCGCTGATTCGCCTGCGCCACCGGGCCGCCGCCGCTGACGGGAGCATTCTCGCCAGCCTGCAGTTCCACCATATCGCCCTGGACCACAGTGCCCTGGATGTGGTGCGCCACGAAATGCAGGCGCTGCTGCAAGGCCAGGGCGCGAGCCTGGGCACGCCGGTACCGTTTCGCAACTACGTGGCCCAGGCCTGCCTGGGCGTGAGCGAAGCCCAGCACGAGGCGTTCTTCCGCGCCATGCTGGCTGACCTCGACACGCCGACCCTGGCCTACCAGTTGCAGGACGTACAGGCCGATGGCGGGGAGGCCCGGGAACACAGCCTGGCCCTGGACAGCACCCTGTGCCTGCGCATCCGCGCCCAGGCCCGGGCCTGCGGGGTCAGCGTGGCCAGCCTGTTCCACCTGGGCTGGGCCCAGGTGCTCGGTGCCCTGACCGGGCAGGCCAGCGTGGTGTTCGGCACCGTGCTGATGGGCCGCCTGCAAGGCGCCGAAGCCACCGACCGGGCCTTGGGCATCTTCATCAACACCTTGCCGCTGCGGGTCGAGCTGGGCGCGCTGGCGGTGGCCGAGGCGCTCAAGGCCACCCACCAGCGCCTGGCCACGCTGATGCGCCACGAGCATGCGCCGCTGGCCCTGGCCCAGCGCTGCAGCGCAGTGGCGGCGCCGACGCCGCTGTTCAACAGCCTGCTCAACTACCGCCACAGCGCCATCGAGGCCAGCGCCCAGGCGCGCGCGGCCTGGGCCGGTATCGAGATCCTGCATTCCGAGGAGCGCAGCAACTACCCGTTGACCCTGAGCGTGGACGACCTCGGCGAGGGCCTGCGCCTGACCCTGCTGGCCAGCGCCCAAGTGCCCGGCGAGCGGGTGTGCGGTTACCTCGAACAGGCTATGCAGGCCTTGGTCGATGCCCTTGCGCAAGACGGCCAGGCGCCGCTGCAAAGCCTGTCGGTATTGCCTGCGGCAGAGCGCCAATGGCTACTGGACGACATCAATACCCGCCAGCACCCCCACGACCTTTCGCTGACCCTGCACCAGCAGGTGGAGCACCAGGCCGTGGCGAACCCTGCGGCCATCGCCGCCAGTTGCCTGGGGCAGAGCCTGGACTACGCCACCCTGAACCGCCGCGCCAATGCCCTGGCCCATCACCTGATCGGGCTGGGCGTGGGCCCCGATGCGCGGGTGGCGGTGGTGGCCCGGCGTGGCCTGGACACCCTGGTCGGCCTGCTGGCGGTGCTCAAGGCCGGTGGCGCCTACGTGCCGGTTGACCCGGCGCACCCGGACGAGCGCATTGCCTACCTGCTGGCGGACAGCGCGCCACAAGTCGTGCTGACCCAACAGGCCCTGCGCGGGCGCCTGGACGCCGTGCAGGTGCCGCTGCTGAACCTCGATCAGCCCGACTGGCCGGCCCGTGACGCCAACCCGCAGGTGGCAGGCCTTACCGCCGCCAACCTGGCCTACGTGATCTACACCTCCGGCTCCACCGGGCTGCCCAAGGGCGTGATGGTGGAGCACCGCACCCTGGCCAACCTGGTGGGTTGGCACTGCCGGGCCTTCGACCTGGGGCCGGGGCGGCACACCTCGAGCCTGGCCGGCTTTGGCTTCGACGCCATGGCCTGGGAACTGTGGCCGGCCTTGTGCGGCGGCGCCACCGTGCATATCGCGCCACCTGGCGATGGTAACGACGACCTCGACGCGCTGCTGCACTGGTGGCAGGCGCAGCCGCTGGATGTGAGCTTCTTGCCGACCCCCGTGGCCGAATACGCCTTCAGCCAGCAGCTCGGCCACCCGACCCTGCGCACCCTGTTGATCGGCGGCGACCGCCTGCGCCAGTTCAACCGCAACCAGACCTTCAGCGTGGTGAACAACTACGGCCCCACCGAAACCACCGTGGTGGCCAGCTCCGGCGTGGTGCAGGCCGGTGGCGTGCTGCATATCGGCGCGGCGCTCGACAACACCCGCCTGTACGTGCTCGACGGCCAGCGCCAGCCGGTGCCGTTGCAGGTGGCGGGCGAGCTGTACGTGGGCGGCGCCGGGGTGGCCCGGGGCTACCTGGGCCGCCCGGACCTCACCGCCGAGCGCTTTGTTGACGACCCGTTCCACGGCGGGCGCATGTACCGCACCGGCGACCTGGTGCGCTGGCTGGCCGACGGCACCCTGGAGTACCTGGGGCGCAACGACGACCAGGTGAAAATCCGCGGCGTGCGTATCGAGCTGGGCGAAATCGAAAGCCGCCTGAACAGCCTGCCGGGCATCAACGAGGCGGTGGTGCTGGCCCGCGAGGACCAGCCGGGCCAACCGCGGCTGGTGGCCTACTTCACGGCGCAGCCCGGGGTGGAGGTGGCCGCGCCTGCGCAATTGCGCGCGCAGTTGCAGGCGCACCTGCCCGATTACATGGTGCCGGTGGCCTATGTGGCGTTGCCGGCACTGCCGCTAACCGCCAACGGCAAGCTCGACCGCCGGGCCTTGCCGGCACCGGACCGCAGCGCGCTGTTCGAGCGCGGCTACGAGGCCCCGCAGGGCGAGCTGGAAAACACCCTGGCGCAGATCTGGAGCGAGTTGCTGCAGGTTGAGCGGGTAGGGCGGCGCGACCACTTCTTCGAACTGGGCGGGCACTCGCTGCTGGCCATGCGCCTGGCGTCCCAGGTGCGCCTGCGCCTGGGCGCGGAATTGGCGCTCAACGCGCTGTTCGCCCATGCCGAACTGGCCGCCCTGGCCGGTTACCTGGCCAGCGCCGAGGGCAGCGAGCTGCCGCCGATCGTCGCCGCGCCCGCCGGGCAAACCGGGGTGCTGTCGTACGCCCAGCAGCGCCTGTGGTTTTTGGCGCAGATGGGTGATGCCGGGCAGGCCTATCACATTCCGTTGGCCCTGGGCCTGCGCGGCACGCTGGATGCCCAGGCGCTGGAAGCGGCCTTGCTGCGCATTGTCGAGCGCCATCAGGCGCTGCGCAGTTGCTTTGTGGCCGAGGGCGAGCAGGTGCAGGTGCTGACCGGCGCCACACCGGCGCCGGGCTGGCTGCAGCGCCTCGACCTGCGCCAGGCGCCCCAGCAAATGGCGGCGTGCCTGCAGCAGGAGGCGGCGCAGCCGTTCGACCTGGGCAACGGCCCGCTGCTGCGCGCCAGCCTGTTGCAACTGGCCGATGACTACCATGTGCTGGCCGTGACCGTGCATCACATCGTTGCCGACGGCGGCTCGCTGGCGGTGCTCACCGCAGAACTCTCGCAACTGTACCCGGCCCTGCGCCAGGGCCTGGCCGACCCGTTGCCGCCGCTGGCCCTGCAATACGCCGACTACGCCCTGTGGCAACGGCGCTGGCTGGATGGCGAGCGCCTGGCGCAGCAGGTGGCCTACTGGCAACGCACCCTGGCCGGTGCGCCGGCATTGCTGACCTTGCCCTGGGACCGGCCGCGCCCGGCCCGCCAGGACTATGCCGGGGCCACCTTGCCGCTACGCCTGGACGCCGGCCTGAGCGCCGGCCTGCGCAGCCTGGCCCTGCGCCACGGCGCCACGCCGTACATGGTGCTGCTGAGCGCCTGGGCCAGCCTGCTGGCACGCCTGGCCGGGCAGCCGGAAGTGGTGATCGGCTGCCCGGTCGCCGGGCGTGACCGCGCCGAGCTGGAAGGGCTGGTGGGGTTGTTCGTCAATACCCTGGCGCTGCGCATCGCGCTGCCCGAGGCCGCCAGCACTGCGGTGCTGCTCGGCCAGGTCAAGGCCCGCCTGCTGGAGGCCCAGGCCCACCAGGCGTTGCCGTTCGAGCAGGTGGTCGAAGCGCTGCGCCCGGCCCGCAGCCTGGCCCATGCACCGCTGTTGCAGACCACCCTGAACTGGCTGCCGGGGTCGCTGGGCGAACTCGAGCTGGACGGCCTGCATATCGAAGGGGTGGCACAAACCGGGCAAGTGGCCAAGTTCGACCTGTCGCTGAACCTCGGCGAGCAGGGCGAGTGCATCGTCGGCTCGTTGGAATACGCCACGGCGCTGTTCGATGAAAGCAGCGTGCGCCGCTATGGCGGCTATTTCGAGCAACTGCTGCGGGCGATGGTGGCCAACGACCAGGCCGAGTTGGCCGCAGTCGAGCTGCTGGAGCCCGAGGAACGTAACCGGTTGGTACGCGGCTTCAATGCCACGGCGGCCGATTACAATCTTGAACAGACCGTGCATGGGTTGATCGAGGCGCAAGTACAGCGCAGCCCCGACGCTGTGGCTGTGCGCGGCGAGGAGGGCGAGCTGAGCTTTGCCCAGCTCAATGCCAAGGCCAACCGCCTGGCTCATCACCTGATTGCCTTGGGAGTGAAACCCGACGACCGCGTGGCGATCTGCGTCGAGCGCGGGCTGGCGATGGTGGTGGGGCTACTGGCCATTCTCAAGGCAGGCGGTGCTTATGTGCCAGTGGACCCGGACTACCCGGCCGAGCGCATCAACCACATGCTCACCGACAGCGCGCCGGTGGCGGTGCTGGTACATGGTGCTACCCGGCAGGTACCGCAAGGTCTGCCAGTGGTGGACCTGGACGATGAAACCTGGGTTGATCTCTCGACAGAAAACCCTGAAGTCATCGGCCTGACGCCGAATCACTTGGCCTACGTGATCTACACCTCCGGCTCCACTGGCCTGCCCAAAGGCGTGATGAACGAGCACCGCGGTGTGGTCAACCGCCTGCTGTGGACCCAGCAGCAATATCAGCTGGGTGCTGAAGATGTGGTGCTGCAGAAAACCCCGTTCAGCTTCGACGTGTCGGTATGGGAATTCTTCTGGCCGCTGCAAACCGGTGCGCGCCTGGTCATGGCCCGCCCCGGCGGCCACAAGGACCCTGCTTATCTGCGCGAAGTGATCGCCCGCGAGCAGGTCACCACCTTGCACTTCGTGCCCTCGATGCTGGATGCCTTCCTCGCCCATGGCGACGCCGAGCGCGCCGCGATGAAACGCGTGCTGTGCAGTGGCGAGGCGTTGCCCGGCAGCCTGGTGCGCCGCTTCAAGACGCAACTGGCCGGCGTCGAATTGCACAACCTGTATGGCCCGACCGAAGCGGCAGTGGACGTCAGCGCCTGGCACTGCGCCGAGCCGCTGGAGCAAACGCCGGACAACACGCCAATCGGCAAACCGGTGGCCAATACCCAGCTGTATGTACTGGACGCCTACGGTCAGCCGACCCCGCAAGGTGTGGCGGGCGAGCTGTACATCGGTGGCGTGCAGGTGGCTCGCGGTTACCTCAACCGCGCCGAGCTGAGCGCCGAGCGCTTTATCGACGACCCGTTCACCCCGGGTGGTCGGCTGTACCGCACTGGCGACCTGGCCCGGCATCTGCCGGACGGCAACCTCGAATACCTGGGCCGCAACGACGACCAGGTGAAGCTGCGCGGCCTGCGTATCGAACTGGGCGAAATACAGGCCTGCCTGACCCGTATCGACGGCATTCAGGAAGCCGCGGTGCTGGCCCCCGAGCTGCAAGGCGAGCGCCGCCTGGTGGCGTACTACACCGGCAGCGCACAAGCGGTGGAGGTGCTGCGTGCCGAACTGCTGCACCGCCTGCCGGAGTTCATGGTGCCGGCGCTGTTCGTGCACCTGCCGGCGCTGCCGCTGAGCCCCAACGGCAAGCTCGATCGCAAGGCACTGCCAGTGCCGGGCGCCGAAGCCTTGACCAGCCGTCCGTACGAAGCCCCGCAAGGCGCCACCGAGCAACTGCTGGCCGAGGTCTGGGCCGAGCTGTTGGGCCTGGAGCGGGTAGGGCGGCACGACAACTTCTTCGAACTGGGCGGCCATTCGCTGCTGGCCCTGACCCTGCTCGCCCGCCTGCGCAGCCGGGGCTTGCAGGTGGATATTCATGTGCTGTTCGCCGAGCCGAGCCTCTCGGCCCTGGCTGCAACGGTAGCCGCCGGCGCCGCGCCCGAGGTGCCGGCCAACCGAATTACCGCCGACTGCCAGGGCATCACCCCGGACTTGCTGCCACTGGTGGCCCTGGAACAGCCGGCAATCGACAGCGTGGTTGCCAGCGTCACCGGCGGCGCCGCCAATGTGCAAGACATCTACCCGCTGGGGCCGTTGCAGGCCGGTATTCTGTACCACCACCTGGCCAACCCCGGCCAGGCCGACCCTTACCTGCAACAGGTGCACTTCGCCTTCAGCGATGCCAGCCGCCTGCACGCTTTCGCCACGGCCCTGCAAGCGGCCATCGCCCGCCACGACAGCCTGCGCAGCAGCCTGCACTGGGATGGCCTGCCCACCCCGGTGCAGGCGGTGTGGCGCCAGGCGGACCTACCGGTGCAGGAGGTGGCGGTGCTGGATGACCCTGCCCACGGCCATATGGACCTGACCCAGGCCCCGCTGCTGCGTCTGCTGCACTGCCGTGAGGCCGGGCGTATCCAGGCGCGCTTGCAGTTCCACCATGCGGTGCTCGACCACGTGGCCCTGGAGGTGCTGGTGCATGAACTGCAGGCACTGCTGCTGGGCGAGGCGCAGCAGTTGCCAACCCCGGTGCCGTACCGCAACTACATCGCCCAGACCCTGCGCAGCGCCGGGGGCGAGGCCGCCGAGGCGTTCTTCCGCGCACAGCTGGCCGATATCGACGAGCCCACCTTGCCCTACGGCGCACTGCGCCCCCATGGCAGCGATGCCCCGCGCCAGGCGCAGCAGGTGCTGGCGGCAGCACTCAGCCGGCAACTGCGCGAGCAGGCGCGCCAGGCCGGGGTCAGCGCCGCCAGCCTGGTGCACCTGGCCTGGGCACTGGTGCTCGGGCAACTGTCCGGGCGCGACAGCGTGGTGTTCGGCAGCGTGCTGCTCGGCCGCCTGGCCGGTGGTGAAGGCAGCGAGCGGGCGCTGGGGGTGTTCATCAACAGCCTGCCGCTGCGTATCGACTTGGCCGGCGTGGATGTGGCCGAAGGGGTGCGCGCCACCCACCAGCGGCTCAGCGAACTGCTGCGCCACGAGCATGCCCAACTGGCCCTGGCCCAGCGTTGCAGCGGCTTGCCGGCGGGCGCGCCACTGTTCAGTGCGCTGCTCAACTACCGCCATGGCGGCGCGGCTGGCAACGGGCAGGCGCGGGCCTGGCAAGGCATCGAGCTGGTGCAGGCCGAGGAGCGCAGCAACTACCCGCTGGCCCTGAGCGTCGACGACGACGGCGAAGGCTTCACCCTCACTGCCCAGAGCGCCGAGGGCATCGATGCCGGGCGCATCTGCGCCTACCTGGAACAGGCCCTGACGGTACTGGCGCAAGCCTTGGCCGAGGCGCCGGGCACGCCGTTAAGCCGCTTGTCGATGCTGCCGGCGGCCGAGCGCAGCAGCCTGCTCGAAGGCTTCAACGCCACCGACCGCGATTACCCCCGCGAGCTGCCGGTGCACCGTCTGTTCGAGCAGCGCGTGGCCAGCCATCCGCTGGCCGTGGCAGCGGTGGAGGGGAGCAACACCTTGCGTTACGGCGAGCTGAACGAGCGCGCCAACCGCCTGGCTCATTACCTGATCGGCCAAGGCGTGGCCCCGGGGGATGCGGTGGCGATCCTGTTGCCGCGCTCGCTGGAGCTGCTGGTGGCGCAACTGGCGGTGGCCAAGTGCGCAGCGGTGTACGTGCCGCTGGATATCAACGCCCCCGCCGAACGCCAGGCCTTCATGCTGGCTGACAGCCAGGCCGTGGCGCTGCTGTGCCGCGCCGCCGACAGCCTGGAGTGCCCGACCCGGCGCATCGCCCTCGACCGCCTGGCCCTGCACGACATGCCCGGGCACAACCCGGGCCTGGCCCAGGGTGGCGACAGCGTGGCGTACGTGATGTACACCTCCGGCTCCAGCGGCGCGCCCAAGGGCGTGCAAACGCCGCACCGGGGCATCGCCCGGCTGGTGCTGAACAACGGTTATGCCGACTTCAACGCAGGCGACTGCATGGCCTTTGCCGCCAACCCGGCGTTCGATGCAAGCACCGTGGAGGTGTGGGGTGCGCTGCTTAATGGCGGGCAACTGCGGGTGATCGACCAGGCGACCCTGCTCGACCCGGCGCGCCTGACCCCGGTGCTGGGCGAGGTGAGCGTGATGTTTCTTACCACCGCGCTGTTCAACCAGTACGTGCAGTTGATGCCTGAGGCGTTGGCTCGGCTGCGGGTGCTCATGTGCGGTGGCGAGCGTGGCGAGCCTGCGGCGTTCCGCCGTTTGCTGGCGGTGGCCCCGCAGCTGCGCCTGGTGCATTGCTACGGCCCCACCGAAACCACCGGCTATGCCACCACCAGCGAGGTGCGCAGCGTGCCTGAGGGCAGTGACAGCGTGCCGATCGGCCGGCCTATCGGCAACACCCGGGTTTACGTGCTCGACGGCCATGGCCGGCCCTTGCCGGTGGGCGTGGTGGGTGAGTTGCACATTGGCGGTGACGGTGTGGCTGCGGGCTACCTGAACCGCCCGCAACTGAGCGCCGAGCGCTTTGTCGACGACCCGTTCAGCGGGCAACCGGGTGCACGCCTGTACTGCACCGGTGACCTCGGCTACTGGCGCGAGGACGGCCAGCTGGAATGCCTGGGGCGCAATGACGATCAGGTGAAGATCCGAGGTTTTCGCATCGAACTGGGCGAGATCGAGCAGCACATGGCCCGCTGCCCAGGCATCGGCGAGGCGGTGGTGCAGGCCCTGCGCCTGGACCAGGGGCCGCTGCGCCTGCTGGCCTGGTACAGCCGCCGCGACCCGGCGCTGAGCCCCGAGCACCTGCGCGCCTGGCTGCAGGCACGGGTGCCGGAGTACATGGTGCCGGTGGCCCTGGTGGCCATGGACAGCCTGCCGCTGAACAACAACGGCAAGGTCGACCGCAAGGCCTTGCCGCTGCCGGCAGCCGGGGCCATTGGCCAGGACCGTTACGAGGCCCCGGCCACGGCGCTGGAACAACGCCTGGCGCAGGTCTGGGGCGAGGTGCTGGAGGTGGCCCAGGTGGGCCGCCACGACAGCTTCTTCGAGTTGGGCGGGCATTCGCTGAGCGCCATCCGGCTGGTCAACCGCCTGCAGCAGGAGGGCCTGGCCAGCAGCCTGGCCGAGCTGTTCCAGCACCCGACCGTGGCCGCCCAGGCCAAGGCCATGCAGCAGCAGGGCACGGCGCCGCAGCCCGAGGGGCTGGTGACCGTGCGCGGCGAGGGCGACGAGCCGCCGCTGTTTTTGCTGCACGAGTTCAGTGGCCTGGAGCTGTACTTCCCGGTGTTGGGCCAACACCTGCCGGCGGGGTTCCCGGTCTATGGCGTGCCGGGCATCGCCCTGGGCCAGGCCCAGCCACACACCCTGGAGTGCCTGGCCAGCCGGGCCATCGAGCGTATCCGCGCCGTGCAGCCCGAGGGGCCGTACCGCCTGGCGGGCTGGTCGTTCGGTGGCGTGCTGGCCTACGAGATCGCCGCGCAACTGCGTGGCGCCGACCAGGCGGTGAGCTTCCTTGGCCTGATCGACAGCTTCCTGCCGCGCCTGACCGACCAGGGCAAGCCGCGTTGGCAGGGGCCATGGCTGCTGGAGCGCCACCTGTTGCTGCACTGCAGCCAGTACTGGCAAGCCCAGGGGGCGGCCGGGCTGGTGCAACTGGCCAAGTTGAAGGTGCTGGAGCAGCAGGCGCCGGCCTTCGATGAACTGTTGGCGGCCTGCCGTGACGAGCAACTGCTGTATGCCGCCCTGGCAGAGGCCGAGGACGGCGCGCTGCGCCACTTCCTGGAGCGGGAGCTGGCCCACGGCCACGCTCTGGCCCATTACCGGGTCGAACCGCTGGATGTGCCGGTGCAGCTGTTCTGCGCCCGCCAGCGCAACGGCGCCAGCCCTGCCCGGGGCTGGGCCGACACCCTGGGCGCCGGGCAGGTGCACGCCGTCGAAGTGCCGGGTGACCACCGCAGCATGATGCAGCCGCCCCATGTACAGGCCCTGGGGCAGGCGCTGGGCGAGGCCTTGGCCGTGGCCTGCGCGCCGCCTGGGGCTGCCCATCAGCCTTTGGTGGCGATCCAGAGCGGCCAGGCCGGGCAGGCGCCGCTGTTCTGCGTGCCAGGTGCCGGCGACAGCGTTACCCGCTTTGTCGGCCTTGCCGATGCGCTGGGGCCGGAGCGGCCGCTGTACGGCTTGCAACCGCGCGGGCTGGAAGGCGCCGGGGTGCCGCACCGTGAGGTGGAAGCGGCTGCGCGCTGCCATGTGCAGGCGCTGCAAGCGCTGTACCCGCAAGGGCCGGTGCACTTGCTGGGGCATTCGTTCGGCGGTTGGGTCGCCCATGCCATGGCCTGCCAACTGCAGGCGGCGGGCCGCGAGGTGGGCTCGTTGACCCTGGTCGACAGCGAGGCGCCCGCCAGCGGCAGCGTGTGCGGCAGGCCGTACACCACCACGGCGGCGTTGCAGCGGCTGGTGGAGTCGTTGCAGCTGGGCAGCGGCAAGGCCCTGGGGCTGGATACCGAGGCGTTCGCCGCTGCCGACGACGACCAGCAACTGCAGCTGCTGCACGGGGCCATGCAACAGGCCGGGCTGTTGCCGGCGCGGGCCGGGGTGCAGGCCTTGGCCGGCACGTTGCGCACCTTCAGTGCCGCGTTGCGCACGGTGTATCGCCCGCAGGGTGTTTACCAGGGCCCTGCCAGCCTGGTGCTGGTGGCCGACCCGACCCTGGATTCGGCCGGCAGCCAGCGCGAGCAGGCGGCCATGCGCGCCGGCTGGCAGCGGTTGCTGCCGCAACTGGCGGTGTGGGAAGGGCCGGGTGACCACTACAGCGTGCTCAAGGCACCCCAGGTGTATAGCCTGGCGGCGTGGTGGCAGGACGGGCAGGCGCGGGTGGGGGTGAAGGTGTAGGAGCGGCCTTGTGTCGCGAAAGGGCTGCGCAGCGGCCCCGGTAATTTTGCATGAGGCGCAGATCGTGGGGCTGCTGCGCAGCCCATCGCGACACAAGGCCGCTCCTACAGAGATCGACCGGCCACAACGCATCGTTTTGGCATGTGACAACTATCAGGATTGAAGAGCGTTTTATGGACAAGAGCAGAACGCGCAAGATCGGCCTCGGCATTGCCGTGGCCCTGGTGGCGGGGGTGGCGTTGTACGCCATCCAGGCGCCGGCCAAGCCGCCGCAGTACATCACCGCCACGGTGGAGCGCGGCGATATCGAAAACGCCGTGCTGGCCACCGGGGTGCTCGAAGGCATCCGCCAGGTAGACGTCGGCGCCCAGGTGTCCGGGCAGTTGCGCTCGCTGAAGGTCAAGCTCGGCGACAAGGTGCAGAAGGGCCAGTGGCTGGCCGAGATCGACCCGCTGGTGCTGCGCAACACCCTGCGCCAGGCCGAGGTGGACGAAGAAAAACTGCGCGCCGAGCGGCGCTCCACCGAGGCGCAGTTGCAGCAGGCGCGGCGGGTGTACGAGCGCTACAAGGCGCTGCAGAGCGACGAGTCGGTGTCGCGCCAGGACTACGAGAACGCCGAGTCCCAGTACCAGGTGCAACTGGCCACCCTGCGCTCGCTCGATGCGCAGATCAAAAGCGCCCAGGTGCAGGTGGACACGGCCAAGGTCAACCTGGACTACACCCGCATCAATGCGCCGATCGACGGCGATGTGGTGGGTATCGTCACCCAGGAGGGGCAAACCGTGATCGCCCAGCAACTGGCGCCGATCATCCTCAAACTGGCCGACCTCGACACCATGACGGTCAAGGCCCAGGTGTCGGAGGCCGACGTGATTCACATCAGCCCCGGCCAGCAGGTGTACTTCACCATCTTGGGTGAGGACAAGCGCTACTACGCCACCTTGCGCGGCACGGAGCCGGCGCCCCAGGACTACCTGGAGACCACCGACAAGACCGGCGCCAGCAGCACCCGGCAGAACAATGCAGTGTTCTACAACGCGCTGTTCGAGGTGCCCAACCCCGAGCACCGCCTGCGCATCGCCATGACCGCTCAGGTGCGTATCGTGCGCGACACCGCCCAGGCGGTGTTGATGGTGCCGGTGGCCGCCCTGGGCGCGCGCAACGAGGATGGCAGCTACCGGGTGCGGGTGCTCGATGCCAAGGGCCAGGCCCAGGTGCGCGACGTGCAGGCGGGCATCAACAACAACGTCAAGGTGGAGGTCAAGGCGGGCCTGGCCGAAGGCGACCGGGTGGTGATCGGCGAGCCGGTCGGCGACCTGGCGGGGGCCTGAGCATGAACATGAGCGTTGCACCGGGCACCCTGTGCCCCCAGGGCGTCGAGCAGCAGCCGGCCTTGCTGCAGTTGCGCGGCGTCAGCCGCAGCTTCATGGCGGGCGACCGCGAGTTTTTGGCCTTGCGCGAGATCGACCTGAGCATCCAGGCCGGCGAGCTGGTGGCGATCATCGGCGCCTCGGGCTCGGGCAAGTCGACCCTGATGAACATCCTCGGCTGCCTGGACCACGCCAGCGCCGGCAGCTACCAGGTCAGCGGCCAGGAAACCCGCGACATGGACGACGAGGCCCTGGCGGCGCTGCGCCGTGACCACTTCGGTTTCATCTTCCAGCGCTACCACCTGCTGCCGCACCTGGATGCGCTGCGCAACGTCGAAATACCGGCGGTGTACGCCGGCACCCCCCAGGGCCAGCGCCATGAGCGGGCCCGCGAGCTGCTGACCCGGCTGGGCCTGGCCGGGCACCTGGGCCACCGGCCGAGCCAGATGTCCGGCGGCCAGCAGCAGCGGGTGAGTATTTGCCGGGCGCTGATGAACGGCGGCCAGGTGATCCTCGCCGACGAGCCCACCGGGGCCCTGGACACCGCCAGCGGCAAGGAGGTGATGCGCATCTTGCTGGAGCTGCATGCAGCGGGGCACACGGTGATTCTGGTGACCCACGACCCCAAGGTGGCGGCCCATGCCGAGCGCATCATCGAGGTCAGCGACGGGCAGATCGTCAGCGACCGGCGCAACCGCCAGGACCTGGAGGTGCCCGCAGAACCTGCGCCTGCTGCCAGCGAGGCGCCGCGGCCACGGCGCCTGGTGGCAGGCTTCGGGCTGTTCCGCGAAGCTTTTGCCATGGCCTGGATCGCCCTGGTGTCGCACCGCATGCGCACCTTGCTGACCATGCTCGGGATCATCATCGGCATCACCTCGGTGGTGTCGATCTCGGCCATCGGCGAGGGTGCCAAGGGCTACGTGCTGCGCGATATCGAGGCGATTGGCAGCAACACCATCGACATCTACCCGGGCAGCAACTTCGGCGACAGCCGGGCCAAGTCCATCGAAACCCTGCTGCCGGCGGACGTCACCGCGCTGAACCAGCTGTACTACGTCGACAGCGCCACCCCGGTGATCGGCCGCAGCCTGCTGGTGCGCTACCGCAACATCGATGTGGACGTGCAGCTGAACGGCGTCAACGAGCGCTACTTCAAGGTGCGCAACATCCGCTTCGATGCCGGCATCCCGTTCAGTGCCGACGATGCCCGGCGCCAGGCGCAGGTGGTGGTGATCGACCACAACACCCGCCAGCGCCTGTTCGGCGAGGGCGTCGACCCGCTTGGCCAGGTGATTTTGCTGGGCAGCCTGCCGTGCACGGTGATTGGGGTGACCGCCGAAAACAAGAACCTGTTCGCCGCCAACAACGGCCTGAACGTGTGGCTGCCCTATGAGACCGCCGCCGGCCGCGTGCTCGGCCAGCGTCACCTGGACAGCATCAGCGTGCGCATTCGCGACGGCGTGCCGAGCAAGCGGGTGGAGCAGGAGGTCAACGCGCTGATGCTGCAGCGCCATGGCACCAAGGATTTTTTCACCAACAACCTCGACAGCATCATGCAGACGGTGCAGAAGACCAGCCGTTCGCTGACCCTGCTGCTGTCGCTGATCGCGGTGATTTCGCTGGTGGTGGGGGGCATCGGGGTGATGAATATCATGCTGGTGTCGGTGACCGAGCGTACCCGCGAGATCGGCATTCGCATGGCGGTGGGGGCGCGCCAGTCGGACATTCGCCAGCAGTTTCTGGTGGAGGCGGTGATGGTGTGTTTGATCGGCGGGGTGATCGGGATCGGGCTGTCCTATGGCATCGGCTCGTTGTTCACCCTGTTTGTGTCGCAGTGGCAGATGGTGTTTTCGCTGGGCTCGGTGGTGACCGCGTTCGCCTGTTCGACGCTGATCGGCATCGTGTTTGGCTTTGTGCCCGCACGTAACGCCGCCAGGCTCGACCCGATCGAGGCGTTGGCGCGGGATTGAGTGACCCTGCATGGCCCCCTGTGTAGGAGCGGCCTCGTGTCGCGAAAGGGCTGCGCAGCAGCCCCGGCGATCTTGCATGAGTCCAAGAACCTGGGGCCGCTATGCGGCCCTTTCGCGACACAAGGCCGCTCCTACACCAGGGCGCAGGATTTGAGGTCAATGATGCCGCGCCGGCACCTGGGCGCCGTACATCCAGCGCATCAGCGAATGCCGCCCGCTGATGCCCAGCTTGATCGCCGCGCGGCGCAGGTAGCTTTCCACCGTATTGACCTTCAACGCCAGCAGCTCGGCCTGCTGCGGCGCGGTGTGCCCGGCCAGCAGGCCCAGGCATACCTGGCGCTCGCGCTCCGAAAGGCTCAGCCCGCTTTGCTGCAAGCGCTCGAGAAAACGCGCCGGCAATGACTCGCCAACTGCCGGCGGCGCCGGGTGCAGGGCATCGCCGTGCTTCTCCAGCATCGGCAGCAGCAGCGGCGAGATGTCCTCCAGCAAGTGCCGTTCGGACAAGGTGAAGGCATCGCCCTGGGCGGCGCGCAGCACGGTGATCTGGTAGTGGTAGCCATTGTTGCTGCGGGCCATTTGCAGGCGCGCCGGGTCGCCCAGGGTGATGGCCGGGTGCGACAGCACGGTTTCGCACAACAGCGGTGCGTCGCCTTCGCCAGAGGCAATGCGCGACTGGCTGATATGCGTGGCATCGACCGTCAGCTGGGTGCGAATCAGGTCGTGTAGCCGGCGCGGAAACTGTTGGCTGCCGGTGCTGGCGATGGCTTTGCCGATCTGGGGAAAGGGCAGGTGTGGGGGCATGGTGTCGTCCGTGAGTCAATGAAAGTGAGCGCTGCCTGTCCTGTAGCGGCGCGAAAGCGCTTCGAATCCTAGTACAACGATTGAGTGACCGTTGAATGAAACGCATAGTGGCATAATAGTGGCATTCTCGCCGATTAGACAGCCTGACCGCTGGGTCATCGTTAACCTTAGCGTAATGAATCGACGGTCTGCTTGATTGATGCAGCACTTGCCTGCGCCCTAAGGTGATTCCACGACAGCGAACCCGTGGAGTCACCCAATGACAACAATGAAGAATCCACCGCCGCAATGGTCGCGCCGGCGCGCCGAGAAACAGCGCCGCCTTGAGCGCGTGCGGCATCTGGCCGATGGCGTGGTGCTGCCCACCGAACGCATCGTCGAGGCCCTGGAGCTGCTGCTGGCCCCGGGCGACCGGGTGGTGCTGGAGGGCAACAACCAGAAGCAGGCCGATTTTCTCTCCCGTTCGCTGGCCAAGGCCGACCCGGCGCGCCTGCATGACCTGCACATGATCCTACCCAGCGTCAGCCGCGCCGAGCACCTGGACCTGTTCGAGCGTGGCATCGCGCGCAAGCTCGACTTCAGCTTTGCCGGGCCGCAGAGCCTGCGCATCGGCCAGTTGCTTGAAGACGGCCTGCTGGAAGTGGGCGCCATCCATACCTACATCGAGCTGTATTCGCGCCTGCTGGTGGACCTGATCCCCAACGTCACCCTGGTGGCCGGTTTCATGGCCGACCGCGACGGCAACCTGTACACCGGCCCCAGCACCGAGGACACCCCGGCGCTGGTGGAGCCGGCGGCGTTCAGCGACGGCATCGTCATCGCCCAGGTGAACCAGCTGGTGGAACGGGTAGACGACCTGCCGCGGGTGGACATTCCGGCGTCCTGGGTGGACTTTGTTGTGGTTGCCGACCAGCCGTTCTACATCGAGCCGCTGTTCACCCGCGACCCGCGCCACATCAAGCCGGTGCACGTGCTGATGGCGATGATGGCGATCCGCGGTATTTACGAAAAGCACCAGGTGCAGTCGCTGAACCATGGCATCGGCTTCAACACCGCCGCCATCGAGCTGATTTTGCCCACCTACGGCGAATCCCTGGGCCTGAAGGGCAAGATCTGCCGCAACTGGACGCTGAACCCGCACCCCACGCTGATACCGGCCATCGAAACCGGCTGGGTGCACAGCGTGCATTGCTTCGGCACCGAGCTTGGCATGGAGGACTACATCGCCCAGCGCCCGGATGTGTTCTTCACCGGGCGTGATGGCTCGCTGCGCTCCAACCGCATGATGTGCCAGCTGGCCGGCCAGTACGCGGTAGACCTGTTCATCGGCGCCACCCTGCAGGTAGACGGCGACGGCCATTCCTCCACCGTGACCCGCGGCCGCCTGGCAGGTTTCGGCGGTGCGCCGAACATGGGCCACGACCCGCGCGGCCGGCGCCATGCCACCCCGGCCTGGCTCGACATGACCGTGCCCGACACCTTGCTGGAGCGGGGTCGCAAGTTGGTGGTGCAGATGGTCGAAACTTACCAGGAGGGCGGCAAGCCCACTTTCGTCGACACCCTGGATGCCGTGGAGGTGGCGAAAAAAACCGGCATGCCCCTGGCCCCGGTGATGATCTACGGCGACGACGTGACCCACTTGCTCACCGAAGAAGGCATCGCCTACCTGTACAAGGCGCGCAGCCTGGAAGAGCGCCGGCAGATGATCGCCGCCGTGGCCGGGGTGACCGCCATCGGCCTGCGCCATGACCCCGCCGACACCCAGCGCCTGCGCCGCGAAGGCCTGGTGGCCTTGCCCGAGGACTTAGGGATTCGCCGCACCGACGCCAGCCGCGAACTGCTCGCCGCGCGCAGCATCGCCGAGCTGGTGGAGTGGTCCGGTGGCCTCTACAACCCGCCTGCACGGTTCAGGAGCTGGTGATGAAAGCACTCGACCTGAAGCCGCATCAGCTTCTTCGCGGGCAAGCCCGCTCCCACAGGCACGGCGCTGTGCCGGAGGCCCTGGTGATCCCTGTTAAAGACACCGAGCATGAAATTCATGCGGTCCCTGTGGGAGCGGGCTTGCCCGCGAAAGGGCCGGTACAGGCCAGCCCCGTCGCTCTGGCTGATCACCTTGCCGACCTTGCCGTCGAAGCCCTGCTCGACGAAGCCGATCTTTCACCCAAACCGGGCCTGGTGGACCGGCGCAGCAACGGCGCCCACCACGACATGAGCCTGGCCCTGATGCACGCCTCGGCCCTGGCCCTGTGGCCGTGCTTCAAGCACATGGCGCAAGCGGCGCTACAGCACGGCGCGATCACCCCGGCCCTGCGCGCCGACCTGGGCCGCATCGGCCGCGAAGGCGAGGCCGCCATGCTCACCACCACCGGCGGGGTGAACACCCATCGCGGCGCCATCTGGGCCTTGGGCCTGCTGGTGGCCGCCCGGGCCCTGGGCGGCCAAGCCGATGCCCGGGCCGTGGCCAGCCGCGCCGGGCGCATCGCGCTGCTCGACGACCCGGCCTGCCCGGCGCAGCACAGCCACGGCAGCCAGGTACGCCAGCGCCACGGCGTAGGCGGCGCCCGCGAGCAAGCCCAGCTGGGCTTCCCGGCGGTCATCGACCACGGCCTGGTGCAGCTGCACCGCAGCCGAGCCGCAGGCTGCAGCGAGCCCCACGCCCGGCTCGACGCGCTGCTGGCGATCATGGCCACCCTGGGCGACACCTGCGTGCTCTGGCGCGCCGGTACTGAAGGCCTGCAATCCGTGCAGCAGGGCGCCCGGGCCGTGCTCGGCGCAGGCGGCAGCGCCAGCCTGGCCGGGCGCCGCCAACTGCGAAGGCTCGATGCGCAGCTGCTGCAACTGAATGCCTCACCGGGCGGCGCCGCCGATCTGCTGGCTGCCTGCCTGTTCCTCGACGCGGCCGGAGGCCTGTGACATGCAAACCCTGAACTTTCAATTCCCTGCACAAGCGCCCGGGCGCGGCCGCACCCTGGTGGGCTGCGTCAGCTCCGGCGACCTTGAAGTACTGATAGAGCCCGGCACCCAGGGCAGCCTGCAGATCCAGGTGGTGACCTCGGTCAACGGCAGCGAAGCCCGCTGGGCGCAGCTGTTCGAGCGCCTGTTCGCCGGCCGCGCGCTGCCGGCGCTGAACATCGACATTCATGATTTCGGCGCCACCCCGGGCGTGGTGCGCCTGCGCCTGGAACAAGGCTTCGAGGAGATCGACCATGACTGATACCGCCCGCCTGCTGCACAACCGCAGCTTCGTCGAACTGGGCGCCCGCCAGCGCGCCCGGGCGCTGCTGGACAACGGCACCTTCCGCGAACTGCTCGGCCCGTTCGAGCGCCTGATGTCACCTTGGCTGCCGCGCCAGGGCATCGTGCCCCAGGCCGATGACGGCGTGGTCATCGCCAAGGGCCGCCTGGCCGGCCGGCCCTGCGTGGTGGCTGCCATCGAGGGCGGCTTCCAGGGCGGCAGCATGGGCGAGGTGGGCGGGGCGAAGATCGCCGGCGCCCTGGAGCTGGCGGTGGAGGACAACCGCAACGGCATCCCCACCTGCGCCGTGCTGCTGCTGGAAACCGGCGGCGTGCGCCTGCAGGAGGCCAACCTGGGTCTGGCGGCCATTGCCGAGATCCAGGCCGCCATCGTCGAGCTGCGCGGCTACCAGCCGGTGGTCGGGGTGATCGCAGGCTCGGTCGGCTGCTTCGGCGGCATGTCCATTGCCGCCGGGTTGTGCAGCCATCTGCTGGTTACTCGCGAAGCACGCCTGGGGCTCAATGGCCCGCAGGTGATCGAGCAGGAGGCGGGTATCGAGGAATACAACGCCAGTGACCGGCCCTTCATCTGGAGCCTGACCGGGGGCGAACAGCGCCATGCTAGCGGCCTGGTGGACGGCTACGTGGCCGACGATGTCGACAGCATTCGCCAGCAACTGCTGCAACTGCTCGATGCGCCTTCAGCTAACCGCGCCGGGCAATACGCCCGTTACCTGGAACGTCTCGGCAGTTTGGGCGAGGACGTCGCGCAACTGGATGGCGCCGCCGTGCGTGCCCTTTACCAAGGAGATGCATCATGAATCGAGCCCTGAACTGGCTGCCGGGCCTGGCCGGCGGTGAACCGCTGGCGGGTTACCCGGCCTCGCTGCAGGTGGTTGATGGTGAACTGGACAACCGCCTGGCGCGCTTCATTGCCGTGGTGCCCGACGCCCATAACCCGTTCCCTCGGGCCCGCGCAGGCGAGGTCGGTTTGCTCGAAGGCTGGGGCCTGGCCAAGGCGGTGAGCGAGGCAGTTGCGGCTGACCGCAATGGTGAAAAACGCGCCATCGTCGCGGTGATCGATGTGCCCAGCCAGGCCTATGGCCGCCGTGAGGAGGCGCTGGGTATTCACCAGGCCTTGGCCGGCGCCGTCGAGGCCTATGCCCAGGCGCGGCTGGCCGGGCACCCGGTGATCGGCTTGCTGGTGGGCAAGGCCATGTCCGGGGCGTTTCTGGCCCATGGCTACCAGGCCCAGCGCCTGATCGCGCTGGATGACAGCGGCGTGATGGTGCATGCCATGGGCAAGGCCGCCGCAGCGCGCATTACCTTGCGCAGTGTCGAGGCGCTGGAGGCGCTGGCCGCCGAGGTACCACCGATGGCCTATGACCTGCACAGCTATGCCTCGCTGGGCTTGCTGTGGAAGCGCTTGAGCGTGGGTGATGCCGAGCGGCCAGATGCTGCAGATATTGCGGCGGTACGGGCCTGCCTGGCCGATGCGGTGCGTGATATCGGCCAGTCCACCGACCTGGCCTCGCGCCTGGGTGGCGAGCATCGCCAGGCCTCGCGCCAGGTGCGCGAGCGCCTGCGTAGCCAGTGGCAGGAGGCCTGAGATGAGCGCCCCGCGTGCCCACGACCTGCTGTGGGGGATGACCCCGCAGATGCTGGCTGACGATGCGCCGCAGTGGGCTGTGCAGGTGCTGGCTGCCGGCCTGCCGGTGGTGGTGCGCCGTGCCCGGTGCAGCGATGGCTGGGTGGCGGTCGGGGTGCGCGGGCAGGGGCGGGCGCAGCGTTGGGGCGGGTTTATGCGGGTGGTGGATATCGACCATGTGGTAAGCCCGGAAGGCCTCATCGCGGGGCAAGCCCGCTCCCACGTTGATAGCGCAACTGCTGCGTGGGAGCGGGCTTGCCCCGCGATGGCGCTTGACGCTCTGGCATCGATTGCCCCGGTACTGGCCGCCACCGGCCTGCACTGGGGCCCCACCGGAGGCGTTGGCTACCACCTCGCCACAGGCCTCGATGTGTTGCATGCGGGCAGCGACCTCGACTTGCTCCTGCGCACCCCAACCGCTTTCACCCGCCAGGCCGCCAAGGAACTGCTGGACATCCTCGACTGCGCGCCATGCCGCATCGACCTGCAACTGGAAACCCCGGCCGGCGCCATCGCCCTGCGCGAATGGGCAGGCCCGGCTAACCGTGTACTGCTCAAGTCAGCCAGCGGCGCACGGCTGGTGTGCGACCCGTGGTCAGCGCTGGAGTGCGCAGCATGAGCAGCCTGTTCGCCTTCCCGGGCCAGGGCGCGCAGCAGCCGGGCATGCTGCACACCTTGCCGGCGGGCGCTGAATGCCTGCTGGAGGAGGCCAGCGATACCTTGGGTGAAGCGGTGCTGGCTTTGGACACTGCAGATGCCTTGCAGGGCACCCGCGCCGTGCAGCTGTGCCTGCTGCTGGCCGGTGTGGCCTGGGCGCGCTGGCTGCTGCAACGCAGCCCGGCGCCGGATTATGTGGCCGGCTTGTCCATCGGCGCCTACCCGGCTGCGGTGGTGGCCGATGCCCTGGATTTGGCCGATGCCGTGCGCCTGGTGGCCCTGCGCGGCGAACTGATGCAACGTGCCTACCCGCAGGGTTACGGCATGACGGCCTTGAGCGGCCTTGACCTGGCGGGCGTCGAGCAACTGCTGGCCGAGGTACCGGGCGAGGCCTTTGTGGCCAACTTGAACAGCGACAACCAGATCGTCATCGCCGGCAGCGACAGCGCCATGGCCGAGGTTGCACGCCGTGCCCAGGGCCGGGGCGTGGCCCGCAGGCTGGCGATCAGCGTGCCGTCCCATTGCAGGCTGCTGGACGGCGCCGCCGCACAGCTGGCAGCGGCGTTCGAACCGGTGCAATTGCGCCGGCCGCGTATCACCTGGCTGAGCGGCACCCGCGCGCGGCCAGTGCATGACCCTGTGCAATTGAAGGACGACCTGGCCTGGAACATGGCCCGGGTGGTGGACTGGCGCGGGCTGCTGCGTACCGCCTTCGAGCGCGGTGTGCGCCTGCAAGTGGAGCTGCCACCGGGCAGCGTGCTCAGCGGCCTGGCCCGCCCGGTGCTGGAACAGGGCAGGGTAGTGGCCCTGGAAAGCACCCGGCCCGATACAGTGGACGCCCTGTTGCGTCGGGAGGTGCAGCGCAGGCATTGACCCGGCACAACAGGCCCTCTGTAGGAGCCGGCTTGCCGGCGATAAGGCCGGCCCTGCAACCCTCGTATTTGCGGTACCAAGCAATGCGTTTCGAAGAACAACAACAAGCAACTTCGACAAAAGCTGAGGACAACAACAATGATCATCTATGGTGTGGCTCTGCTGGCGGTATGCACGCTTGCCGGCGTTATCGTCGGCGACTTCCTGGGCGTGCTGCTGGGCGTCAAATCCAATGTGGGCGGGGTGGGCATCGCCATGATCCTGCTGATCTGCGCACGCCTGTACATGCACCGCCACGGCGGCATGAGCAAGGAATGCGAGTTCGGCGTGGGCTTTTGGGGTGCCATGTACATCCCGGTGGTGGTGGCCATGGCCGCCCAGCAGAACGTGGTCACCGCCCTGCACGGCGGGCCGGTGGCACTGCTGGGCGCCGTCGGCGCGGTGCTGGTGTGCGGGTTGACCATCGCGCTGATCAGCCGCAGCCACCGCGGCGAGCCCCTGCCGGCGCTGGACGCGCCGCCACCGAGCAACGCGCAGGCCGTGCCTGCGGGAGGGCGCTGACATGTGGCCGATCATTGACAACGCCCTGGAACACAACGGCCTGATCACTGCTTTTGCGGTGGTGGGCGGGATCATGTGGCTGTCGGTGCTGCTGTCGAAGTACCTGACTTTCGGCCGGGTGCACGGCTCGGCCATCGCCATCGTCATCGGCCTGGTGCTGGCCTGGGTGGGCGGCACGCTCACCGGCGGGCAGAAGGGCCTGGCCGACATGGCGTTGTTCTCTGGTATCGGCCTGATGGGCGGGGCCATGCTGCGCGATTTCGCCATCGTCGCCACAGCCTTCGAGGTGCAGGCCACCGAGGCGCGCAAGGCCGGCATGATCGGCGCGGTGGCGCTGCTGCTGGGCACGGTGCTGCCGTTCATTGTCGGCGCCTGCGTGGCCTGGGCGTTCGGTTATCGCGATGCGGTGAGCATGACCACCATCGGTGCGGGCGCTGTGACCTATATCGTCGGGCCGGTGACCGGTGCGGCGCTGGGGGCGAGTTCGGACGTGATGGCGCTGTCGATTGCCACCGGGTTGATCAAGGCGATCCTGGTGATGGTGTTCACCCCGGTGTCGGCGCGCTTGCTGGCCCTGGACAACCCGCGTTCGGCAATGGTGTTCGGCGGCTTGGCCGGGACGGTGTCCGGGGTGACTGCGGGGCTGGCGGCGACGGACCGGCGCTTGGTGCCTTATGGCGCGTTGACTGCGACCTTCCATACCGGGCTGGGGTGCCTGATGGGGCCTTCGATTCTGTATTTCTGTGTGCGGGGGTTGGTGGGGTAAGGGGAGCTGCCAATCTGCGGTGCATATGGCACCGGCTGCGCCGGTGTTCGCGGCTAAAGCCGCTCCTACAGGGATCGCGTCAGATCAAGGCCTGCGCTGTACCTGTAGGAGCCGGCTTGCCGGCGATGAGGCCGGTACAGGCAGCACAGTTGCCAAAAACCAGTACCGATCAACTAGCTATGTCCATCTACCAAAGGCTGCGCGATGAAATCCTCAAAGGTGATTGTTGCTGAGGATATGCTCGAAAATCTGCTCGCAAAGCCCCCGAAGCGGTTCGGTCAATTTCCACTCAAGCGTTTTCATTTGCTCGATGGCAGCATGGCAGAACTTGACCTTGTCCTTGATGGTGCCGCTGTCTTCTGCGAATACGCGCCGGGCGTCTTTGCCGGTGTCGTTGAGGCCAAGGGCATTGTCAAGGTGACGGCCGATACCATGCGGTGAGACCTCAAGGCCAGGTTCCAGCTTGTCCAGCAGCGCCGGGTCCAACCCTTGAACGGTGGCCTTGTTCTTCCTGCCAAAGAGCGTCTTGGCCGTTTCGATGATGATGTTGCGGGGCAGCAGGTTTTCGATTTCCTTGCCCTTGAGCAGGTGCAGCCGCATGCCCAATTGCTGTTGCAGCAAGTCGGCACGGTCACCCTTGCCGACGATATCGCCATCGGCCAACAGAAATGCGGTGGCGCACAACCGCGTGGCATTGAGCTGTTCGGTGTCCGTCCGGTCGTCGAATGCCCAGTGGCCGAGCGTACCGCCTTGGTACTCGACGAAGGCGTAATGGAAGTTCTCCAGCAAGCCGGTCAGCTTTGTCTTGCGCGTTCCCTCTTCCAGTTCGTCGATGTATTGCTTCATGAATACGCCGAGGTAGAGCCTGTCGGTGATGCCCTCGACCCACACTGTGCAGTTGGCCAGGTACACGGAGGAGGCTGAAACGCCCAATTCGGCTAGCAGTTCCCGGTCTTTGGTCGACTCCTTCACCTCGAACTTCACGTCGGCCTGGCTGCCGATTTTGGAGACCTTGTGAATGGTCACGCGGGTGTCGATTTCCGCGAGGTCGAGCAGGTGGTTGGAGTGGGTGGTGGCGAAGTATTGGTGTTCGGTGTGGTTGAGCAGGAAAAGCGCCAGTTTTCTCAAAAGGCCGGGGTGAAGGCAAAGCTCGGGTTCCTCGATGAAGAAGCGTGCGGGTTCCTTGGTGAGGAAAGCGGCGGAAGTGATGATGATCACTTGCTGCATGCCGTCGCCCAAGTCGAAGATGGAGAACTGGTCGTCGTCGCCGATCTTTACCGAAACGGTGTCTTTGCCGTACTGGGGGATTAATGTGATTTCAGCACCACCAAAGAACTCATGGCCAAGAATCGTTTCATACTCCCGAATGAGTTGCCTTTCTTGCGGCTGCCCTAGAAGGAATTGTACGAGCAACTGATACAGGTCGAAGCCTGTAATGATGTTTAGCTCTTTGATGTCGAGAGCTTGAGCGGGGAAATAGTCTTTACATGTCCGATTGCGAAAAGCGTCAGTCGATGCGTCAAGAGGACGCATGCCCCTGAGAATAGGAATGTAGTGATGTTTGGAGTTTAAAATAAACTCGAGTGTGGATTTCAGTTTCCCCACAGTTAGGGGCGCCGTATCTGATAGTCCTCTATCTTCCATCTGCCACTTGAAGCTCTGCATGGCACTCCGGGCGTCATGACTGATATGATGGTTTTCATAAATACTTGTTCTGCCGTCGATTACTCTCAGGAGGTTATTAAATAGCTCCTCGCTGGAGGAGTGGCTCAGACATTTATTATTAAGTGCCCCTAGAAAATCGGCAGATACTATTGGCCCAATGGCAGTATGGTTTTCGAAAAAGCCCAGCATGTCACCCAGCTCTGCGGCTATGGTAGAGAGTGTTCTACCCGCAGCGACCTGAAGCTCCTTTTTTTCGGAAGAAAACAGCGCCCTGAGCAATCGGCTCTTGCCGCTGTTGTTTGGCCCAATGAATAGATTTAACCGCTCTGATCTTATGCCGTTCGGCCCAGCGTTAAAGTTATCCAGCTTCGAAGACCAAATAGCCTGAATACCCATTACTACCCCTGACTCCCTGGTGCCGGCTACCCACCATGGCAGCCAAAAGCCATCATCGTGCAGCAGTTCCCCTCGAAGCGCCAGACCAGGCCACCGCCCAATCAAACCTCCCGGCTATACATCCTGCACTCGGCCAACAACGCCAACAGGTTCGGCTCGCGCTCGCGCGCCTTCAAGAACACCACGCCAATATGCTGCTGCAACCGATACCGCGGCTGCAGCGCAATCAACCGCACGCGGTTCTCGTATACCGCCGCGATGCGCCCCGGCAGCAGGGCAAAGCCCACCCCCGAGCTGACCATGCTCAGCAGGGTGAAGATATCGTTCACCTGCATGGCCACCTTGGGCTCGAACCCGGCCTGCTGGAACACCCGTGCACCGTCGCGGTGGGTGGCAAAACCCTGGGTCAGGGTGATGAAGGTGGAGTCGGCGAGGTCCGCCAGGTCCACTTCGGCCTGTTCGGCGAAGGGGGAATCGGTGGGCACGGCGAGGAAGATATCGTCCGAGAACAGCGCCAGTTGCTCGCAGGCCGGGTCGCTGACGCTTTCGTCCAGCGACACCAGCATGGCGTCCAGTTCGTGGTTTTTCAGGCGGTGCAGCAGGTCGATGTTCGAGCCCAGGGTAAGGTCGATGTTCAGCTCGCTGCGCCGCAGCTTCAGGCCCATCACAAGCTTGGGCACGGTCTTGACCGTGAGCGAATACAGCGCGCCCAGGCGAAAGCGCTCGGCGTAGAAGCCTGCGGCCTCGCGGGTGTGGCGCACCATCTGTTCGGCGTCCTGGATCAGCTGGCGGGCCTTTTTCTCCAGAACGTAGGCGCTTTCCAGCGGGATCAGCTGGCGGCCTTCGTGCTTGAACAAGGGGCAGCGCAGGGCGCTTTCCAGCGAGTGGATGGCGCGGTGCACGCTGACAGCGCTGGTGGCAAGTTCTGCGGCGGCGCGGCCGAGGTTGCCGGTGCGCATGAAGGCGAGGAAGGTTTCGAGCTTTTTAAGGGTGAGTTCTTCGTCGATCAGCATGCACCGGTCCTTGTAGGAGCCGGCTTGCCGGCGATGAGGCCTTTGAGAGCGACACAATACCTTGTGTTGGCGCCCAGGGCCCTATCGCCGGCAAGCCGGCTCCTACAGGGGACGCGTCAGTTGGCGCGGGCCAGGGCGCTGTTGCCGGCGCGCGAGACGCGCAGCGCCACCAGGCTACCGACCACGATCAACACCGCCAGCGCATACAGCGCGGCATCGGTGGATCCAGTCTGGTCCTTGATGAAGCCGACCAGGTACGGGCTGAGGAAGCCGGCCATCTGCCCCACCGAGTTGATGATCGCCAGGCCCGCCACGGCGGTGCCGGCGCTCAGCAGGGCGGTCGGCATTGGCCAGAACATCGGCAGGCCGGTGAGGGCGCCCATGGTGGCGATGGACAGGCCGAGGATGGCAATGGCCGGTTGGCCTGCGAAGTTCACCGCGATCACCAGGCCCAGCGCGCCCATCAGCATCGGCACCACAAGGTGCCAGCGGCGCTCGTTGCGCAGGTCTGCCGAGCGGCCCACCAGAATCATGAACACCCCGGCCAGCAGGTACGGGATGGCGCTCAGCCAGCCGATCAGCAGCGGGTTGTCGAAGCCCATGTTCTTGATGATCGACGGCAGCCAGAAGTTGATCGCGTACACGCCGCTCTGGATGCAGAAGTAGACGAAACCGAAGGTCCAGATCAGCGGGTTGGTCAGCACGGCGAGCACGCCATCACCGCGGGTGGCGGGTTTGGCGGCAGCGTCGGCGGCAAGGTCGGCATCGATCAGCTGGCGCTCGGCCGGGCTCAGCCAGGTGGCTTTCTGGTGGCTGTCACTGAGCAGTACCACGGCCAGCGCGCCAAGGGCGACGGTGGGCAGGCCCTGGATCAGGAACATCCACTGCCAGCCGGCAAGGCCGCCCTGGCCTGCGGCAAAGTGTTGCAGAATCCAACCCGAGAACGGCCCGCCGAGCAGGCCGGAAACCGGGATCGCCGACATGAACAGGGCCATGATGCGGCCACGCCGCGCGGCCGGGAACCAGCGCGAGAGGTACAGCACCACGCCCGGGAAGAAGCCGGCTTCGGCGGCGCCGGTGAGCAGGCGCAAGGTGTAGAACTCGGTGGGGGTGGTGACGAACAGCAGGCAGGTGGACAGGCTGCCCCAGGCGATCATCATCACCGCGATCCAGCGTCGCGGGCCGAAGCGGTTGAGCGCCAGGTTGCTGGGCAGGCCGCACAGCACGTAGCCGATGAAGAAGATGCCGGCGCCGAGGCCGTACACCGTTTCGCTGAATTTCAGGGCGTCGAGCATCTGCAGCTTGGCAAAGCCGACGTTGACGCGGTCCAGGTAGTTGAACAGGTAGCAGATGAAAATGAACGGAATCAGCCGCAGGGTGATGCGCCGGTACAGCGCGTTGCGGGTGATGTCGTTGCCTTGGTCAGGGGCGGGGCTGTGTGCCATGATCGGGGTCTCTTTTGTTATGGTTGTCGCCGCGTCGCCTGTAGCCGGCGCTCGCCTTGACGAGTCTCGGGGAGTGTAGCGCGGCTGTCTTTGTGCTTTTGCACAGGCTGGGCTCAAAGCTGCTGTGCCGGCGACCAAACCTTAAGGAACCCTGCATGTTCGAACTGGACCACGCGCTGGCCCAGGACATCGTCGACCGGGCGATGGCCATTTTGCCTTGCAACGTGAATGTGATGGACAGCCAGGGGCTGATCCTGGGCAGCGGCGAGGCCGAGCGTATCAATACCCGCCACGAAGGCGCGCAACTGGTGCTGGCCAACGGGCGCATCGTCGAGCTGGACGGCGAGGCCGCCAAATGCCTGAAGGGCGTGCAGCCGGGGGTCAACCTGCCGCTGATGCTCGATGGCCGGCTGATCGGCGTGCTGGGCCTGACCGGCGAGCCGCAGCAGTTGCGCACCTACGGCGAACTGGTGCGCATGACCGCCGAGATGCTGCTGGCCCAACGTCACCTGCAGGTAGAGCAACAGTGGCGGCGCCAGCGCTGTGATGACTTGCTGGCGTTGCTGCTGGGTGGTTCGGGCGAGTCGCCACGGCTGGTGGACGAAGCGCAGCAGCTGGGTTTGAAACCCAACCTGCCGCGGGTGCCTTGCCTGTTCGAGCTGAAATCCGGGCCGCCGGCCGAGGCACTGTCGGCCTGGCTGATGAGCCGCTTCCCCGACAGCTGGTGCGTCAGCCCTGCGCGCCAGTCGTTGCTGTGGTGCCGCCCGGCGGTGGCTGCGGTGGACGAAGCGCGGCTGTTCGAGCGCCTGCAGCGCCACGGCTGGGAAGTCGAGCGGCTCGCCTTGGGCAGCCCGGCACAAAGCCTGGAGCAACTGCGCCGTGGCTACCGCCGGGTGCGCGACTTGCTGGCCTACGGGCGTGAGGTGCTGCCCAACGAGCGCCTGCTGAGCCTGGAGCGTTACCGCCTGCCGGCGCTGCTGTGGCGCCACCGTAACGACGACGCCCTGGATGAGCTGCTGGAGCCGTTGCTGCGCATCCGCGCCAGGGACGCCAGCGGCCAGTTGCTGGCCACGCTGCGCGCCTGGTGCGCCCATGACGGGCAGAGCCAGGCCTGTGCCGATATCTTGGGGATTCACCGTAACAGCCTGCGCTACCGGCTGGAACGCATTGCCGAGCTGGGCGAGGTGGACCCGCTGCGCATGGAAGGCATGCTGAGCCTGTACCTGGGGTTGCAGTTGCTGCCGGCGGACTGAGCCAGCGCCTGTGGAACAAATCACAACTCGTTGATTTAACGAAGATTCTGTGGGAGCGGCTTCAGCCGCGAACACCGGCGAAGCCGGTGCCATCTAGCGCGGCGCCTGCTTCGCGGCTAAAGCCGCTCCCACAGGTACGGCGCTTGGTTCGGGCATCGCGCGATCCTGTAGGAGCCGGCTTGCCGGCGATCACCGGCACAGCCGGTGCCATCTACCGCGGCGCCTGCTTCGCGGCTAAAGCCGCTCCCACAGGTACGGCGCTTGGTTCGGGCATCGCGCGATCCTGTAGGAGCCGGCTTGCCGGCGATCACCGGCACAGCCGGTGCCATCTACCGCGGTGCCTGCTTCGCGGCTAAAGCCGCTCCCACAGGTACGGCGCTTGGTTCGGGCTTCGCGCGATCCTGTAGGAGCCGGCTTGCCGGCGATGAGGCCGGTTCAGGCAGCACAAGACAGTTGCTCCCATAGGGGCCACGGTGCATCTGCGATACTCGTTCTCTTCGTGACAGCATTGCACAGGCAGACGCAAGCAATTCTTGCTAGCACTATCATCCGCTAATGCTGGCATTAATATGCCATCACCCTGGCACCGGCAAACCGCTCGGCTACAGTGCGCTGACCACGTCAAGCAAGGGAGCTGCAGGGATGATGATTTCAAGGAAGAAGCTGCTGTTGAGCAGCCTGTTTGCCATGGCGACCACGGCGCAGGCGCAGGCCGTTGACCTCGACCAGGGGTGGGATGCACGCACCCTTGCCAACTGGCAGCAGCTGTCGCAAGGCTCGCGCTATATGCCGCTGTCCTGGGCCGACGCGTTGGAGGCGCCCGGCCAGCAAGGCCGTTTTCTCACCGAACAGAACATCGCCCGTTACGGTTATGCGGCTTACCAGGCGCAGTACCAGGGGCGCACATTGCTGCTGCCGATGGGCTTCGTGCCCGATGACAACGATGATCGCCACCTGTCCTACACCCGCTTGCGCTGGTACCAGAACCAAGGCAACCGCGAGCTCTGGCTGGGCATGAACTGCTCGGCCTGCCACACCAGTACCGTGCAGTACAACGGGCAGCGCATGGTGATCCAGGGTGGGCCGACCAATGCCGACTTCCAGGCATTTTTCGATGACCTGCAGCAGGCCATGCGCGAGACACAAACCGACACGGCCAAGTTCTCGCGCTTTGCCCAGGCGGTACTCGGCGAGCGGGAGAATGCCGAGAATCGCCAGTTGCTCAAGCAATCGCTCACCCAGCTCAACGCGTTTTATGCCCGCAACAGCGAGCTCAATGGCGATGTGGCCAAGTACGGGCCAGGCCGCCTCGATGCGGTGGGGCACATTCTGAACAAGGTCAGCCAGATCAGCGGTGCGCCCAACCCGCAGGCCAACCCCGCCGATGCACCGGTGAGCTACCCGTTCCTCTGGAACGTGCCGCAGCACGACAAGGTGCAGTGGAATGGCATGGTCGAAAACCAGCGCCTGAAACTGCTGGGGCGCGAGAGCATCGACGTCGGCGCCCTGGGGCGCAACGTTGGCGAGGTGATCGGGGTGTACGCCGACGTGATCCCGGTCAAGGACCCAGGCTTGCTGCGAGGCTTCGTTTCCAGCGTGAAGGTCAAGAACCTGGAGGTGCTGGAAGAGTCGCTGCGCACGCTCAAGCCGCCGCGCTGGCCGAACGATGTGCTGGGCGAGCCCAAGCCTGAGCTGGTTGCCGAGGGCAAGGGCGTGTACGACGCGTTGAACTGCGGCAGCTGCCACGCCAAGCTGGAGCGCACGGACCTGAAAACGCCGATCAAGGCGCACATGGTCACCATCGGCTCCGCCGATGCGCTGGACAACAACCCGCAGTTGATCGGCACAGACCCGGGCATGGCCTGCAACGCCTTCCAGTACGCATCGTCTTCCGGGGTGTTGGCGGGCATGACGGTGGCAACGCCCAAGCACCAGCCGAAGCAGGTTGTGCAACCCTACGACAAAGTCGCCAACATGCTGACGGTGACCGCCAAGCAAACCTTGCTGGGCCAGCGCCACGATGTGGCTGAGCTGGTTGCCGGTGGCTTCGTTGGCATTCCGGTCAAGCCCGAGCGCGTGCCCGGTTTTCGTAACCGCCAGCTGATGCGGGTTGAGGATGAGCGCGATCTGCGGCAAATCGACTGCTACAAGGCAGCCTTCACCCAGCCGACCCTGGCCTACAAGGCACGGCCACTGACCGGCATCTGGGCCACGGCGCCCTACCTGCACAACGGCTCGGTCGCCAGCTTGTACGAACTGTTGCTGGCGCCCCAGCAGCGGATGAAGGTGTTCTACACCGGTAGCAATGAGTTCGACCCCAAGCATGTCGGCTTCGTCACCACCGAGGGCGAGGGCAACCTGTTCAAGTTCGACACCCAGGTGCGGGGCAACAGCAATGACGGCCATGACTATGGCGTCGGCGCACTGGACGAGGGCCGCCGGCTGGCGCTGCTTGAGTACCTCAAGACCTTGTAGCGCCCAGGGGAGGGCAGGCTTGTTGGAAACGCCCAAACAAGCCTGCTCCTGTTTTGTGCATCTGGCCAAAGCGCAGGGTTTGCGCACCTGTCAGCATGCAGGCATCAGGACAGGAGAATCCCATGAAAATCGTCATTGCCCCCGACTCGTTCAAGGACAGTCTCGACGCCGCTGGCGTCGCCCGTGCCATTGCCGACGGCCTGGCCGAGGTGTGGCCAGGTGCCGAGTTGGTGCAGTGCCCGATGGCCGACGGTGGCGAGGGCACCATGGAGGCGATCGTCGCGGCCAGCCACGGCGAACAGCGCCGGCAGGCCGTGCGCGGGCCGTTGGGCGACAGCGTCGAGGCCAGCTGGGGCTGGTTGGCCGACAGCCGCACGGCGGTGATCGAGATGGCCCAGGCCAGCGGCATTCAACTGCTGCCCAGCCAGCAGCGCGATGCCTGCCGCAGCAGCACCTGGGGCACTGGCGAGCTGATTGCCTCGGCGCTGGCGGCCGGTGCCAAACGTATCGTCCTGGCCATCGGTGGCAGTGCCACCAACGACGGTGGCAGCGGCATGCTGCGCGCCCTTGGCCTGCGCCTGTTGGATGCCGCCGGGCAGCCGTTGGCAGAGGGTGGCCTGGCGCTGGCGCAACTGGCGCGCATCGATGCCAGCGACCTCGACCCGCGCCTGGCCGAGGTGCAGGTGGAGGTGGCGGCCGATGTCGACAACCCGCTGTGCGGCCCTAACGGCGCCTCGGCGATCTTCGGCCCGCAGAAGGGCGCAAGCCCCGAGCAGGTGCAACTGCTGGACCAGGCCCTGGGCCATTTTGCCGACCATTGCGCGCAACTGCTGGGCAAGGATGTACGTGACGAGCCGGGCAGCGGTGCGGCCGGCGGCATGGGCTTTGCGGCCAAGGCGTTCATGGGCGCGCGGTTTCGCCCGGGTGTAGAGGTGGTGGCTGAGCTGGCCGGGCTGGATGCGCTGGTACAGGGCGCGGACCTGGTGATCACCGGGGAAGGGCGCTTTGATGCCCAGACCCTGCGCGGCAAGACCCCGCTTGGGGTGGCGCGGGTGGCCAAGCGTCACGGCGTGCCGGTGGTGGTGCTGGCTGGCACCCTGGGGGCCGGCTACGAGCAGCTGTATGCCCATGGCATCGATGCCGCGTTTGCCCTGGCCAGCGGGCCGATGAGCCTGGAGCAGGCCTGTGCCGGGGCCGAGGGGTTGCTGAAGGCGCGGGCGGCGGATGTGGCGCGGTTGTGGCAGGTTGCCAAGGGGCGCTGAATTCCGCGATCTGGCTACTGCCGCGGTCCCTGTGGGAGCGGGTTTACCGGAGTGCCGGACCACCGCGAAGCAAACGACGCAGTGCCTGGCACCGGCTGCGCCGGTGTTCGCGGCTAAAGCCGCTCCCACAGGTACGGCGCCTGTTTCGCGCCTCGTGCGGTCCTGTGGGAGCGGGTTTACCGGAGTGCCGGACCACCGCGAAGAAGACGACGCGGTGCCCAGCTTTAGAAATTGAGCAAGACAGTTGCTCCCACACGGGCCGCACAAATCTGCAGAAGCTCACGGCTGCAATGACGCCTCCATCATCTTCTCCAACCCCGCATATTCCTTGTGCCCCACCGGCACCAGCCCGGTGGCTTCCTGGGAGGCGACAAACCCCGCGAGGGCCTTGGGGTCTTCGAGCATGGCCTTGCGCAGTTTGTTCTTCAACGCCGGGCACAGGCTGGCACTGAACACGTAGGGGTCGTAGTAGATCGGCTCGGAACGCCACAGCACCTGCAGGCGCTTGGGATCGACGCTGTGGCTTGCCAGGTAGGCATCGGCCTGCTCGCTGGCGACGAACGCGGCATCCACCCGGCCTTCGAGCAGCGCTTCCATGGCTTTGTCATGGTTGCCGGCATACACCAGCGAACCGAAATAGCTCGGCAGCGGCGTGCCCACCAGCGCGGCAAATTCGACGCTGGGTACCAGGCTGCCCGAGGTGCTGGCCGGGTCACTGAGTGCCACCCGGGTGCCGCGCAATGCGTCGGTACTGGCGGGGCCACCAGAGCGAGTCAGCAGCAGCGCCTGGTAGTGGTTGCCGGCCGGCGTGTAGGTGCCGCCGCTGAGGGTGAAGGTGGCGAACGGCTCGATACGCCGGTCGCGGCGGTGGGCAAGGATGTACGACGCTGGGCCCAGCCGGGCGATGTCGGCACCGCCGGAAACGATCGCATCCACCACGCTTTCGTAGGAGCCGCTGACCACCAGTTCCACCGGCACCCCGGCGGCCTTGCCCAGGCGCGCCAGCAGTGGCTGGTGCTCGCGGGTCATGTCTTCCACGCTTTTGATCGGGATCACCGCCAGGCGCAGGGCGTGGGGCGTGCAGTTGGCCTGCGCGTAGCCGGCCAGCAGTTGCGCCAGTGCCACGGCGCCCAGTGTTTTCAGTACACGCATGCCTTCTCCTCGGTGCCGTTGAAAGGCGGGTAGTCGTGCAACTGCGCCGGCGACAGCGGCCGGCTGAAGTGGTAACCCTGGGCGATGTCGCAGCCGGCGAGCTTCAGGCACACCACCTGCTCGCGGGTTTCGACGCCTTCGGCGACCACCTCAAGGCCCAGACGCTTGGCCAGGATGATGGTCGAGGACACGATGGGGCTGTCGTCGTAGCTGTTGGACAGCGGAGCGATCAGCGCCCGGTCGATTTTAAGCTTGGACAGCGGCAGTGATTGCAGGTGGGCGAAGCCTGCATAGCCGCGGCCGAAGTCGTCCAGGCTGATGCCGATGCCGGCCGCGCGCAGGCGGTACAGGTGTTCAACCGCCGTGCCCTCGGGCTCGAGCACCGTGGTTTCGGTGATTTCCAGCTCCAGGCGGCTGGCGCGGATGCCGTAGTACTCAAGCTCGGCCAACAGGCGGGCGCTGAAGTCTGGCTGGCGCAGCTGCAGGGCAGATACGTTCACCGCCAGGCGCGCATCCTGCTCTCGGGCATCCCAGCGGGCCAGCTCTTCGCAGGCCAGGCGCAGCACCTCCCAGCCCAGGTCGACGATAAAACCGCTGCGCTCGGCCATGCCGATGAAGCGGTCGGGGTAGAGCAGGCCGAATTCAGGGTGCTGCCAGCGCACCAGGGCTTCGTAGCCCAGCACCTGCAGGGTATCCAGGCGAATCTGCGGTTGGTAGTGGAGCACGAACTGGCGCTCGGCCAGGGCGCTGCCGAAGGCTTGTTCGAGGGTAAAGGCCTGGATGTCGGACAGGTTCAGCGACGGGTCGAAGAAGCGGTACTGCGCACGCCCGGCCTGCTTGGCCGAGTACATGGCGGCGTCGGCGCAGCGGATCAGCGTGTCGATGTCCTGGCCATCGCGCGGGCAGATGCTCACGCCCACGCTGGGGCTGGTGTTGACCTCCTGGCCGTCGAGGGCGTAGGTGGCCGAGAGCTTGTCGACCAGCGCCCGTACCCAGGCGTCTATCTGCTCTTCGCTGCGCTCGCCTGCCAGCAGCACCACGAATTCGTCGCCGCCAAAGCGCGAGGCTTCGTCGCCGGGTTCGAGCAGGCGTTGGATGCGCCCGGCCACGGCTTGCAGCAACAGGTCGCCGACCTTGTGCCCGAGGGAGTCGTTGATCGACTTGAAACGGTCCATGTCGATGAACAGGATCGCCATCAGCCGGCGCTTGCCGCGTTGCTGGGTCAGCGCCTGGGCGGCTACCTCGACGAACTGGCGGCGGTTGTGCAGGCCGCTCAAGTGATCGGTGGCGGCGGCGTGGCTGCTGCGCCGGTGCTCGTCTTCCAGGCGGTCGATCAGTTGCTGGTTGACCTGCTGGGCGCGCTCCAGTTCGCCGAACGCCTCCTGGCGCTTGTGCAGCAGGCGCAGGCCCCAGGTGAGGCTGGCGAGAATCAGCAGGGTCATGACGACGTTCAGCCACAGCTGGCGGCTGACGGTGAGCGCCGAGGGGGCGAGGATTTCGTCGTGGCGCTGGCTCACCACCACGCTGAAACCCCGTTCGGGCACCCGGCGGTACAGGCTCTGGTAGGCGCCTTCGAGGCTGTACTGGGTGAGCTGGCCGCTGTCGTCACCGGTGCCCGGCAGGCCGGGTACCAGGGTTTCGCCGGCCACCACCACGCCGCTGGTGTCGATGCGCAGGCGCTCCTGGCCATCGTCCTGGAGCAGGCGTACCAGGCCGGTCTTGCCCAGGTCGATGTGCTGGAACAGCACCGCCAGGTAGCCGATATCCAGTTGCACCACCAGGATGTTGTCGATTTCCCGGCCCGGCAGGTCAGTCAGCGGCAGCAGGAACGGCAAGCGCCAGTTGGGCAGGGCAGAGCGGCTGGCGGGGGGCGTGGTGCGCGGCAGGAAGGCCTTGAAACCGTAGTGCGAGACATGGGTTTTCAGCTGCTCGAGCCAGGCCTGGGGCAGTTGCTCGGGTTCGTCGTTGTGGCTGGACGAGAGCAGCCGCCCGTTGTGGTCGTACAGGCTCATGCGCTTGAACACCGGGTCTTCGGCCAGCAGCCGGGCCAGGCTCAGGTTGCCTTGGCGCAGGCGCTTCATGTCGTCCTGGGTCACCCGCCCGACGGCTTGGGCGCGGTCCACCAGCTGGCGCAGGTTTTCCCCGACGATGCTGGCAAGGTTCAGATGTTCGGCGGCTTTTGCCGACAACGCATCCTGGCGCGAGGCGGCCTTCTGGTTGATGTGCAGGCCCCACAAAAAGGTCAGGGTGAGTACGCAAAGCATCGACAGCAGCAGTGGCAGCAGCCCTGCGGAAGAGAGAGAACGCCTGATCACTGCTGGTATCCCCGGCCCTGGGTGGTCTTCGAAAAATACGACAGAAAGATGACAGCGCAATGACTGATGGCAGATTGCCTTTAATTGTTTTTGAAGGGGAGCGCGGCCCCCTGTAGGAGCGGGGGGGGGGGGGGGGGGGGGGGGGGGGGGGGGGGGGGGGGGGGGGGGGGGGGGGGGGGGGGGGGGGGGGTGGGGGGGGGCGGGGGGGGGGGCGGCGGGGGGGCGCGGGGGCCGCGCGGGGC